>NZ_NGFN01000241.1 GCF_002148965.1 Streptomyces swartbergensis | reverse complement strand
GGGGACGGGTGCCGTGGCCGGGGCGCTCATCACGCGCTCACTCCTCGTGGGGTGGGATCATACCCCAAATACATGCCCATGACAGCTTCCTCGATACACCGAGACGACGATCCGTGCGTCACATACCGGTCCGCCCGAGGTCCTTGCCCGCCCCGTGCCTTCCGCGCCCCGCGGCGGCCGGACGGAGGGTTGCACCGACAGGCGGCTGAACCGTTGGCTGGACGGTTGCCTCCAACAGGGGAGACGACGACACCTCTTCCTCACGCGGCAGCCGAAGGGAAGAGACGCAGGACGAGGCGACACCGGCGTCGCGCACTTCACCGAGCTGGGGCAGTTCGGTGCTGGCGGCCGGGCGATGTGACGCTCCTTCCATGACTGGTCGGCCGCCCTTCGGGGTGACTCTTCCGTCCTACCCTGCAACTTTCCAGGGTCTCTCTGACGTCCCCTTGGGAGACCATGCGCGTGCCAAACATGATGCGAAGGGACCACACATGCATTTTCACGGGGGACGCTCGCGGGCCGTCGCGGTCATCACGGGTGCCGCTCTGGCGGTCACGCTAGGGCTCGGGGCATCACCGGCCTCAGCGAAGGCATCCGACGGCTGGGTGCGCGGGTATGACAAGTACAGCGACGACTGGGACGACGAGGGCGTCCTGTCGAACGGCCCGGGCGGCCACACGAACTCCAACGCCACCTGTCTCTGGCAGAAGATCATGTGGGCCGAAGGAGTTAAGTTCAAGATCAACAACGTCAGCCAACAGTTCACCCGGAACATGATCGACGGGAATTTCGGGCTCAACACCAACCGGGCCACACGCAATCTTCAGGCGACCTGGGACCTCAGCCCGGACGGTGAGGTCGGCGGGGGCACGTTCGGCAGGGCGGCCGATAACCTGTACAAGGAGTCCGGAAGCACCGACCGGGGCGAGAGGCTGGTTCTTGGATACAAGGGGAAGGTGCATACGTTCACCCTGATCCGCAACGCGGAAGGCAAGTACGTCTTCAAGGACCGCTACGACGACTGGCGTCAGGCCGGGTACGACTACCACTCCTGCGGCTGATCAGCGACGTCGGATCGGGCGCACTGTAGTCGGGCGTCGGTAGCGTCAGATCAACCGGCAGCTAGATACGGAACTTCGCCCACGGCGACCACGACGTTTCGTACAGGGAGCTGTCGAACGCCGACGTGTGGAAGACATAGTTCGTGTTCAGCGCCAGCTTGCCCACCGGCACATCCACCGTGACCGTCGAGCCCGACGCCACGTAGGGGGAGACGATGACACCCCAGTCGTTGTCGTCGATGCTCACCTTCTTCAGCATGGCCGCCGTGCCGACGGTCCGAAGGATGGCGTTCGAGAGGGCAACAGCTTGTTCGTGGCTGATCGTCGAGGGGAAGAACCGCGCCCGAGTTAGGCTCCAGTGCCTGGCAGAGAGACGCCGCCGAGCAAAATGCGATCGTGTAGCGCGTGTTGTCTCCTACACTGGCGGGATGGCATGCCGCATCAGCGAGTTGGTCATCGACTGCACCGACCCCGACCGGCTCGCGGCATTCTGGAGCGACGTCCTCGGCTACGTCGAGCTCGGCCGGGACGACGACGGAAGCATCGAGATCGGACCGCCGGACGTCGGCTTCGGCGGCTTGCAGCCCACCCTCGTCCTCAGCCCAAGCAGCGACCCGCGCACCGGGAAGCTCCCACTGCACATCGACGTCAACGCCACCGACCGCGACCAGGACGCCGAGCTGGAGCGCCTGCTCGCTCTCGGCGCCAGGCCCGCCGACGTCGGCCAGACCGGCACCGAGAGCTGGTATGTCCTGGCCGACCCGGAAGGCAACGAATTCTGCCTCCTGCGCACCCGGCTCCAGCCCCTTTGACCACGTGCGTCCTGGCGTCACCGCCCCGCTGCCCAGGTGATCCGGAAGAAACGCCCTCGTAGTGCTTCGTTAGGTTCTGGCTCTGCTACTGGTGAGAGGGCGGCCGCAGGTGGTGCCATCCGCGCCCGATGCGGCCTTCTAAGTGATCCGGGCCCACACCGTGTTTGAGTGCGTTGTAGTCGTGCTCGATGCGCCAGCGCATTCTTGGCCCCCCTCGGCTGCGCTGCCCGCCTGTTCCTGAGCCGTGGGGCAGGCTTCGTTGTCCGACGGCTGCACCTGGAGCACGCGAAACGCGAGGTCATCGTGCCCTTGCGCCCCTCACGCCAGGTGACTTCCTGGAACAGTGTCGGCATCGACGAGGTCGGGCAGGGGCCGGGCCGCCCTCCCGATAGCCGGGCCGAGTCACTGGCTGCTCTCGCGCTACCGCGAGCGCCCTCGAGGATGAGCCCGCCAGGTGCGGTGCGCACCTTAGTGGTCGGCTCCGGAAGTCCTTCGAGGGTTGATCATGCTGCCAGAAGGGCGCAATGCCACACTCGACGGCCTCGCGGGCCGGCTCTGGGCACGACCAGCGCGACAGCGGCGCGCCGGCTCGGCCGGAAGCTGGCAGGCCAGCGCCTTGACCTGAGCAGCTTGCAACGCAGTGAAAGCGGCGGGCCGCCCCGGGCGCTTCCGGTCGGCGCCCGCGCCCGCACCCGGGCCCGGTACTCGGTCTTATGGCCCCAGGCTGCATTCTTCAACCGGTGCCGCTCGGCGGCGGTCAGGACTATCGGGCGCGCGGCAGCAACAGGCAAGAGGCAAGCCGATCAGCAGAAGTGGATCAGGACGGCCACAGCCTGCCGCATCCGCTTCCACCTGGGCCGTGCTGGGGCAGCGGGCCCGGGCGCTCACGGTGATTCCGGAGGGATTCGACAACGATCAGGCGGCTCAGGGGAGTTCGTGCCGAGTTCCGTCGGCGACTGCGTGGAGCTTGTCGGGGTTGGCCACGTTGTGGATGGCAGAGATGCGGCCTTCCGGATCGAAGTCGAATGTCAGCGTGGCGACCACGTGGTCCGGGCCGCAGAAGACCACGCCCGGGCCGCCGTTGATCCAGGTGAGCTCTGCCCGCATCTGGCCGGGCTCGATGCCCTGGTAGGTCGCGGTGCCGAGCGCGGCGAACCAACGGGCCACGGTCTCCAGGCCGACGACCGGCTTGAGGGCCTGGCGGACCTTGCCGCCACCATCGGTCCACAGCGTCACGTCCGGGGAGAGCAGCTCCATGAGGGTGTTGATGTCGCCGCCCGCCGTCGCCGCGAAGAAGCGCTCCGTGACGTCGCGTTGGCGGGCGCGGTCCGCGGTGAAACGGGGCCGGCGGGCCTGGACGTGCTCACGGGCGCGGTGCGCGGCCTGCCGGACCGCCGCCTCTGAGCGTTCCACCGCCTCCGCGATCTCCGCATAGCTGAAGGCGAAGACCTCCTTCAGCACGAAGACCGCGCGCTCCAGGGGACTCAGCGTCTCCAGCACAACCAGCAGGGCCATGGAGACCGAGTCCGCCGTGGCAACGCCGTCAGCGGTGTTCGGACCGGTGAGGATCGGCTCGGGGAGCCATGGCCCGACGTAGGTCTCGCGCTGGTGGCGAGTCGAACGAAGCCGCTCCATCGCCAGGTTGGAGACGATCCGGGTCAGGTAGGCCTTGGGGTCGGCGACCTGAGAGCGGTCGGCCGCCGACCACTTGAGCCAGGCGTCCTGGACCACGTCCTCGGCGTCGGCGGCGGTGCCGAGGATGCGGTAGGCGACGGAGAAGAGCAGGGTGCGGTACTGCTGGAAGGCAAGCTGGTCGGGGCCGGCCTGCTGCGGCTGGTTCACTTGGCGCTCCGAATCCGGGTGTAGCGGCCGCCGTGCGGCCAGAACGCGCCCGAGGCGGGCATCTTCTTCATGCGGGCGAAGGTCGGCCATGGCGCGGCGGTGACCGTCTCCTTGTACTTTGCGGCTCGCTTGCCGGTCAGCACGATCCGGCGCGGGCTGTCGTCGGGGTGGGTGAACTGCACGACGGCGTCGTTCCGGCCCAGGCTGACAGGTGTGTGGTAGTAGCCGAACCGGAAGGGCTTGGGTTCCTTGCCGGCCAGCATCCGCAGGATCGAGAGGGCCGCGTGCACGCCGGTGGGCATACCGCCCTGACAGGTCCCGTGCATGACGCCGTAGCCCTGACGGATCGCCGCCGCATCGCCCACGGCGTAGACGTCCGGGTGGGAGACCGAGCGCAGCGCGCTGTCGGTGACCACACGGCCGCGCTCGTCGACGGTCAGGCCCGCRGCGGCGGCCAGCGGCGAGACACGGGTGCCGCTGGTCCACAGCACCGCGCCCGCCGGGATGCTGGAGCCGTCCGCGAGCTCGACGCTGTCCGGCAGCGCCTTGGCCACCTCGACGCCGCTGCGCACCCGCACGCCGAGCCGGGCGAGCGCCGCGTCCAGGTAGGCCTTGGCCTTCGGGTGCATGCTCGCGCCCGGCTCCTGCCGGCCCAGCAGCACCACATCGAGCTCTGGGTGCCGCTCGGCGATCTCCGCGGCGGCCTCGACGCCGGTGAGGCCGCTGCCGCCGACCACGACGGTCCCACCGTCGAGCCGGGTCAGCCGGTCGGCGAGGATGGCGGCGTCCTCCGGGCTGTTGAGGGTGTAGGCGTGGTCGTCCACGCCGGGGACGGCGACGGTGTCCGCGACGCTGCCCAGGCCGTAGACCAGGGTGTCGTAGCGCATGACCCGGTTGTCGTCGATCCGGACGGCCTTCGCCTCGGCCTCCACGGCGGTGACCCAGCCACGGACGAAGCCGGCGCCGGTGCCCTCCAGCAGCTCCGGGATGTTCATCTCGGCCGTCTCCTGACCGGTGGCGGTCATGTGCAGTCGGAGCCGCTCGGTGAAGGTGTCGTAGGGGTTGACCAGCGTCACTCGCAGGTTCCCGCGTTTCCTGGTGCGGGCCGCGAGCTGAATCGCGGCGGAGAGCCCGGCGTAGCCGGCGCCCAGGACCAGGACCTCGTGATGCTGCGCTGCTGTCGCGTTCATCGCTCTGCTGCCTCTTTCGTGTCGGTCGTTCCCGGCGTGCGGACGACCACCAGACGCAAGCTGCCCTTCCGTTCGTGACATGGGGCCGATGTGACCCACATCACACCGAAAGGAGAGGGAGTGTGCGCGGCATGAGCACTCCGAGCACCGCGACGCGCTGCAATCATGATCGACCAGCTTTGCATGAGAACTGACGGAACAACAGGATCCGCAGGTCAGCGGCAGGGCCTGGTGCTTCCGCGCCGCCCGCGAACACGACCGCCTCTACGTCACCCCCGACCAGCGGAACAACGCCCTCACCCTTTGATCGCGAGCTTCACTCGAAACGAACCGCCCCCAAATCACCGATCGCCATCACCTGGACATCTGAGCGGCGCCCACGACCGGCTCCCAACCCTCGAAGGGCTTCTGAAGCCGGCCACTTAGGATCCCGGCACGTGGCACATACCTTCGAAGAACTCGTGACGATGCAGCGCACCGCCGACGAGGCACACGCCCAGGTCCAGCAGCTCCAGGACCAGTGCGGCCGGCCGACCGTGAACGAGTGGACCGACGAGCAGCGCACTACCTGGCGTACCGCGTGGCAGACCTGGCTCGACGCCGCCCGCGACGCAGGCCGCCGTCACCGATCACGCGAAGGAGCAGGGCGCGGCACGCCACCAGGTTGAGGCGGATGTGAAGAAGGCCGCACGCCACCCGGACCTGGTTGCTGGCGGCTGACCTGCGAGCCCTCCGGCCAGGTCGCGATCACCCGCTCGCCGTCGTCGGCGCGCTCGGTCAGGATGATCCGGGCGCCGTCGATGGTGCCCCATGAGCCGATCCACGACAGGTACTGGTGCTCGGCCGTGGGCTGTTTGGACCACCAGCCGTACATCACCGGCCGACCGCCCGCGGTCAGGATGAGGTGGAAGCGCTCGTCGTCCACGTCACTCACCGTCCCACCCGTCCTCGTCGGCGTAGGTGCACAGCGGCAGCCGCGTGTCGGCCGAGGCATCGCGCAGATCCTTGAGGAGCCGTGCCGGCGGCAGACGCAATGTCGGCGGCGTCGCCAGAAAGCACTCCCGGCATTGGTCGAACCAGCGGGGCCCGCAGCGCAGCACCACCCGCCCGCCATGGCGCGGCCCCAGGGACGTAGCGCGCCGCGTCGATCTGCCGAAGTCGACGGCCTACCGCGTCCTCGGGATGCTCGTCCGGGTGGGGGCGGTCGACATGAAGGCACCGGCTACCGGATCGCGTTACAGATGGTGGCCATCGGTGCAGTGCGGCCCGAGGAGCGGTCCGTCGTGTCGCGCTTCTGTCCCTGCTGGATCTGCACCGGGCTATAGGGCACACCTTCCATCTGTGCGTCCTGCGCGGCCGCCGGGCAGCACCACCGGCACGTCATGCCGGTCCCGCCGAACGCACCACCGCCCGCCGCGTTCGGCGCGCCACAGCGGGTCTGGGAGGATGGCCGGCAGCCGTCCGTACCGGGTCCGGGAACCCGCGGGCGGCGAGAGGCGGGCGGGTACGGGCAGCGGCCCGGCGGGCGGGAGAGCGGAGCGGTGCGGCACATGCCGGAGTACCCGGAGTACCTCGCCGCGGTCGTGTTCGCCGCGGGCGGCGTCGTCAACGCCCTGCTGGCACCGCACCGGTTCTCCACCGCCGTCCTGTTCTGCCTCGCGGTGACCTCTGCCGGACTCGGCGTGGCCGGTCGCAGTGCGGCAGCCCACCCGACCATCGCCACCGTCCTCGCCGTCGCCGCCCTGCTCCTGGCGCTCGCGCTGGGCCTGCTGCTGCTGGCTGATGGCGTCCTCTTGGTCCGGCGCTACGGACCGCAGGCAGCCCTGCTGGCGACCGGGGCCGCCGGCTGCGCGGTGCTGGCGGTGCTCGGCCTCGACGCGGTCTTCCACGCGGTCGGCGGCGAGGCGTTCGGTGCCCTCGTGGTCGCGGTGAACGCGGCCGCGGGATACCTCACTCTGCTCTTCCTCGTCTTCGCCGGCTACGTGTTCGTCCGGGGCCGTAACACCCCCCTGCCGGAAACCACACATGTCGTCGTCCTGGGTGCCGGGCTCGATGGCGACCGGCCCGGCCCGCTGCTGACCGGCAGGCTGGAGCGCGCCCTCGCGATCGACGCCGCCCGCGCACCGGACACGCCGCGTGTGGTGTTCGTCGTCTCGGGCGGCCAAGGCAACGACGAGGTCCGCTCCGAGGCGGACGCGATGGCCGACTATCTGCGCGGACGAGGAGTGCCCGCCGACCGCATCGTGCGGGAAGACCGGTCCGTCAACACCGGGCAGAACCTCCGCTTCAGCGCGGCCCTCGTGGGCGGCACCACTCCCGGCCACCGTGCCACGGTGGTCACCAGCGGCTTCCACGTCTACCGCACGACCCTGCTGGCCCGCCGCGTCGGCGTGCCCGTGCACGTCGTGGGCGCGCCGACCTCCCCCGCCTACTGGCTGGCCGCGACACTGCGCGAATTCGCCGCCATCCTGTGGCTGGACCGCCTCCCCCTGTTCGGACTCAGCCTGCTGTTGGCAGTGCCGGTGGCGACGGCGGTCTTCGAGCACTGAAGCGCCGGCCTCAGACCTCGTAAGAGGTCCTAGAAAAGGCGCCGTACATGGCGCGGTTGAGGAGGGGAGAGGGCTGGCCGGGCTGCCCGACCGGTGCGCGCAGCCCGCTGCGCGGGGTGCGCGCGGCTAGCTCGTCGAGGTCGGCGCCCGGGTTGATGAGGACGAGGACAGCACTAGATTTTGGGCCCGGGGTTCTTGGGCTGTCCTCCCATGCGGTGGTCGCTCCAGTCGATGCCGTCGTCGTGCTCCTTGCTCGATGCGAGTCCGAGGAACCCGAGGAGGGAAGCTGCGATGAGGATGGCTCCGCACAGGCTGCCGATTGCGACGTAGGCCGCGGCGGCGGTGACGGCCCAGAACAGGATGTCGCACGCGATCCTCGCCCACAGTGGGAACGGGGCACGCCAGGCGTGGTAGCGGCGGTACATGCGCAGGAGCTTGCCGGAGGCGCGCTTGGATCGGCCAACCTGTCTCTGACCTGGCCCAGCTGTGTGGCCGTTGCCGTACCGACGGCCCTTTTTCTCGCCCATGGACCTCTTTGTTGCTTCGAGTGCCCCCGTGACCACAGCAGCTCTCCTCTGGGGCGGGCAGCGGTCACCCAAGACCCGATGTACGCGAGCGACAACGTGAAGCTGCGAGCCGGTGGTGCACTACGCAATGAGGCGCTGGGAGTGCAGTCCTGGAACCTTCACCTCAGCGACGCCCCGGCCAGGGGCTGAGGCGGGCTGGGCAGCCGGCCTGGGGGCCGGGTCTGGCCGGGGTGGTCTTAACCGTGGAAGTTGATGTAGCCGTTGCCGTCGGGGTCGTCGTTCCGGTTGGTGTAGGTGTGGACGTCGGCGCGGCTGCCTGAGGGCTTGTACAGGTAGATGGTGTCCTTGTCGTTGTTCCACAGGAAGTTGCAGTTGTCGCGGTAGACGACGTTGTGGGTGTTGGAGTCGGCGCCGTGGCCGCCGCGCAGCTTCACATAGTCACCGGGCTGCAGGTAGTGGTTGGCGGTGAAGGCGAAGCGGTTACCGGTGGCGTCCTTGACGACGTAGCCCTTGAGGTTGATCGTCGAGCGGGACGAGTAGTTCTTCACCGTCAGGTACTCCTCGTCGGTGTTGCCCGAGGAACAGCTGTTGGAGTCCCTGCCCGGAGCGTCGCACCATCGCGACGTCCACAGCGGTATCGGAGACCAGCGTCAGCCGGAAGGCGACCAGCGAGTGCGTGCAGACGTCCAGGGCCAGGGTGAGGGGATCGCCGAAGACGTGCTCGCGGACCATGACCGGCAGCACCGTGGTGTCCAGCGGGACGACCTGGCCCGGCCGGTGCACCAGGACGTGCCCGTCGGACTCCGGCAGATCGGCCGAGCGCGCGTAGCGCTGCCGGGCGCCGCCGGGGCCGAACCATTCCTGCCAGAGCCGGCGCAGGGTGTCGTAGCTGGGCACCTTCGTCTCGGGCCCGAACTCCTCGCGGACGTACTGGCGGATCATGCGGTCCTTGGTCCGCATCTACACCTTCGCCATCCGCTTCGTCTCCTCGCGGACCGCCAGGACCGCCTCCCGCACCTGCGCGGAAACCATGCGGGTTCCGCCGCTGCGGCGCAGCCACCGGTCGTCGGCGTAGCCGACCAGCCCGAACCGGCGGCGGGCGTTTTCCCACCGGATCAGCGTGCGGTAGCCGACCGAGCCCAGCCCCAGCAGCTTCGCGTGAGCAGGGTCCAGGGACGCGAGTTCCGCCACCTTCGCGTGCCGGCGCTCGGTGAGCGTTGTCGTCGCCGGGTCGTACTCGGCTCTCGGTTCACCCGGGCCCGGGTGGAACGGGTCACCGGAGCGGAAGCCGGTCGCCACTTCCAGCAGGTGGGCCATCCGCAGCTCGGTCAGCTCCAGCCGACCCGTTTTCAGATCCTCGGACGCCTTGCGCTGGCGGCCCCGGTCGGCCCGGCGCAGCACAGGCACAAGGTTGAGTGCCGGATCGGGCTGCGAAGCGGCGCACGTCCAGGACTGAGGAGTGCGCCCGGCGGCGCCTGTCCCTGGTCGTCGTCAGGCGCGTCCGGGAGGAACGGCAGGCAGCAGCCAGGACATACGCCAAAACGTTTCTCCCGGTGAGCGCACAACCGAGGCGCAAGAACAATGAGGATCACAAAGAGAGGGGCGCACACTAAGGGGACCTCGAATTCTGCATATTGTCTGAGCTTCGTAAACGCTCTTGCCATGGGCTCACGTTCTGCACCTAGCTAGGTGCTGCGCCCATTTCCTGGTCCGGGTTCCCGATGAGCCTGGGCAGACCGACGGCACACCGGGCAGTCCGGAACGTCGGTCAGGGGAGATGGTCGGGAACCCGCACGTGAGGAGTAGTCATGAAGAAGGCATATGAGGCGCCGACACTCGTCCGGCTCGGCACGTTTCGGAAGGAGACGGGGCTCCTGCAGCGCTCCGGCAACGACCGGCTGATCCTGAGCAAGAACTGACGACCGACGGTTCCTGACCCGACGTCATGACTGAACTGCACGAGAGTGCGGGGACGGGCCCCGGCGACGCGCACTTCGCGGTCTTCACCGACCGCGTGGACGCGGCTGCCGTGGCCCGCTCCTTCGCCCGCCCCGGAAGCCGGACCCTCGCGCATGCCTCGGGTCGACCCTGGCTGGTCGGCCACTGGAACGACAACGAGGTCGTCACGGCGAACACTGGCGGCGCCGCCGTCGCCGCCGTCGGCTGCTGCCCGATCGACGCTAGCGAACTGCGGAGCCGGGCCGCACGGCTGCGCGATCTCGCGGAGCTCGACGCACTGGCCCGGTCCCTCCCCGGCAGTTTCCACCTCGTCGGCGCCCTCGACGGTCAGATCAGGGTTCAGGGCACCGCTTCCGGACTGCGGCTCGTCTTCCACGCGGAGATCGACGGCGAACGGGTGGCCGCCACCCGTGCCGACACGCTCGCCGCCGCACTGGGCCTCGACCCCGACGTCGAGGAGCTGGCCGTCAGGCTGCTGTGGCCCGCCCCCTATCCCCTGTTCGAGACATCCCTGTGGCCTGCGGTCACCGCCGTTCCTCCGCAGGACGCCGTGGTCATCGCCGCGGACGGGCGCACCGTACGGCACACCCGGTGGTGGACACCGCCGGAGCCGGTCCGGCCGCTCGCCGCAGCGGCGCCTGCGATCCGGACGGCGCTGGAGGAGGCCGTCGGCGCGCGTACCCGGCAGGGCGGCGTGGTGAGCTGCGACCTGTCCGGCGGCCTGGACTCGACCTCCGTCTGCTTCCTGGCCGACCGCTCCCCCGCCCGCGTGGTGGCCAGTACGTGGCCGGGACGCGATCCGGCGGACACCGACCTGTACTGGGCCGAACAAGCGATGGGACACCTCCCGGACGTCGAGCACGTGGTCTGGGACGCCGACGCCTCGCCGCTCGTCTACGAGGACCTGTTGGGCATCGACGACCTCCTCGACGAGCCCACCATCGGTGTCATGGACCGCTCCCGGGTCCTGCACCACCTGCCCGGCCTCGCCGCACGCGGCAGCCGGTTGCACCTGACCGGCATCGGCGGCGACCACGTGGCCTGGTGCTCCGAGGCTTACTACCACCGGCTGCTGCGCACCCGTCCGCTGTTCGCGCTGCGTCAGTTGCGCGGGTTCCGGGCACTGTGGCAGTGGCCGCTCGGCGGCACGGCCCGGGCTCTCGCCGATGCCCGGCCGTACGGGAAGTGGCTCGCCGACGCCGCCGGCGACCTGCGTGGCCCGTTGCCCCCGTCCGTCGCGACGAGTCTGGGCTGGGGCATGGCCCCGCGCCTGTTCGACTGGGTGACTCCCGAGGCCGAACGTATGGCCCGCCGGGCGCTGATCGAGGCCGCAGCGACGACCTCGCCGCTGCATTCGGACCGTGGCCTGCACAGCGACCTGGAG
Organism: Streptomyces swartbergensis; assembly: GCF_002148965.1. Lineage (GTDB taxonomy): Bacteria > Actinomycetota > Actinomycetes > Streptomycetales > Streptomycetaceae > Streptomyces > Streptomyces swartbergensis. The sequence goes on along the minus strand of NZ_NGFN01000241.1, from coordinate 2,225 downwards.
CAGATCCGCTCGTGCACGCGCGTCATCCGGCAGTGGGACCGGATGGCGGCCCGCGCCGGACTGCCGATGGCCTCCCCCTTCCTCGATGACCGCGTCATCGAGGCGTGTCTCGCCGTACGTCCGAGCGAGCGCGTCACGCCCTGGCGGTACAAGCCCGTCCTGAGCGCCGCGATGCGCGGGTTCGTGCCCGAGGCCTGCCTGCGGCGAGCCAACAAGGCCACGGCCTCCATGGACGCCTCCAACGGGCTGCGCGAACACCGCGCCGACCTGCTGGCCCTGTGGGAGGGATCGCGGCTGGAGGAGCTGGGCCTGGTGGACGGCGCCGAACTCCGCCGTCTCGCCCAGCGGCCCGCCTCCCCGGGACTGTCCGACGCCATCCTCTACTCCACGATCGCCGCCGAGGTGTGGCTGCGGGGACTCGCCCGCGGCCGTGCCCGAGTCCTCCACCCCTGACCACATCCCCACGTCAGAAAGGCCCCCACATGCCCCTGCAGTTCGGCGACAACGTCTCCACGGCCGAGACCGACTACGGCACGGTGCTGCTGGACGAACGCGTCGGTGACTACTGGGAGTTGAACCCGACGGCCACCCTGGTGGTGCGGACGCTGCTCGACGGCGGCGAGTTGTCGGACGCGGCCGCCGCCCTGGTCCGGGAGTTCGACATCGACCAGACGCAGGCCCTACGTGACGTCGAGACGCTCGTAGGCCAGCTGCGGAGCTCGGGGCTCGCCTCATGACGACGCCCAGCGCGCTGGAACGGCCCACCGATGTTCCCCTGGCCCGGCGTTTGGCCGCCCGCTTCGTCCTGCTCCCCGCCGTCGCCCTTGCCCTCCTGCCGCCCCGCCACATCCGCACCGTACTCGGCGTCCTGCGGCGCGGTGCCGCGCCCGCCACCACCGCGCAGGCGCAGAACGCGCGCGACGCCATGTGCGCCGCCAGCCTGCGCTGCGCCGGACCGAAGGGGTGCCTGCCGCGTTCCCTAGGGGCGGCACTGCTGTGCCGGCTCGGCGGAACGTGGCCGACCTGGTGCACCGGCGTCCGCGTCGTCCCGCCCTTCACCGCGCACGCCTGGATCGAGGCGGAAGGCCGTCCCGTCGGCGAGGGTGTGCCGGAGGGCTACTTCGCCCGGCTGGTGGCCGTCGGCCCGCTGCCGCGACCGACGGACCGATGACCGGCACGACCGTTCTGAACGGCGGCCCGACCCCGGTCGCCGAGGGTGACAAGTCCACCCGGGCGGCGGTGGCCACGATGTACCGGCTCACCGCCGGGCACCGGAGCGCCATCGCCGTCGCCACCGTACTGACCCTCGTGGGTTCCGCCCTGGGACTGGCCCAGCCGCTCGTCGCTAAGCAGGTCGTGGACGCGAGCGGCCGCGGGCAGGTCATTTGGCCACTGCTGGCACTGCTCGGCGCGCTGTTCGTCACCGAAGCGGCGACGGGAGCCGCGGGGCGCTTCCTTCTGGAACGGATGGGTGAAGGTATCGTACGGCAGCTCCGGCACGGGCTGGTGGGGCGGCTGCTCCGGCTGGAGATGAGGGAATATGACCGCCACCGGGGCGGCGACCTCATCTCCCGGGTGACGGCCGACACCACCGTGCTCCGGGAGGTCGTGGCCCAGGCCCTTGTCGATCTGGTGACGGGAAGCCTTGTCGCCGCCGGGGCGATCGTCCTCATGGCGTGGCTGGACCCTCTGCTGCTGCTCCTGGTCGCTGTCACCGTGGCCGCGGCTGCCGTGGTTGTCGCCTCGCTGCTGGCGGGTATCAGAAGCGCGTCCGAACACATGCAGAACGCGATCGGTGCCATCGCCGCCGACCTGGAACGCGCCCTCGGTGCCCTGCCGATGGTCCGCGTGCACCGCGCCGAGGAGCGCGAGGCGGCGGCCATCGGCGCGCGCGTCGAGGCGGCCTACGGCGCGGGGGTACGCACCGCGAAGCTCGCCTCGGTCATGAGCCCCGCCGTCGAACTCGCCGTCCAGGGCTCCTTCCTTATCGTCCTGGTCGTCGGCGGCCTGCGCGTCAACGGCCAGGCCGGCTCCCTCGGCGACCTCGTCGCCTTCCTCCTGTACGCCTCGTACCTCGTCCTGCCGCTGTCCTCCGTCTTCCGTGCCGTGGGCCTCATCCAACGCGGGATGGGCGCCTACCAGCGCATCGACAAGGCGCTCCGTCTGCCCGTCGAGCCCACCGAACCGCGGACCCCGAGAGTCCACGCGCACACGCCCCCGCCGAC
>NZ_NGFN01000240.1 GCF_002148965.1 Streptomyces swartbergensis | reverse complement strand
GCCCTCGACGACGCCGGGCTGCTCACCCGCCCCGACCCGTTCGCGCTGCCCGGTCGGCGCCGCCCCGACCCGAGCCCGGCCGCCGTTGCGGCGCTCGTCGAGTGCCGCAAGGCGAAGGCGGCCGCCGACCTCGCCGAGCCCGAGGTCGCCGAGATGCCCGGCGAGCCGGCGGTGACCGCGGCCGGCGGCGAGGTGCGCTTCGTCGTCCGTCCCCGTTCCCTCGACGACTGGCGGCGCTGGACCCAGGCGCTCGGCGTGCACGACGCGCAGGGTCGCGCGATCGGCGGCGCCCTGGTCGCCCGCTTCACGTACCGCGGTGTGCGCGCCCGGCTCGTTGGCGAGGGCGTGCCCGCGCTGCTCGGCGAGGCCCTCGCCCGGGGCGCCCGGTGAGCGCCGGCGAGTGGCTCGAGCTGCTCGACGTCCTCGGCTGCGGCGCGGCCGCCGGGCTGCTGCTGATCCTCGCCGGCGCGATCACCCCGCCGCGCCCTCACAACTCCCGTACTGGAAAGGACGACCCGGCATGACCGGACACATCACCGACGAGACGCTGCGCGAGATCGCGCTCGCGGTCGGGCCCGACTGGCAGGCAGGCAGGAACGAGCCGCGCGACCCCGAGGCAGCTCTCGTGACGCCCTCACTTGACGAGATGGCGGCCGCCCCCGGTGCGACACAAGCGCAGTTCCGGGTGACGTACGCGCGGGTCGGTCGGCACGGCGGCCGCAGCGGGCGGCCGGCGCCGGCGCCGCTCGAGTGCTGGGCGATCGGAGCCGACGGGCTCGCCGAGCGCATCGCGAAGGACGTTCGGCCGTACCTCGCGTCGAGCGACGTCGAGGTGCACGTCGACCTCGAGCAGATGACCGGGTTCATATTCGCCGGGATGAACAACGGCGGGTCGTTCACCGTCGAGCAGCTCGCGGTCGCCGAAGGGCGTGACGCCTGATGCGGACTCTCGACGAAGCGCGTAACGCGGCCGCAGCACAGTGGGGCGGCGAGGGGCTGCCGAAGTGGCGTACGGCGTTCACCACGCACGGCAGCGACGCGCCGACCGGGATCGCTCCCGTCTGCCTCGACCCGGAGCACGAAGAGGCCGACGGCAGCGTTTACGACTGCTGCCCCGAGCCGGCGATCGAGGTCGAGGCGCCGGAGCTCGCCGAGTATCTCGTCGCGCTGCTCAACACCGATGCCCCGGGGGGTGCGGCGTGAGCGTCTCACTCATCCGTATCGTCCCCGCAACGACCGCCGGACCGGCCGACGTTCCGGCGCTGGCGGCGCCGAACCCGGTCGTGCCGCGGGCGGAGTGCGAGGCCAGCATCGACCGAGCCGTGCAGCGAGCACGGGTCGCCCCGTTCTTCCGGGGCGTGAGTTGGTACCGGATCGCTGCCGACGCCGGGGCGATCGAGCTGTGACGGACCCGAAGCACGCGGTCGCTACCGAGCGGGGTCGGTACTACGCCGACCCCGCCGGGGGCCCGTCCTTGATCTCCGTCACGAACATCACGGGCTCGTCGGTGCACAAGCCGGCGCTCGTCCCGTGGGGCGCCGGGCTCGTCGCCGACGCCGTGATCGCCGACCCGATCGCGGTCGCGCGCCGTGCCCGGACCGAGCCGACCGCGCTGCGGCGCGAGCTCGTCGCGCTGCCGAACACCCGCCGCGAGGCTGCGGCGAACCTCGGTACCCGCGTGCACCGCCGGGCGCACGCGATCGTGATCGGTTCGCCGGCCGCGGCCGACCCCGAGGTCGAGCCGTACGCGCGGCAGCTCGCGCGGTTCTTCCGTCTGTGGCGGATCGACTTCGACCGCGACGTCGAGGCGGTCGAGACGACCGTGATGCATCGCCGCTATGGCTACGCCGGGACCGGTGATCTGTGGGTGTGGCTGCCGACCGGGCGCGGCGGCCGCCGCGAGCTTTGGCTGATCGACTACAAGACGTCGGCGAAGAAGCCGGTCACGACGGTCTACGCCGAGCAGCCCTATCAACTCGCCGCGTACCGGTGGGCGCCCGTTGCGCTGCTGCCGGACGACACCGAAGTGCCGGCGCCGCGGCCGCGCCGTACGGCCGTGCTGAATCTGCGGCCGCGCGGATTCCGGCTGATCGAGCTTCCGAGCGACCGCGCGGTGTTCCGGGCGTTCCTCGGGGCGCTCGCCAACGCCCGCTATCTGCACGACGCGCCGAGCGTGTATCCGACGATCCTGCCGCCGTGGGCGCCCGGGTCAACGTCCAGAAAGGCCGCGTGACATGGGATCGCGCATCCTGACCGCGAAGAAACAGGCCGCCGAGCTCGGCCGCATCCGGACCGGCTACAGCCGGCCCAACCCGAAGAACCCGAAGGGGCGGCCGATCCCCGTCCGCTCGGCAACGTTCCTTCTGTCGTCGCACTCGCAGCAGTACGTCGAGCGGGCGGCCGAGTTGTACGGCGGCGAGGTCGAGCAGTGGACGCCGCAGGGGCAGTCTGTCGCGCAGTGGCGCGTGATCACCGAAGCGCGTGAGCTGCGGGCGATCCTGCCGGCCGGTGACCCGCTGTCGCAGTCGTTCGAGCTGTGGTCGGGCGGGGGCTGCTCGCGTCGATGTGACGGCGTGACCGAGCACATCAGCCGGCGCCCGTGTCTGTGCCGTGCGGAGTACGGCGAGGACTGGCACTTGCAGAACGAAGTCGAGCAAGGCTCGGTCTGCAAGACGACGTCGCGCATCGGCGTCATGTTGCCCGACATGCCCGACCTCGGCGTATGGCGCCTCGAGACGCATAGCCACTACGCCGCCGACGTCATGGCGGGCGGCGTCGACACGGTCCTACAGGCGACCGAGGGCAAAAGCATGATGCCCGTTCGCATGTGGATCGAGCAGCGCAACGTGATGCGCCCGAGCGGGCCGAAGCACTTCCCGGTCGTGATGCTCGTCCCGTCGATTCCGGCGCTGCGGCATGCCCTGTCGGGCCCGCTGTCGACCGCGGCCGCGCTGAACCCGGCCGTGCTCGTCGACCGGCCGGCGCTCGAAGCGGGTACGGCCGAGCGCCCCGACTACCTCGCCGACGCACGCGGCTGCAAGACGGCGGCCGAAGTGATCGCCGTATGGCACCGGGCGCGCGCGGCCGGGCACGGCTCCGACGAGTTGCTCGCCGACCTCAAGCAGATCGCCGAGGACGTCGAGGCCGGCGTCGACCCACGGACGGGGGTCGTCGACGACGACCAGGACGACGACGAGCCGGGCCCGGACGCCGACGGCGCGTACCCCGCCGAGGTCGTCGACGACGGCGACGAACCGCCGACCGCATACCCCGACGCTGCCGCGTGGCCCGACGTCGCGCAGCCCGGCAACGCCCGATGACCGGACAACCGCCCCGCCGCCCCGCGGGACCGAATGCAAGGGAGTACCCGCGTGCCTCAGCCTGACTATCGTTTTATCGACATGGGCGAGCACCGGCTCGTCATGCTGGTCGACGCCGCCGGCCGGTACGAGCTGCATACGGGCAAGGTCTGCACGCTGCAAGTGGCCGACTTTCTCGAGCAGCTCGCCGGGCGACTGCGCGCCTCGCACCCGCCGCACCCGCGTGTCCCCTCGGCGCCCGAGGCGTCGCCGGCGGCACACCCCGACGAGCGACTGCTCGTCGACGACAGCCGGTTCGACCCGGCGGCGAAGGTGTGGACGGACGGCCGCGGGCACGCGTGGGACCTCTCCCTTACGTGGGTCGACATGATGGGCGCCGAGTGGCGTTGGCGCGGCGTCCTCGACGACCGCGGGGCGCCGCTGCTGCGCGCCAACAAGGGCGTGACCGTGCAATCGCTTGACGTCGTGCGCGCGCTGTACGGGCCGCTCTCGCCGGCGCGCGGTGATGCGTCGTGACCGGGGTCCCTGGGTTGCTCGAGCCGGGCCGGCTGCGCGTCGACCCGGCCGTGCTCGAGGGCGCGCTGCGCGTGATCGGGCTCGATCTGTCGATCGTGTCGACCGGGTACGGGCTGCCGGACGGGTCGACGGGCCGGATCAAGACGCGGCAGCGCGACGGCGACCGCCGGCTGCTCGTGATCGAGGACACGGTCGCCGAGCTCGTCGCCGAGCACCGGCCCGACGTCGCGGTGCTCGAGGACATGCCGACCCGGATGCGGCCGAACGCGGTCAAGGCACTCGGCAAGGTGCACGGCGTCGTGAACGCGGCGCTGCTGCGCGCCGGCGTGCCGTACGTCTATCTGTCGCCGGCGACGCTCAAGAGTTACGCGGCCGACAACGGCAACGCGTCCAAGGACGACATGGCAGCCGCGGCGTTCCTCGCGGCCGGCGTCGAGTTCCCCGACGACCCGAAGGGCGACCGCTGTGACGGCTGGTGGCTGCGGGCGGCCGGTCACGACGCCTACGGGGCGCCGCTCTTCGAGCTGCCGAAGGCGCAGCGCGAGCGGCTCGCCGTCGTGTCCTGGCCCAACCTGATGCCGCAGCGCTGGGTGTTGGGGGCCGACCAGTGAGGCGCGGCCGCGCCGCGCCCGGTGCTCCCACGCTGCCCGGTACCGCGGTCGCCCCGCCGCGCCGGTCCCTTGAGGACGTTGCCGGCGCCCGTCCGGTGCCGGCGCTCGAGGGGCAGCTCGACCTAGTCGACTTCTGGCACGACTGCGGGTTGCTCGACGACGAGCAGCGCGAGGCGCTCGAGGCCGAGCAGGCATGAACGGCGCCGGCCCGACGATCGGGCTCCCGCATCCCGGTTACGGGCTGCGGGTGCGCCTCGACCACTCGAAGGCGAAAGACCTCGCGGCCGCCGACTTCACATGCTCGTGCGGCCGGCCGTCCGAGGACGCCTTCGGTTACGACGCGGTCGAGGCGCTCGTGATCCGGGCCGAGCGACACATGCGCGACGAGTGCCCCAACGAACACGTACGAGCGGCCGCCGCCATGCGCAGCGAGCGCCGCAAGCAACACGCACGCAAGCGAAGGAAGTAACGCCCATGCCTCACGAGATCGAGCCGGGCAAGCTGCCCGAGGTCAAAGTCGACGGCAACGCGACATGGCTGCAAGCGGCGCTCACCCCCGAGCAGCGCCGCGGACTGTGGCAGAACCCCGGTACGTCGGTGTTCGCGGTCGTCCGGCTCACCGCGAAGTCGTTCGTCGGGCACGCCGAAGGCGAGGACAAAGACCCGGCGGTGAAGGTGCGCATCACGAGCGCCGAGGCCGCACAGACCGACGAAGAGGCGAAGCTCGTCGCCGAGGTCATGCAAGCCATGATGCGGCGCCGCAGCATGAACGGGACCTTCGACGAGCTCGGGCAGCCCGACGTCGAGGCCGCGGTCGCCGAGGTGCTCGCGATGCTGCCGACCGATGCCGACTACGAGGCGCACCTCGAGCGGCGCCGCGCCTCGCGAGACGGGCAGCCCTGATGCGGCCGGCCGACAGCCGCGGCGCAGCGCGCGCCCCGCCGCCGTTGTCCACACCTGTGGATTACCGCTGCACCGCCCCGGCGGCGCCCTCGAGGACCCTCGMGGGCCGCGGGACCCGCACCACAACTTCCCGCCGGAATGCTCACCACTGAGAGGCCCTGATGCCCTGGTTCAACGTCGACGACAAAGCGCACTCGCACCGCAAGATCATGAAGGCGGGCAATGCAGCGGTCGGGCTGTGGGTGCGCGCGGGCAGCTACGTCGCGCAGCACTTGACCGACGGCGTCGTGCCCGGCGAGATCGCCGAAATGTACGGGACCCGCCCGCAGATCACGCGGCTCGTCACGGTCGGGTTGTGGCACCCGCACGGGCACATCTGCCCGAGCTGCCCGCAGCCGGCCGAGGGCGACTATTACATGCACGACTATCACGACCGGGCGAACGGCAACCCGTTGCGCGCCGAAGTCGAGCAGCGCCGGAAGCGCGCCGCTGACAGGAAAGCCCGGCAGCGCAGCGGCGGCTCGCCGGGGGGCGGGCCCGGCGGTTCCTCGCCGACTCGGTCGCTCTTCGACGGCGATCCGGACGAGATTCCGGACGGGTTCGACGAAGATTCGTACGCGAAAGACACCCCGGTTTCTGACGAAGCCGCAGGTCAGGGGGGTATGTCCCGGGGGGACTCCCGCGGGACCTCGCGCGCGCGTGTTCCACTCCCCTCCAATCCACTCCCTAAGAGGGGGGTTGAGGAGAGAGAGAACACCGCGGGTAGTGCGCGCGCGAGCGAGCCGGCTCTCTCTGCGATCCCCGCCGATTGGCAGCCGACCGAGGACGACGTCGCGGCCGCACAGCTCGCCCGTGCCGACGCCGGCCGGCCGCAGTTGACCGAGGCCGAGCTCGCCGAGGTGACGCGCAAGTTCGTGCGCCGGATGACCGCCGACGGCCGTACGGCTGCGGCGTGGGGTGCCCGGTGGCAGGAGTGGGCCGAGCGCGAGCGCCCCGAGCAGCACGACAACGTCGTGCCCTTCGCCGGTCCCGGTGCCCGTGCCCACGGGCGCGGGCCGACGCGTGGCGAGCAGCAGCGCGCAAGTACCGAGGCCCTGCGGCGGCGTCTGCACGGGGGTGGCGCATGACCCCCGATGACGTCCTCGGGCTCTTCGAGGTGATCAGCCGGATCGACGAGCGCGTGCTGCGGACGAGCGAGGACGAGCAAGCCGCGCAGCTCATGCTCTGGTCGACCGCGCTGCGCGACGTCCCCGAGTGGTTCGCCGGGCAGGCGCTCGGCGAGCACTACCGCGAGAGCGCCTATCCGGTCATGCCGAAGGACATCGTCGCGAAGTGGCGCAAGCACTGCCGCGACACGCTCGAGCGGCTGCCGAACACCTTCGAGCCGTGCGCGTATCCGCACATCGATCCCGACGACGAAGCAGCGACCCGGGCGGCAGTGCGCGCGCAGCGCGAGGCCGTGCTCACCGGACGCGTGCGCCCCGGCGGTCTGCCCGAGCTGCGCGCGGCATCGGTGCGCGTCTCGCCCGGCCGCCCTAACGACGAGTACCTGCGGGCCCGCGAAGAGCTGCGCCGCCGGCGCCTCGAGCGGAGAGGAAGCGAGGTCAAGCGATGAACGCCGCCGAACGGGAACGCCGACAGATCTGCGACGCCGTCGCCGCGGTGATCGCGGGGGCGATCGAGGACGTCCTCGCCGAGCACCCCGACGCGACGCCCGAGGCGCAAGCACGAAAGGCCGTGCGCGTGCTGCGGGCTCTGGGGTGGCACATCACGGCCGCGCCACCGTGTGCCCTCGAGACAGCCGAATGCGAGCCCGGCAACACCTCGACCCCGACCGACCACTCTGCGGCCGCTCTGCGGTCCGCGTAGCGCCTTGACGAAGGGAAAGATCACATGACCGCCGAGAAGGATCTCGAGCAGATCGCCACGGGCCCGCAGTTCGTCGGCGCCCGGATCGTGCAGCCCAACGACCCCGTGCGCCCTCGCCTGTTCGTGCTGCGCCGGCACGTCGACGTGTCCGGGGTGAGCGGTACCGGCGTGATCGCCGACGGCGTCGAGTGGCCCGACGGGACAGCGTCCATCCGGTGGCGCGGCGAACACCCGAAGATCGACTTCGCCGACCGCGGGGTGCCGACGCTGCACTTCGTGCACGGCCACAGCGGGGCAACCGAAGTCGAGTACCTCGACCAGGACCCGGCCGCCGAAGTCTCGACCGACGACGCACCCGACGCCCTGCGCCGCGTGATCGACATAGCGCTCGGCAAGCCGGTGCGCTGCCCCCAGTGCGGCCGCCCCGGCGCCTGCCGGTGCATCGCCAACCGGCACGACGCCCGGGTCGACGTCGTCCTCGGCGCGGTGCTCGCCTACCTCGCTCGGACGCAGGGCGCGGCGTCGTGAGCGGCTTCGACTTCGACGACCTCGCCGACGTCGACGGCGACGAGCTCGAGGCGCTCGCCGACCAGTTCACCGACGAAGAGCTCGCCGCGTACTTCGAGGACCCGATCGACCCCGACCCGCTCGCCGGCTACTCCCACGCCGTCAGCCCGAGCCGGGGCGCCGCGCGCCCCTTCCCCGACGCCCGCGCACGCGGGATTGCCGACCTACCCGGCATCTGACCAACCCGCCCCACAGCACGACAGCGAGGACCCCATGACCGACACGACCGCCGACGCCCGAACCTGCGGGCCCGAGTGCGCCGAGGCGCACACCTACGCCGGCCGCTGCCTCTTGGCGACCCTGTACCCGTCGATCGAGCTCGACGCGCTGCGCGCCGCCCTCGAAGAGGTGCGCACGTGGCGACACCGGCAGCCGCACACCGAGGCAACCCGGTACCTCGAGCTCGACGCGATCCTCGACCGGGCGGCACTCGGGCAGATCAAGCGGCAGCTCGACCAGGACGCGCCGACGTCGCTGCCCGAGGCGGTCGCAGCGCATCACCGCATCATGGCGGCGCGGCGCCGCGCCCTCGCCGACGCCCGCCGCATATGGGACACCGCCGAGGCCGAAGCGATCCGAGAGATCGCCCGGTTCATGCCCGTCTCGGGGGCGACGCGATGACGACCGCAGCCGAGGCCGCGATCGAGCTGCACGTGCAGCGGCTCGTCGACGCGCACGGGCTCGACGAGCCGACCGCACGCAGCGCCGTCGACGCCTACCGGCGCGGCGAGCGGGGCGAACATCACGAGCTCGTGCACGGCGCCGCCTTCGAGGTGCTCGCCGCGTTGCAGGGGCAGAACGTCGCGGCGCTGCTCGCAGCGGTCCGGGCTGTGGCCGAGCGGTGCTTCGCCGCCCTGCGGCCGATCCTCCAGACGTCGACTGTCGGGCAGCGCGAGGACTTCGGATTGGTCCCGGTCGTCGAGGTCGAGCAGCCGGCCGCACCGCGGGCCCGGCCGGAACGGCGCCGCCCGGCGTGGCAGTCGCCCTACGGGCCGCCGCCGCGGCGCTCGAGGGGGCGGTGACCATGCCCGCGCACCGGCAGGTGTTCGCCTACCTCGGGCGGCTGCTCGCGTCGACGAGCGACCCCGTGCTGCGCGACCAGCTGCTCGACCGGTGGCTCGCCGCCCGCAACATGGCGACCGATTGGGACGCCAAAGCCTGGGGGTTCCCGCCCCGGTGGTGCGCGAGGCAGCGCCGCGAGCTCATGCGCCGGGCCCGGCACTCGCTCGACGTCGTGCAGCTCGACGACGTCCTCGGCTCACCCGACGCCCACGCCCCCTGAAACGCCGGCGGGGCGCCCCACGCCGGCAAGCAACCGGGGCGCCCCGATCCCTTCGCGGGCCCGATCACCCTACGCCCACGCACCACCAGGAGCACCCGCCATGACGATCAACACCCGCACCGCTGCCGACGACCTGCGCGTCGTCGTCGACCACTGGCAGCACTTGCGGGCCCTGGTCGACACCGCGACGCCCGCGGTATGGACCCCGCCGAAGGACGTCGCCGACTACCTGCGCAAGCTCGACGAGCACCACGCGGCCGAGCACGCCCTCGAGTCAGTCATGACGCCGGCGAAGTGGCTCGCCCGCCCCGGCGAGCGCGACCAGGACACCCCCGCCCGCCCCGAGCGCGAACCGCTCGCCCTCGYAGAGCAGCCGGCACCCCTGCGGCTGCACGTCGTCGACGCCTGCCGCGCGGTCGAGGCTGCCTTGTGCGCCGTCGCCGACGAGATCGCCGCCGAGGTACAGCGCGCCCCGATCAAGCCCCTCGCCCGCTCGATCCCCGGCGACCGGGTCGGGCTCGACCTCGCGCTGCTCGCCGCCCGGGACGAAGCCGACCCGCAGCGCTGGCACTACAACCTCGGCGGCCGCAGCGCGGTACAGGCGGCCGAGTGGCTGATCAGCCGGCTCGAGGGCAAGCCGGGCCCCTGCATGCCCCTCGACGATGCGCAGCGCGCGCGTATCGGCCGTATCGCACGTGAGGCGGCGCGGCGTATCGAGCGGACGATCGGCAACGACCGGCGCCGCGGGTTCCCGATGGACCGCCCGTGCCCGTACTGCGGCGCATCACTGACGATGCACCGCGGCGGCACTGATGCGGCGAGCGTGACCTGCGAGAACGGGCTCGACTGCGGCGCCCCCGTGCCGGTCGTCGACGGGCGCCGCACATGGGCGGCGCCGCACGAGCTCGCATCGCTCGAGCGCGCCCTCGAAGCGGCGACGCACCGGGCGAAGCGTGCGGCGGCGAAGCGCCGGCAGCGCGCGGCGGCCGGCGTGAGCGGTACCGGCTGATAGGCATACAAAAGCCGCTGTCGCCCGACACGTTGGGGCGACAGCGGCGCTCGACCGTCTGCCGGTTCGGCTACTGGGGGTCGGCCGGCGCGTGCGGCCGCAGGATCTCGGCCGCCCGGTCGGGCCCGCCGACAGCCGCGACGAGCTCGCCGACCTCAACGGGGACGAGCGCAGCCTGCCGCTTGCCCCGGCTCGTCAGAAACCTCACGACCTTGAGCAGCCGGACCGACGCGAGTAGGTCGCTCAGGTTCGCCCGCGCTTCGGCGATCGGGTGGTCAGTCGCTTCGTCCATGACGACTACTTTAACCATCCGCCTTGATGTACATAAAGACCCGATGTACATTGAGGCGCAACACGATGCACCCGAAGGGACGCCACAGTGCAGATGCCGAAGTTCACGAAGATCACGACCGAAGGTCACCCCGCTTACCGCTTCGACCACGACGGGAAGACCTTCGAGGCGTTCCGGCATGCCTCGGGCGCCGGCGCGTGGAACATCGACGGGATCGACGGCGAGCAGCGCACGGCCGTCGTCCGCGGTAAGGACACCCGCGCGGCCGCCGTCGCCGCGGCGATCGCCGACCTGCGAGTCGGACCGCCGGCGGCCGAGCTCGCCGATCCGGTCGAGTACCGAGTCGAGATCGACCGGCACGTGCAGGCGCGGCCGCGCGTCTTCGAGGACCGGTACGCGATCTATCAGCACGGGCTCGCCGACCCGATCGAGCGGTTCGCGCTGCCGTACCGCAGCGACCGCAGCGACCGCGACACGCTCTCGTTCCGCGGCTGGTCGATCGTCGGTGAGCTCGAGTACGTCGCCGGCCCGAACACCTTCCGCGGCAGCGTCGCCCGGGTCCCGGTGACCTACGGCAACGCCGGTCACTGGATCTGTGCGCACGTCGTCAACCCGACCGCCGGCGTCCCCGCCGAGGCTGGCTACGTCGCTCAAGCGAAGTGCGGCGACTACCTGATCGCGACGTACGACACCCCCCGCGGGCACGCGCTGTGTGTCGCGTGCACCGGCGACCCGGTCGAGGTCAACGACCTTCGCGACCGCACGGGATGGTTGAAGGACGGCGGCCGCCCGGTGCGGGTGCTGCAAGCGCTCAACCACTACGACCGGATCATCGCGAGCGTTGAGACGACCGACGACAAGCCGCGCGAGTGGCATGACGTGCGGTGCGACGCGTCGGGGCCCGGAATCATCTTCGCCCCCGAACAGCCGGCGACGCGCGACGAGATCAGCGCCGGGACGCTCGTCGAGGCGGTCGTGATCAGCAACCGGCCGACGGTGCAGAAGTGGCGCGTCGACCGGGCCCCGTGGGGCGGCGACCGCGACACGATCCTCACCGACGGACAGCGCGCCGTCGCGGTGTGGACCGACAGCCTTCGCATTGTCGAGCAGCCGGCCGAGGCGCCGCAGCCGGCCGCGCCTCCCGGCGGGCTGCGCGACATGTGCCTTAACGCGCTCTGCACGAAGGACTACGGGCACACCCGCCGCGATGGCGACGAGTGCGGCGACGTGTTCAGCGCCGCCGGTGGAGGCGGGCCGCGGGCGTGGCCCGTCGCCGACGAGCCGGCGCTGCCCGGCGAACCGTGCAAGCACGGGCGTCGACTGCATCCCGGCGCGACGCTCACGATCCGTTGCGACTTCGGCAACACCTACGGCGTGTTCGGCGACGAAGGACCCCTCGAGACGAACGACTGCGCCGTCGAGGCAGCCAACAGCGCCGCGGACTACGCCGCCGAGGACGACGGCGACACGACGTACGTCGTCGCGATCGTCTGCCCCGACCACGAAGAGCAGCGCGCCGACTCGTGCGAGGAGTGCTTCGCCGAGCCCGTCGACGCCTGACACAAAGCAGCCCGGCCGGTGATTGCAGCACCGGCCGGGCGCAGGACCCGCCCCCGCCCCCTTGGTGAAGCGAACAGGAAGCAAGATCCATGATGAAGCGTAACCGGGCACGCCCGCCCGTAACCCCCGATCGGGGTCGCCCGAAGTGGCTCAACCGGCTCGGCTGGCGCGTCGGGCTCGGCATCATCGCCCCTGCGGCCGCCGGCATCGTCGCTTGGTCCCTGTACGTCGTCGCCCACGACATGTACGGCGTCCCGAAGTTGCTCGCCGTGCTCGTCGCCGCGTGCTTCGACGGCGCGGCGCTCGCCTGCCTGTACCTCGCGAGCGAGGCGGTACGCGAGAACCGCTCGGCGGTCGCGCCGCGGCTCGCAACGCTCGTCCTCGCCGGCATCTCGATTTACCTCAACCGGTTGCACGCGCTGCACATCGAGGGCGGGCTCGGCGCGACGTTGCTCTTCGCCGCCCCTACGGTCGCGCTGCTGCTGATCGCCGATCTGTCATGGGCAGCGACCCGGGCCCGGCACCGGATCGACCGCGGCGAGCGCCCCATGCGCCTGCCCGTGTTCGGGTGGCTCGGGTGGCTGCTCGCCGGCGAAGAGGCATGGGACCAGACGAAGCGCCGCGCGGTCGAGCACGTCACCGGCGCCTCGAGCGGCGACGAGCCGGCGCCGTCCGGCGGCCGCGGGGCGGTCGACGTGATCGCGGCTGAGCTCGCCGAGATGCCCCCGACGAAGGCGGTCCGGCTGCTGCACGCCGCGCGCCCCGAGCTGAGCCTCGCCGAGCTCGCCGAGTTGCTCGGGCAGTACGGCCAGGACGTGAGCGAGCTCGACGTCGCGGTCGTCCTCGGCCGCGTGCCCCGGCCGGTCGACTACTCCGTGACGCGCGCTGATGCGGGCCCGCATCACAGCGAGGCGCCGCCCCCGCATCAGCTTGTGATCACTGTGCAGCAGCCCGACGCGATCACCGCCGGACCGAAGCACCGCGAGGCGCAGCACCCCGTACCGCCCGTCGCGCCGCGCCCGGTCGACGACGACTCGCAGCGCCCTCGGACTGTCCCCGAGATCATCGACGAGACGGTCGACGCCGCCCTCGCCGTGTCTGGGCTGTCGAAGGCCGATGCGGTGCGGCGCGTCCGTGATGCGCTGCCCTCGCTCAACGCCGTGCAGATCGCCGAGCATCTGACCCGCCGCGGGTGGGAGACGACCGACGGGTACGTGCGCACGGTCAACTCGCGCGACGCCGAGAAAACGAAGGGCACCGTATCGAGGGCCCGGCCGGCGTCGGAGCGATCCGGCGGACCGTACCTGTAGGCCCGGGGCCCGTCGTGCTTACCGCGTTCTTCGCCGCCTACTTCGCCGTCTCCACTGCCGGCGCCTTCGTGGGGCTCGTCCGTCTCGCGCCCCGCCGCGCCCCTGGTCTGTACGCCGGGCCCGTCGCCGGAACGACCGCCGTCATCTTCACGTTTCTCGCGCTCGGCGCGAGCCTGTACCGCTGAGGTCACCCCATGTCTGACGAGATCACCCCGAGCGCGGTGTACCCCGCCGGGACCCCGATCCCGACCGCCCCGCCGCTGCCCGCGGCACCCTACGGAACGCCGAACCTGCCCCCGTGGCGCACCGCGGCGCCGCCCCCGAC
>NZ_NGFN01000024.1 GCF_002148965.1 Streptomyces swartbergensis | reverse complement strand
CCCGCTGACCGCGTCGGTCACCGAGCCGCTCCTGATCTTCGGCGGCTCCGGGGGCTCCGGGGGCCAGAGCCCGTCGCCCGGGCAGTCCCAGCCGCCGAAGATCAGGAGCGGCTCGGTGACCGACGCGGTCAGCGGGATCAGCCTGCCGATCCCGGAGGGCTGGTACGGCCAGGAGGCCCCGGTCGGCGCGCAGGTGACGTCCGACGACTCCTACAAGTGCCCCGGCGACACCACCTCGACCTGCACGAAGGGCGGAGCCTACTCGGCACCGGCCCTCGCCCTCGGCACCAAGGGCGCCACCGCCGAGGAGGTCGCGAAGGCGGACATCGCGGCGAACGCCGAGGAGTCCTACGGCGGCAAGTCCTACGGCGGGATCACCTCCCACGACGTGCTGGCCGCCAAGTCCGTGACCGTGGCCGGGCAGAAGGGCTATCTGGTCCGCTGGAAGGCCGTCACGAGCAAGGGCGCCGACGGCATCGTGGAGTCGCTCGCGTTCCCCTCCCCCGCGAACGCCAAGCAGATGGTCGTCGTGCGCTTCGGCGTCGACGCCGACCAGAAGGAGTCCGTCCTGGACGAGATCACCAAGGGCATCAAGGTGTCGACGGGCGGCGGCAGCGGCCAGGTGGTCTGACCGGCCCGGACACAGCCGGACAGCAAGGGGGACCCGGACACTGTCGGCCGGGTGGGGCGCCCCGCCGCTCACAGGGGAACCCCACCCGGCCGGGGGGTGCGCGCCGCCCCCGTCCCCACGGGTCGGCGCGGTCGGGTCGCCGTCCGGTCATCCCGTGGACGGCGGCCCGGGTCTCAGGTGAGGCCGAGTGCCGGGAGCACCGCCGCCTCCACGAACCGGACCAGATAGTCCGGGTCCGCGTCCTCGCCCTCCAGGACGGGCCGGATGCGCAGGACGCCGTACATCTGCGCGGGGATGTACTCCAGCGCCGGATGATCGGCGGGCACTTCCCCCCTTTCGACCCCGCGCCGGATGATCTCCTTCAGCGCGGCGATCTCCGGTTCGACCAGCGCCTCGCGCAACGCGCGCTGCAGCTCGGCGTCCTGCGGCGCGGCATGGGCGAGCGCCTGGAGCAGCTTGGTGTCCCGGCCCGACAGCTCGCCCGCCGCCCGGGCGGCCTCGCGCAGGTCGTCCGCGAGCGAGCCGGTGTCGATGCAGCGCGTCCGCCGGTGGGAGCGCAGTGCCGCCGCCACGAACTGGGGCTTGGTCTTCCACTGCCGGTAGAGCGTGGACTTGCTGCACCGGGTGCTGGCCGCGATCCCCTCCATGGTGACGGAGTCGTAGCCGCACTCGCGGAGCTGCTCCAGCACGGCGTCGTAGAACTCCTGCTCACGCTCGGGCGTGATCTTGGAGCGGCGCGAGGAACCGACCGGCTCGGGCCGGTCCGCAGCCTGCGACGTCATGGGCTGTGCTCCTGGCTTCCTCGGGCGGCCGGAAAATTCCCGGCCGGCGGTGTGTCCTTCGTCTATCGATACACCAGTGTACCGGTACGCGGACGTATCGGTACACTGGCGTATCGGTACGCACTCGTACCGATAACAGCAGCACCGTCACCGAAGGGGCCGGGGGATGAATGCCCGCACCGAGCCTGCGCCGGCGGGGTCCGACGCGATAGCGCGACCGCCGCTCGTCCGGGAGTTCCTGCTCGTCGCAGGGCTCTTCCTCGTCTACAAGCTCGGTCGGCAGCTGGCCACGGGCCACACCGGCGAGGCCTTCCACAACGCGTACCGCGTGTGGGACGTCGAACGAGCGGTCCGGCTGCCCGGTGAGGGGGCGGTGCAGTCCCTGCTGCTGCACGGCGACGGCCTGGTGCACCTCGCGAACACCTACTACGCGGCCGTCCACTTCCCGGCCACCGCCGCCTTCCTGATCTGGCTCTACCTGCGCCGCCCGGCCCACTACGTGTGGGCCCGCCGGATCCTGGCCGCGGTCACCGCCGCCGCCCTGGTGCTGCATCTGCTGTTCCCGCTCGCCCCGCCGCGCATGCTGGCCGCGACCGGCCTGGTGGACACGGCGCGGGTGTACGGCCCGTCGGTGTACGGCAGTCCCGCGACCGACTCCCTGTCGAACCAGTTCGCGGCGATGCCGTCGCTGCACTTCGGGTGGGCGCTGATGGTGGCGGTCGGCCTGATCGTGGCGACCCGCTCGCGATGGCGCTGGTTGTGGCTGCTGCATCCCGCGCTGACGCTGCTGGTGATCGTCGGCACGGCGAACCACTACTGGCTCGACGCGATCGTGGCGACGGCGTTGCTGGGTCTCGCCCTCGCGGCGATCCTCCCCCAGACCTGGTCCGGGGGCACCCCCGTCTCGCTTCGCTCGCCGCACCGCACGGTGACGACGGCGGGCCGCGCGCAGGGCAGGCTCGTACCGGCCCAGGCGCAGGTCCGGGCCGAGGAGCAGGCGCTCGCGGGGGCGGGCCGGTGAGCGCCGTCCTCGTCGCCGTGGTCCTGTCCCTCGTCTCCGCCGTCGCCTACGCGGCCGCCGCGGTCTCCCAGGAGCGGCTCGCCTCCCGCTCGCCCGGCGCGGGCACGCTGCGGCTGCTCGGCAGCGGCGCCTGGTGGTGGTCGGTCGGGCTGAACGCGGCTGCCGCACTGCTGCACGTCGTGGCGCTGAAGTACGGTCCGCTGACCGTGGTCCAGCCGCTCGGCGCGCTCACCCTGGTCGCGGCGGTGCCCATGGGGGCACGGCTCGCGGGGCGGCGGGTGAGCGCCGTCGAGTGGCGGGGCACCGCGCTCACGCTGCTCGGTCTGGGGGCGATCCTGGTCACGGCGTCCGGTCCGGCGCCCGACGACGTACTGAGCGTTCCCGAGGCCCTGGCGGTCGCGGGCGCCACCGCGGCCGTCATCGGGGTGCTGTCCCGGCCCGGCGCCCGCCCGGGGCTGCGGCATGCGAGCGCGTCCGGCGTGGCCTCCGGGGTCGCCTCGGCCCTCACGCAGACCGTGACGGTGGCGGCGACGGACCGGTCCGGTCCGTTGCTGAGCGTCCAGGTGGTCGGGGTGGCGCTGCTCGTGGCGGCCTTCGCGGCCGGCGGGCTGCTGCTGTCGCAGACGGCCTACCGGGGCGGTCTCGGCGGCCCGCTCGCGGTGGTGACCCTGGCCAACCCACTGGCCGCCGCGGTGATCGGCCTGTCGCTGCTGGGCGAACGCCTCCAGGGCGGCCCGGCGGGCGTGCTGCTCGCGCTCGCCGGGGGCGGCCTGGCGTCCTGGGGCGTGGTACTGCTCAGCCGGGCGACACCCGTGGTCGCCCCGGTGGACGACGACCATCCGGTGGCCGCCGTCCTGGCCCTGGAACCCGGTTCCGCCACGGCCGAACCGGCGTTGGTGCCCCGGCCGCACGATCCGGGGCACCTCGCCACGGCTACGCGGTGACGATCGCCGGGTCGCTCACGCCCGGCTGCCCGTTCTCGACGTGTCCCGCGAACCGCCGCAGGAACGCCGCGTCGCCCTCGGCGGTGACGGTCACGTCGTACCAGCGGCGGCCGGCCGTGAGGTCGACGGTCCGCCGCACCTTCGCGCCGGGGCGGACGGTGACGGTCGAGGACCGGCCTCCGTAACCGTCGGAGAGCTTCAGCCATGCCGTGCCGGAGCCCTTGTTGGTGAAGGTCAGCTCGATGTCGTCACCGGTGTGGCGTGCGGTGACCTCGCAGCCGGCCGTCCTGTTCGACCCCTTGAAGACCCGCACGAAGCCGTTCGGGCCGTGCACGGTCAGGTCGTACGAGCCCGCCGACCAGTCCGAGTTCCAGGTGTCGGAGAGGGTCTTGCCGGCCTCGGTGGTGTACATCCAGGGGCCGTCGGCGCGGTTGCCGGAGGTGACGTGGAAGGCGGCGCCGGCCTTCGGCCCGGAGGCGAAGGCGAGGGTGAGCTTCCCGGCCGCCGCGTCGACCGAGGCGTCCACGTGCGGTGCGTACTTCAGCGGCCGGGCGCGGCGCAGGCCGCGTTCCTGCCGGGGCATGCGCGGATCGGCGGGCGGGGTCGGCTTGTAGTCGGGGTGGCGTTCGCGGTCCTGCGGCTCGTACGCGTCGGTGCCGGGCAGCGGGGCGGGCCGCGTGTCCTTGCGGGAGAAGTCGAACGCGGAGGTCAGGTCACCGCAGATCGCCCGGCGCCACGGCGAGATGTTGCTTTCGCGCACGCCGAAGCGGCGCTCCATGAACCGCAGGATCGAGGTGTGGTCGAACGTCTCCGAGCAGACGTATCCGCCCTTGCTCCACGGCGAGACGACCAGCATCGGCACCCGGGGTCCGAGGCCGTAGGGGCCGGCCGTGTTCTTGCCGTCGCCCGGGAAGAGGTCGAGGGAGACGTCGACGGTGGACTTGCCGCGGGAGGCGTCCTTCGGCGGCAGGGGCGGCACGACGTGGTCGAAGAAGCCGTCGTTCTCGTCGTAGGTGATGAACAGGGCCGTCTTCGACCAGACCTCCGGGTTGGCGGTGAGGGCGTCCAGGACCTGGGCGATGTACCAGGCACCGTAGTTCGACGGCCAGTTGGAGTGCTCGCTGAACGCCTCGGGGGCGGCGATCCAGGAGATCTGCGGCAGCTTGCCGGCCTTGACGTCGGCCTTCAGCTGGTCGAAGTAGCCGTCACCCGCCTTGACGTTCGTGCCGGTGCGGGCCTTGTCGTACCAGGGCTCGCCGGGCCTCGCGTCGCGGTACTTGTTGAAGTACAGCAGCGAGTTGTCGCCGTAGTTGCCGCGGTAGGCGTCCTGGATCCAGCCCCAGGAGCCCTTCGCGTCGAGGCCGTCGCCGATGTCCTGGTAAATCTTCCAGGAGATGCCGGCCTGCTCCAGGCGCTCGGGGTAGGTCGTCCAGCCGTAGCCGAGTTCGTCGTTGCCGAGGACCGGGCCGCCGCCGGTGCCGTCGTTGCCCGTGTAGCCGGACCACATGTAGTAGCGGTTCGGGTCGGTGGAGCCGATGAACGAGCAGTGGTAGGCGTCGCAGACGGTGAAGGCGTCGGCGAGGGCGTAGTGGAAGGGGATGTCCTCGCGGGTCAGGTACGCCATGGTCGTGGTGCCCTTGGCGGGCAGCCACTTGTCGTACTTGCCGCCGTTGTAGGCCTGGTGGCCGTCGGGCCAGCCGTGCGGCAGACCCTCCAGGAACTGCATGCCGAGGTCGTCGGCGTCCGGGTGGAACGGCAGGATCTCCTTGCCGTCCTTCTCCTGGTGCCAGACCGGTTTGCCGTTGTCGAGAGTGACGGGACGGGGGTCGCCGAAGCCGCGGACGCCTCTCAGGGTGCCGAAGTAGTGGTCGAAGGAACGGTTCTCCTGCATCAGGACGACGATGTGCTCCACGTCCTCGATCGAACCGGTGCGGTGGTTGGCCGGGAGCGCGGCGGCGCGCTGGATGCTGGCGGACAGCGCACTGAAGGCCGTGGTGGCACCCGCGAGTTGGAGAAAGCGGCGCCGGTTGACTTCGGACATGAAGGACAGACCTCTCATCCTGAGGTACGGGATGGCCGGAGCGTGACGGAATCTGCGCGGAAGGAGTGTTTCAGGGACACCAAACGTCAAGGAAGGGGCCGGTGACACTCATGTGAAAGTCGCCGGTACGTGAGGTGTGCCGGGGCATTGTCAGGGGAGGGTCATGGACGTGACAGAGACGCAGACGGTTTCCCCGCCGACGAAACGGCCCGTTCGCCAGCTCCTCGCCGCCTCCGTGGGCAACGCCGTGGAGTGGTACGACTGGTACGCCTACACGTTTCTGGCCACCTACATCGCCGCCCAGGTCTTCCCGAAGAGCGCGGACAACTCGCTGGTGCCGCTGCTGTCCACGTTCGCGGTGTTCGCGGTGGGCTTCTTCATGCGGCCGGTCGGCGGGCTGCTGATGGGCGCGGTCGCGGACCGGCACGGGCGGCGAGCGGCGCTGACGGTCACCATCCTGCTGATGGGCGGCAGCAGCCTGCTGGTCGGGCTGACCCCGACGTACGCGTCGGTGGGCGTGCTCGCGCCGGTGATCCTCGTCCTGGCGCGGCTGCTGCAAGGTCTGTCCGTGGGCGGCGAGTTCGCGGCCTCGACGACCTTCCTGGTCGAGTCGGCAGGCCCGGGCAGGCGCGGCCTGTTCTCCAGCTTCCAGTACGTGTCGACGACCGTGGGACAGCTGGTCGCCTCCGGCATCGCCACGCTGCTCGTGGACACGCTGAGCGACGGGCAGATGAACAGCTGGGGCTGGCGCGTTCCGTTCATACTCGGGGCCGTCCTGAGCCTGGTCGGCTTCTGGATCCGGCAGGGCGCGCAGGAGACCCGCAGCGCCGAGCAGCAGCAGGCCCCGCGCCCCGGCCTGTTCGAGGCGCTGCGGAGGCACCCGCGCGAGTCGCTCCTCATCGGCGGCATCACGGCGGGCGGCACCATCGCCTACTACACGTGGACGTCGTACCTGCCGACGTACGCCGAACTCAACGCGGGTCTGGAGAAGTCGGACGCGCTGCTCGCGGGCACGATCTCACTGGCCTTCTTCGCCCTGCTGCAACCGCTCGGCGGCCTCCTGTCCGACCGCTTCGGCCGCCGCCCCCTGCTCCTCTTCTTCGGCCTGGGCTTCGCCCTGCTCACCGTGCCTCTGCTGCACGCCCTGCGCGACTCCTTCGCCGTGCTGCTGCTCGTGAGTTGCGCCGGCATGGTGCTGCTGACCGGGTTCACCTCGATCAGCGCGGCCGTGAACGCGGAGATCTTCCCGCCCCGGGTCCGCGCGGCCGGTATCGGCTTCCCCTACTCGCTGACGGTGGCCCTCTTCGGCGGCACGGCTCCGTACGTGGGCACGCTGTTCAAGGAGGTGGGCCACGCCGGGCTCTTCCCCTGGTACGTCGCGGTGCTCTGCCTGCTGTCGTCGCTGGTGTACCTGCGGCTGCCGGAGACGGCGCACACACCGCTCAGGCGGTGAGAGGGCGGCAGGTCAGGGCCCGGCTCGTGGGCGAGGCCCCTCCACCCCTTCGTCCATGTGCCCTCTCTCGCGCGTCCCCTCGTCCGCCCCGTCGTGCGGTCCCGCGCCGTCCTGGAAGGCGGTCGGCGGTCCGGACGCCCCGGTCGTCTCCCCCAGCATGTTGCTCTCCCTGACGGCGGCTCTCTCCGGGTCGATCACGGCGTCGGTCGTCTTGCCCACCTCCGCCAGCGTCATCTGGGCACGGTCGTCGACCAGCCGGGTCACCAGGTGCTGGGCGGCGCCGAAGGCCGCGGCCCAGCCGAGGACCTGCGCCCTGCTGTCGAGATCGCTGAGCCCGGGGACGAAGGCGCCCCGGATCAGCAGCAGTCCGAGGAAGGCCGACAGGGCGCCGGTGGGGAACTTCAGCACCGCTGACGCCAGGGGCAGCATGTAGGGAGCGTCGGTGCCCCTGATGTGGCGCAGTGAGGCGATGACGGTGAGTGCCGCGCCGGTGAGCCCGGCGATCTCGACGGTGAGGATGTCCCTCGACTGGGCCCGCTCGCTGGCGGGGGTGTTCGCCGGCACGTCGTGATCCTCCGCGGTGGGACACACGACGTCGATCCCGGTCGCGTCCCCGGGGCTGACCTTGGGCGTGAAGCACATGCTCAGCGACTCGGGGAAGAACCAGCCGTAGACGGCGAGGCCCGCCACGCCCAGCAGGACGAGGAACGTGGCGGTCCACAGGATGTTGCGCAGGCTGCGCACCCGGGCCAGTTCGTCGTCCAGGGCGTTGTACGCGGCGTCGAGCGCCCGGACCATGAGGTCCCGGTCGCTCGGTGACATCTCGCCGGAGATGATGGAGCGCAGCCGCCGGGCGAGACGGACTCGTCGTGGGTCGTCCGTTTCCAGATGATCCTTGACCAGCGCCATGACCTCACTGGCGCGGCCGGCGGCTTCCTCGTCGGAGACCAGTTGGAGGAGCGTCACCTCCGCGCTGCGGACGTTCGACCAGACGCCCTCACGGGCGGCCGACCCCGACCACATGCGCCGCCATCCGAAATCCTCTTCGGCAGCCGAGCGGGCCTTTTCCAGATGGCTCCGCATTCCCTCGACGAGCGTCATACGGTCTTCAGGGCAGGGCCGGACACTCTCGCGATCCAGTTGCGCTTCCAGATACGCGATCCGGGTTTTCGCCCGGGCGCGCCATGCGGTCCGCGGCGGCCGGCGCGGAGCGATGCCGGTCACTCGTGGACGGCGGGCACGCGCAGCCTCTCCCACGACTTCCGGCCCGGCGTGCCGTCAACGTCCTGGCCCCTGAATGACCTGCGTCTCCGGTGCGGCGACGTTGTTCTTTCCATGCGTCCACACTAAATGAATTCACGGCCATGAAAAAGTCGAGAATTCCGTTTCAATTTCACTATTTGATGGGGAAACGGCTTCCGCCGAAAACCGGCTCACAGGCGGACGATGACCAGGGCGATATCGTCGCGGCCACCGCCGGAGACACCCATGTGGGCCAGCAGTCCGTCGGCGAGTTCTTCCACCGGGAGGGTGCTGCACCGGGCGAGAGTGTCCATCAGCCGGGTCAGGCCGGTGTCGATGTCCTCGCCGCGGCGTTCGATGAGGCCGTCGGTGTAGAGCACGAGGGTGTCCCCGGGGGCGTAGGACAGGCCGGCCTGGGGGCGGGGGACGTGTTCCGGTCGGGCGCCGAGCGGCGGGTCGGTGGCCTGGTCCAGCAATTGGCAACTGCCGTCCGGACTGAGCAGTATGGGCGGTGGGTGGCCGGCGTTGCTGTAGATGATCAGCCGGCTGCGCGGGTCGACGAGGACCTTGGCCACGGTGGTGGCGAGCGCGCCGTCGACCGCCCGGGCGTACAGGCCCAGTACCTCAAGGGCCTGCGCGGGGCTGGGAACGGCCCGGATGGCGGCGCTCAGGGCGCTGCGCAGCATGCCCATGACGGCGGCGGCCTCGAGGCCGTGTCCCACGACGTCCCCGATGGCGACGGAGTAGCGGTCGGGCGGCAGATCGACCACGTCGTACCAGTCGCCGCACACGTTGAGCGATCCGCTGGCCGGCAGGTACCTCACGGCGATGTCCCGGTGCCTGTCCAGGTCGGGCGAGCGGAGCATGACCTCCTGGAGGGTGACGGCGATCTCGCGTTCGCGGGCATGCGCCTGGCGCAGCTGCTCGTTCAGCTGTTCCAGATCGTGCGCCCGGGCGTGCACCTGGGCCGCGATCCCTGCCGCCTGCTGGTTCAGCAGCGGGGTGAGTTCACGGATGAAGGGGGAATGCATGAACTCGGTGACGTCGTCGGCGCGCGCGATGATCCATTTCACGGCGCTGTCCGGCCCCAGGACGGGGCTGGACATCCCGCACCACCATCGCTCCTCGACCTCGCCCGGCCGGCCGACGACGGGGATGTCGAATCGCCGCGGTGCCACGACGTCGGGCTTCCGGGAGTCCAGCACGCGCTGAAGCGAGGCGCCGAAATCACGCGCCGCGTCCAGCGCGGCAGGCGTGTCCGGGAACGCCCCCAGGATGGAGCGCCCCGCCAGTTCCTCGCGGCTCCTGCCGGTGACCTGGAGGTAGGACCGGTTGGCGTAGCGGATCACCAGGCCGGCGTCCAGCACCAGGTACGGGTTCGGTGCGGCGTCGAACAGCTCCTCGAAATCGATCTCCGCTGTCGTCACGCGCGTGACCTGCCGATCTCTCAGGCGTGACCGCTTCTTCTCCAACCTACGAGCCGTCCGGCGGGCGCGCACCTGAGTCGGCTCAGCCCTGGGGGGAGAGAAGGATCGGGGGACAAAACTCTCCCTCCCACGGGCGCCACCGGCGATGCCAGACTTCCGGCGTGACCGGCCGCGGCTGTGATCCGCACGGTTGTCCAGGTCCTGCGGCGACGACGGTCCCCGCCTCCCGTGCCGCTGTGCGCGGCATGATCCGTCCGCGATGCGAAGGCGTACCCATGTCCACTGAACTTTCCGAGGCTGCCGCTCCACCCCCCGCTGGGACGGGTGAGTCCTCCCCGGCGCCCAGTCGGCGCACCTTCATCGCCACCAGTGCCGCGGTCGGCGGTGCCGTCGTGGCCTCAGGGACGTTCCTCGCGAGCCCGGAGGAGGCCACCGCCGCAGGATCGGCGCCCTCCAGCCGGGTCTCCCTGACGGTCAACGGCACCCGCCGGACCGTGACCGTCGACAACCGCACCTCGCTGCTGGACCTGCTGCGCGAACACCTCGGCCTGACCGGCTCGAAGAAGGGCTGCAACGCCGGCGCCTGCGGCGCGTGCACGGTCCTCGTCGACGGCCACCGGGTCAACTCCTGCCTGACACTGGCCGTCCGGCTGGAGGGCGCCGAGGTCACCACCGTCGAGGGCCTGGCCGAGGGCGACCGACTGCACCCGTTGCAGCAGGCGTTCATCGACGAGGACGCCTTCCAGTGCGGCTACTGCACCCCCGGCCAGATCGTCTCCGGCGTCGGCT
This sequence comes from Streptomyces swartbergensis, assembly GCF_002148965.1. Lineage (GTDB taxonomy): Bacteria > Actinomycetota > Actinomycetes > Streptomycetales > Streptomycetaceae > Streptomyces > Streptomyces swartbergensis. Next base: position 34,097 of record NZ_NGFN01000024.1, on the reverse strand, counting down.
GCATCCAGGAGGGCCACACCAACTCGCCGGAGGAGATACGGGAGTGGATGAGCGGCAACATCTGCCGCTGCGGCTGCTACGTCAAGATCGTGCGCGCGGTCGAGCAGACCGCGGGCCGGAAGTAAGGAGCGGCCCACCATGCATCCCTTCGCCTACACCCGCGTCTCCGACACCCGCGAAGCCCTCGGCGCCGGTCGCCGCGGCGGCCGTTACATCGCCGGCGGCACCACGCTGGTCGACCTGATGCGCGAGACCGTCGAACGCCCCGAGACCCTGGTCGACATCAGCGGCCTGCCGCTGCGCGAGGTCACGGCCACCGAGCGCGGTGGACTGCGCATCGGTGCGCTGGTGCGCATGGCCGAGGCCGCGGCCCACCCCAAGGTGCGCGCCCTGTACCCCGTCATCTCCCAGGCGCTGGAACTGAGCGCTTCGGCCCAGTTGCGGAACATGGCGACCATCGGCGGCAACATCATGCAGCGCACCCGCTGCACCTACTTCCGTGACGTGACCGCCGACTGCAACAAGCGCGAGCCGGGCTCCGGTTGCGCGGCGCTGCACGGCCACAACCGCTCGCACGCGATCCTCGGCGCCTCCGACCACTGCGTGGCCACCCACCCTTCCGATGTCGCCGTGGCCTTCGCCGCACTGGAGGCGACCGTGCACCTGCTGGGCCCGGACGGGGAACGCCGTGTTCCCTTCGCCGGCTTCCTGCTACGGCCCGGCAGCACCCCCAACCGCGAACAAGCCCTGCAGACGGGCGAATTGATCCAGGCAGTGGAGATCCCGGCTCATCCGCGCCCGTTGAAGTCCGGCTATCTGAAGGTGCGGGACCGCCAGTCCTACGAGTTCGCCCTGACCTCGGCGGCCGTCGCCCTGCACCTGCGCGGCGGGGTGATCCGCGAGGCGAGGGTCGCCGCAGGCGGGGTCGGCACGGTGCCGTGGAAGCTGCCCGCGGTCGAGAAACACCTCGTCGGCGAACGCCCCTCCGAGGCTCTCTGGGCAGCCGCCGCCGCGAAGGCGGCGGACGGCGCCCGCCCGCTCCAGCACAACCGCTTCAAGGTCGACCTGCTCAGCCGGACCGTCGAACGCCAGCTGCGCATCGTAGGAGGTACCAGGTGAGCCCCCAGCCGCAGGCAGCCGTGGGTGCGCCGCTGTCCCGGGTGGACGGCCGGCTGAAGGTCACGGGGAAGGCGCTGTACGCCGCCGAGCACGACGTCGACGGGGCCGTGCACGCGGTCATCGTCGACGCCGGTATCGGCCGTGGCCGCATCACGTCCATCGATGCCCGGGCCGCTCTGGCCCACCCGGGCGTGCTCCGGGTGATCCACAACGGCAACGCGCCGAAGCTGCCGTACCGCGACAACTCCGGGTCCAACAACCCCCCGGAGGGCCGTCGGCTGCGGGTCTTCCAGGACGACCGGGTCCGCTTCCACGGCCAGCCGGTCGCCGTGGTGGTGGCCACCACCCTGGAGGCCGCGCAGCACGGCGCGAGCCTGGTCGAGGTCAGCTACGACGCCGAGCGGCCGTCCACCGACCTGCACGAGGCCGAGCCGGACGAGCCGACCCGCTACGCGCGCGGCGATGCCGATGCCGGATTGCGCTCGGCCGCCGTGCGGCTGGATCTGACGTATCGCATGGCCCGCAACCATCACAACCCGATGGAGCCGCACGCCACCATCGCCCGCTGGGACGGCGACCGGCTCACTGTGTGGGACAAGACCCAGTGGGTGGTGGGCACGCAGACCGAGCTGTCCACGGTGTTCGACCTGCCTCTGGAATCCGTGCGGGTCATCTCGCCGTTCGTCGGGGGCGGCTTCGGCAGCGGGCTGCGCTGCTGGCCGCATGTGGTCGTCGCCGCGCTCGCCGCCCGTGAGACGAAACGTCCGGTCAAGCTCGTCCTGAGCCGCAAGCAGATGTACCTGGGCACCGGCTTCAGGCCCTCGTACGAGTACCGCCTGCGGCTGGGCAGCGACCGGCGTGGCCGACTCTCCGCGGCGGTCCACGAGATGGATGGCGAGACCTCGTCGTACGAGAAGTTCACCGAGGGCATCATGGCGGCCGGGCAGATGTTCTACAGCATGCCCCACGTCCGTCAGGCGTACCGGCTGGTGCCGCTGGACGTGAACACGCCGCTGTGGATGCGCGGTCCGGGCTTCGCGACGGCGTCCTTCGTCATCGAGTCGGCCATGGACGAACTCGCCCACCGGATCGGCATCGACCCCATCGAGCTGCGCCGGCGCAACGAACCGAACGAGGACGAGTCGAACGGGCTGCCCTGGTCCACCCGCCGGCTGCGTGAGTGCTACACCGTGGGTGCCCGCGAGTTCGGCTGGCACCGCCGCAGCCCGAAGCCCCGCTCGACGCGCGACGGGGACTGGCTGACCGGCCTGGGCATGGCCGCGGGCGTGTACGACCCCGGGCGTTTCCCCGCGCAGGCCCGGGTCCGCCTGGACGCCGACGGCACCGCCGTGGCCGAGGCCGCCGCCAGCGACATGGGACCGGGTACCTACACCGCCCAGGCCCAGGTCGCCGCCGACGCGCTCGGGCTGACCATGCGCACGGTGACCTTCCGGCTCGGCGACTCGCTCTACCCGCCCACTCCGCCGCACGGCGGCTCGATGACCATGACGTGTGTCGGCTCGGCCGTTCTCGACGCCTGCAACAAGGTCCGCCGACAGGCGATCGAGCTGGCAGTCGAGGACGAGGACTCCCCGCTCCACGGGGTGCCCGCCGATGACATCGTGGTCCGCAGCGGACGGCTGCACGTGCAGGGCAACCCGGCCCGCGGCGAGACCTACCAGCGGCTGCTGGCCCGCAACAACCGCACCCACCTCGAAGCGGACGGCTCGTACGCCGGGGCGCCGGAGCCCGCGCGGCACTCGTACTACGCCTACAACGCGACCTTCGCCGAGGTGGCCGTGGACGCGACGCTGGGTCTGGTGCGGGTGCGGCGCATGCTCGGCGTGTACGACGCGGGCCGCATCATCAGCCCCAAGCTCGCCGACAGCCAGGCCCTGGGCGGCATGGTCGGCGGCATCGGCCAGGCCCTGCTGGAGCACACGGTCACCGACCACCGCGACGGCCGGATCGTCAACGCCAACCTCGCCGACTACCTCGTGCCCGTCAACGCCGACATCCCCGACCTCAAGGCGATCTACCTGGAGGGCGAGGACATGGACGCCGACCCCCTCGGCGTCAAAGGCATCGGAGAGATCGTTCAGGTCGGTGTGGCGGCCGCCATCGCCAACGCGGTCTTCAACGCCACCGGCCGACGGATCCGCGAACTGCCCATCACCGCCGAGGCGTTGCTCTGACCGAGTGCCCGGGGCCGCTGCGGAGCGGCCCAGCGGCCCGGGGCACTCCTCCCTCGTCCGGCAGACGGTCCCCCCGTCCGGCTGCCGGGCCTTCCAGGGCCGCCGCCGCGTAGAACGACGCTCCCCGGTGGCGCGGCGGCGGCCCACCCATGCCCCCCTTTGCACGAAGGACCGCGTTCATGCTGAACATCGCCGACACACTGCACCGCTGGTGCCGCGAAGCACGCCCCTTCGCCCTGGCCACCGTCGTCGACGTCAGCGGCAGCGCGCCCCTGCCCACCGGTACGTCGGTCGCGGTGGACGCGGACGGCAACGCGGTCGGCAGCATCTCCGGCGGCTGCGTCGAGGGCGCGGTCTACGACCTGTGCCGGCAGGTGCTCCACGATCGGGCCGCCCCCCGGCGCGCCTGGTTCGGCTACTCCGACGACGACGCCTTCGCCGTGGGCCTGACCTGCGGTGGCGAACTCGACGTCCTCGTCCAGCACGTCGACCCCGCGACCCAGCCGCACCTCGCCGCGGCCCTCGCCGACGCCATGGAGGGCCGGCCCGCCGCCGTGGCCCAGGTCGTGGACGGCTCCGACGACCTCCTCGGCGCCACCCTGAGCGTGCTCGGCGACGGCAGCATGACCTACGGAACCCTGGACGGCGGGCCGACCGACCGGCTGGTGACGGAGGAGGCCAGGGCCCTGCTGCGGGCGGGCCGCACCGCCCGTGTCACGGTCGGCGGGGACGGGGACGGCTGCCCGGAACCGCTGACCGTCCTCGTCCACGTCCACGCGCCCCCTCCGCGCCTGCTGGTGTTCGGCGCGGTCGACTTCGCCGCCGCCCTCAGCCAGGCCGGACACTTCCTCGGCTACCGGGTCACCGTGTGCGACGCCCGTCCCGCCTTCGCCACCACGGCACGCTTCCCGCACGCCCACGAGGTCGTGGTCGACTGGCCCCACCGCTACCTGGAACGCACCGAGGTCGACGCCCGCACCGCCGTCTGCGTCCTCACCCACGACGCCAAGTTCGACATCCCCCTGCTGCGCCTGGCCCTCGACCTGCCCGTCGGCTACATCGGCGCCATGGGATCCCGGCGCACCCACGACGAACGCCTGCGCCTCCTGAGCGAGACAGGCGTGACCGACGAACAACTCGCCCGGCTGCACTCCCCGATCGGCCTCGACCTCGGCGCCCGCACCCCCGAGGAGACAGCGATCTCCATCACCGCGGAGATCGTCGCCCACACCAACCAGGGCACCGGCCTGCCCCTGTCACAGGCCACCGGACCGATCCACCGGCCGCTTCCCCCACCTGTTGAGGTCGCGCATTCCGAGATGCAGCCGTAGGGCACATCCGGGGACGCATCACAGCGCATCACGAGTTCTCCCCGCATCGTCGCACGTCGCCCTGAAAAGAGAACGCCACCGAATGTCACCCTCAACCGACAACCGCCCCCGCACACTGCCCTTCGTCGTCCTGGTGCTGTCCGCCGGAACCTTTCTCATGGGCACCACCGAATTCGTCATCGCGGGCCTGCTCCCGGAGATCGCCGACGATCTGGGCGTCAGCGTGGCTGACGCGGGTCTGCTGATCACGGCGTTCGCGGCAGGCATGATCGTCGGCGCGCCGGCGATGGCGATCGCGACGCTGCGCCTGCCCCGGCGCTCCACGCTGGTCCTCGCACTCGTCGTCTTCTCCCTCGGCCACCTGGTCGCCGCGCTCAGCTCGTCCTTCGCGGTCGTGCTCGCGGCCCGCGTGGTGACCGCACTGGCCACCGGTGCCTTCTGGTGCGTCGGAGCGATCGTGGCCACGACCGCGGCAGGGCCGGCAGCGACGTCTCGGGCCCTGGGCATGCTCCTGGGGGGCCTGACCGTGGCCAACGTGGCCGGCGTACCACTGGGCTCGTGGCTCGGCCAGGTCTCTGACTGGCGAGGGCCCTTCTGGGTGCTGGCCGCGTTGTCAGCCGGCGCCGCGGCTGTCATCGGACGGTTCATCCCCGACGAGGGGCGGAAGGAAGTACCCTCCGTCCGAGCCGAGTTCACCGCGCTGCGCCAGGGCCGGATCTGGCTGACGCTGAGTTCCATGACGCTGCTGATGGGCGGTGTCCTGGCGACCTACAGCTACATCTCGCCCCTGCTCACCGTCCGGGCCGGAATCCCCGCTGAGGCCGTGCCCGTGGTCCTGACCGGCTACGGTCTGGGCGCCCTGCTGGGCACCACGGCCGGCGGGCGCCTGGGCGACCGTCGGCCACTTGCCACACTCTTCACTGCCGCCGCCACGACCACGCTGGTCCTGCTGTTGCTGACCTTTCTCTCCACGAGCCCCGTGGCGACCGTCGTCCTGGTGACACTCATGGGGGTGACCGGCTTCGCCGCGACCCCGGTGCTCGGCGCGCTGGCTTTGCGCTTCGCCGGTTCCGCGCCCACCCTCGCCTCCGGCCTGGGCGGCTCGGCGCCCAACGTGGGGGTCGCCGTGGGCTCCTGGACGGCAGGCATCACCCTGACCTCACCGCTGGGGCAGGCCGGGCCCCCGCTGGTCGGCACAGTGGCGGCCGCACTCACCCTCGTACCGCTGACCGCGCTCGCGCTGATGCGCGCCACTCGTTCCGAGGCACCCCTGCCTCAGCGAGGTGCCGTCGCAGACCGATCGGCCGGGGCGAGCATGCAGGACGTCGACTGACGCGGCGGCATCGGTCAGCGGAGGGAAGAAGAGGGCGACAGGTCCTGGTCGGCGGCCCAGGAGGCGAGGATGCGCAGCCGCTCGTGGGTGCGGGAACCCGGGGCGGCGGTCCAGACGGTCAGGTGCTGGTCGGGGTCGGTGTTGGCGGTGAGCGTGTCCCAGTCCAGGACGAGCTCTCCCACGACCGGATGATTGAGGGTCTTCGTGCCGACGGTGCGGGCGGCGACCCGGTGATCGCCCCACCACTTGGCGAACTGCTTGTCGCGCGTGGACAGTTCGCCGACCAGTTCGATCAGCCGGGGGTCCTCGGGGTACTTGGCGGCCTCCATCCGCAGCTGCGCCACTGAGATCTGGGCGGAGGCCTCCCAGTCGGCGTACAACGTGCGCATCGTCGGCTCGGTGAACTGGATCCGGGGATAGTTGCGGTGCTTTTCCGGGATGCGGGAGAAGTCGATGACCAGGGCGGCGGCCAGCGCGTTCCAGGCCAGGATGTCCCCGCGTCGGCCCTGCACGATGGCCGGGGTGGCGGTGAGGTCGTCCAGGACGCGCTGGAGCTGTGGCTGGACCTGCTGCCTGCCGCGGCGCCGGGTGCGGGTGGTGGTCTTACCCGCGAGCTGGAAGAGATAGCCCCGCTCGTCGTCGTCCAGATGCAGGACCCGGGCGAGGGTGTCCAGCACCGGAGCGGACGCCTGCATGCGGCCCTGCTCCAGCCGGGTGTAGTAGTCGGTGCTGATGGAGGCGAGCTGGGCGACCTCCTCCCGGCGCAGCCCGGCGACCCGGCGGGGCCCGCCCGTCTCCGGCAGTCCGACCGTGCGCGGGCTCAGCTCCGAGCGGCGCTTCTTGAGGAACTCACCCAGCTCATTGAGGGGAACGTTACTGGTCATGCTTCCATCCTGACGGGACCGGCAGGTTCTGGTCGGCGGCCCGGGAGGCGAGGATGCGCAGCGGATCGTGCGCGGGCCATCCGCAGCTGCGTCACCGTGGCCTGCGCGACCGTCTCCCAGCCGGCGTACGGGCTGCGCATCGCCGGATCCGTGAACAGCAGCCGGGGATGGTCGCGGTGCTTCGCCGGGACGCGGGTGCAGTCGGTGACCAGCGCCGCGGCCAGGGCATTCCAGGCCGGAATGTCACCGCGCCGCCCCTGGACCATGGCCGGGGCGGAGGTGAGGTCGTCCCGTACCCGCCGCAGTTGCGGCTGCGCCTTCCGCACGCCCCGGCGCCGCGTGCGGACGGTGATCTTGCCCGCGAGCCGGGCGACCTCCTCGCGGCGCAGCCCTTCGCCCCGGCGCGGCCGACGGGCCGAAGGAAGTCCGACCGTGCGCGGGCTCAGCTCAGAGCGGCGCTTCTTGAGGGATTCACCCAGCTCATTCAGGGTGAAGTGGCTGGTCATGCTTCCCAGCATGACATCGATCGCACGCGGGGAAAGGGGGAGAATTCCCTCCCAGGATGTTCCGCTCCCTGGATAGATTCCTCCGCTTTTCGCACCTGCCCTCGCGTGTGAGGCTCGATTCCGAGCAGCCGTTCACGATTCCCGGTTGCGGTTCCAGACCCTCGTACCTAAGGAAGCACCCACATGCGCGGAGCAGTCATTCACGCCCCCGGCGACGTGCGCTTCGAGGAACTCGACGACCCGGAGATCAGCCGGCCGACCGACGCCGTCATCCGCACGGTCGCCACCTGCGTGTGCGGCTCGGACCTGTGGCCCTACCGCGGCGCGGAGCCGGTGGACGAGCCCCAGCCGATGGGGCACGAGTACGTCGGCATCGTCGAGGAGGTCGGCAGCGAGGTCACCAACGTGGAGCCGGGACAGTTCGTGGTCGGGTCGTTCGCCACCTCGGACAACACCTGCCCGAACTGTCTGAACGGCTGGCAGTCCTCCTGCCTGGGCCGCGAGTTCATGAGCACCTGCCAGGCCGAGTACGTCCGCATCCCCAACGCGCACGGCACCCTCGTCGCCACCGACGACCAGCCGGACGGCGAGTTCGTGCCCAGCCTGCTCGCCGTCTCCGACGTGATGGGCACCGGCTGGTACGCGGCCGTCGCCGCCGAGGTCACGCCCGGCTCCACCGCCGTCGTGGTCGGGGACGGAGCGGTCGGACTGTGCGGCGTCATCGCCGCCAGGGAACTGGGCGCCGAGCGGATCATCGCCATGAGCCGGCACGAGTCGCGCCAGAAGCTGGCCGTGGAGTTCGGTGCCACCGACATCATCAGCGAACGCGGCGACGAAGGCATCGCCCGCGTCAAGGACCTCACCGGCGGCATCGGCGCCGACTCGGTCCTGGAGTGCGTCGGCACCCCCGAGGCCATGCGGCAGGCCCTGCACTCCGCCCGCCCCGGCGGCAACGTCGGCTTCGTCGGCGTCCCGCACGACGTGGCGATCGACGGCCAGGAACTGTTCTTCTCCCACGTCGGCCTGCGCGGCGGCCCCGCCCCCGTGCGCGCCTACCTGCCCGACCTGATCGACCGGGTCCTGACCGGCCGGATCAACCCGGGCAAGGTCTTCGACCTCACCCTGCCCCTGGAGCAGGTCGCCGAGGGCTACCGGGCGATGGACGAGCGCCGCGCCATCAAGGCGCTCCTGAAGCCCTGACCGCGAACCGTCCCACCTCGGGGGCCGGGCATCCCCCACCCGGCCCCCTCCCGCAAAAGGAATCACCGTGACCACTTTCGCCCTCGTCGGCGCCGGCCCCGGCCTCGGACTCGCCACCGCCCGCCGCTTCGGAACCGCCGGCCACACCGTCGCCCTCATCTCCCGCAACGCCCAGCGCCTGGACGACCTCGCGACCGAACTGGCCCGCGACGGCATCCAGGCACGCGGCTTCACCGCCGACGTCCTCGACATCGAGTCCCTGGACTCCGCCCTGTACGCGGCCGGAGCCACGCTGGGCCCCGTCGAGATCCTCCAGTACAGCCCCGTGCCCCGCGCCGATTTCATGAAGCCGATCCTCGACACCGGCGCCGACGACCTCGACGACCCCCTCGCCTTCTCCGTCAAGGGCCCCGTCACCTGCGTCAACGCCGTCCTGCCCGGCATGTGCGAACTCGGCCGCGGCACCCTGCTGTTCGTCAACGGCTCCAGCGCCGTACGCCCCCACCCCGACCGGGCCGGCACGTCCATCGCCTTCGCCGGCGAAAGCGCGTACGCCCGCATGCTCCACGACGCGCTCGCCCCGGAGAACATCCATGTCGCGCAGCTGATCGTCCCCGGAGCCATCCGGCCCGACGCCGAACACAGCAGCCCCGAGGCCCTGGCACAGCGCCTCTACGACATCCACCACAAGCGCGACGGCTTCCGGCACTACTCCGAGCCGCTGCCCGACTGAATCGCCTGGACGCCCCGTGATGCCGACCGCCCTGCCCGCCCTGGCACGTGGCGCCGTAGCCGCGGCCCTGCTGCTGGCCATGACCGCCTGTACCGAAGCGTCGCCACCACCCGCGTCCCCGAGCACGCCGGCGCGGACGACGACAAGTCCCGCACCCACCGCAACCCCTGGCAGGTCCACCGTCATGAACATCCGGGTCACCCTCGACGGCCGACCCGTCGACGCCACCCTGAACGACAACGCCGTAGCCCGCGACTTCGCCTCCCTGCTCCCGCTCAGCCTCGATCTGGAGGACTTCCACCAGACGGAGCGGATCGCTTATCCGCCGCGCAAGCTGGACATCTCCGACGCCCCGGACCCGGCCGCACCGAAGGCCGGGGACCTGGCCTACTACGCGCCTTGGGGCAACCTGGCCCTGTTCTACCGCGACGGCGGCTCTGCGTCCGCCGACCTGATCGTCCTCGGCCACGTCGACGACCGCGACACCGAACGGCTCGCCAACGCCGAGCACATCAGCATCGAAGCCGCCTCCTGACCCGGCCGGCAGCCACCGCAAGCACGTCGAAGAGGTGGCAGCCGTCCGCTCCGACAGCCTCCCCGTCCCCACCCTGACCTGTCCCTTCCGCCACCCTTCCGCTCAAGGAGAGACCACACGCATGCCTTCCGCATCCGGGACCACGCCCGGCAAGCTGCCCTTCGTCGTCTGGGTGCTCGCCGCCGGCACGTTCCTGATGGGCACCACCGAGTTCGTCATCGCCGGACTGCTGCCCGAACTGTCCACCGGCCTCGGCGTGAGCACCTCCCAGGCGGGCCTGCTGATCACCGCCTTCGCGGTCGGCATGATCATCGGCTCGCCGACCATGGCCATGGCCACCCTGCGCCTGCCCCGGCGTCAGACGCTGATCCTGGCTCTGTCCGTCTTCAGCCTCGGTCACGTGGTGGCGGCCCTCAGCACCTCCTTCACCGTCGTCCTCGCCGCCCGCGTCGTCACCGCCCTGGCCACCGGCGCCTTCTGGGCCGTCGGTTTCGTCGTCGCCACCGCCGCCGCAGGCCCGCAGAAGGCCACCCGCGCCACCGGCGTCATGATCGGCGGTCTGACCCTCGCCAACGTCGTCGGCGTGCCCATCGGCTCCTTCGCCGGCCAGTTCACCGGCTGGCGCGGCCCGTTCTGGGCCCTGGCGGCCCTCTCCGCACTCGCCGCGGCCTTCATCGGCCGCTTCATCCCGGCCCAGGAACAGAGCGCGAGCGTTTCGCTGCGTGCCGAGGTGGGCGCTCTGCGCCAGGGCCGGCTGTGGCTGGCGCTGAGCGCCGCCGTGCTGATCATGGGCGGTGTTCTGGCGACCTACAGCTACGTCACCCCGCTGCTGACCGACCGCGCCGGCATCCCGGCGGGTGCCGTACCGTTCGTCCTCATCGCCTTCGGCATCGGCGCCCTGGGCGGCACCACGACCGGAGGCCGCCTGGGCGAGCGCCGTCCGATGGCCACCACCCTCACCGCCGCCGCGGCCACCACCCTGGTCCTGTTCCTGATGATCCCGCTGTCCGCCGACGCGGTCACGGCCACCGCCCTGGTCTTCCTCATGGGCCTGACCGGTTTCGCGGTGAACCCCGTCGTCACCGCGCTCGCCATGCGCTTCGCCGGCGACGCCCCCACCCTCACGTCCGCGCTGACCACCTCCGCCTTCAACGTCGGTGTGGCCGGCGGCTCGTGGATCGCCGGTGTGGCCCTGGACTCCTCCCTCGGCCTGACCGGACCGCCCCTGGTCGGCACCGTCATCGCCGCCCTCACCCTGCTCCCGCTGATCGCCCTCGCCGTCCGCGGCACCTCCGGCAGGGGCCGAATCGTGGCCCAGCGCACTGCCCCGGCCCACGCGCCGGGTGACGTACCCGCACAGGGGCCGTCCCCTCGCTGACCGCAGATCCTCCGCTGCCCGACCACCCACACGGACCGGCGCGCAGAGCAAGCGCGCAGGCCTCGCCACGAACCCCCGAACGACAGCCGGACCACTAACAGCCCGCGATGGGAGAGGGAACGACATGAACCCCACCTACGACTTCACCGGCCGGGTCGCCTTCGTCACCGGAGCCGGCTCCGGTATGGGCCTGGCGACCGCCCGGGCCTTCGCCGAGTCCGGGGCCGCAGTCGCCCTCACCGACATCGACGAAGCCGCCCTGGACGCGGCCGCGCGGGAACTCACCGACGCCGACGCCGGCCACCACGTCCTCGCCCTCACCTGCGACGTCAGCGACGAGGACCAGGTCGCCGCCGCGGTCGACCGCACCGTGGAGACCTTCGGCCGCCTCGACATGGCCTACAACAACGCCGGCATCCAGATCCCGCCCAGCGACGCGGCCGACGAACCCGCCGAACGCTTCCACCGCGTCAACGCCATCAACCTCCGTGGCGTCTGGGCCTGCATGAAACACGAGCTGCGGCRCATGCGCGCCCAGGGCAGCGGAGCCATCGTCAACTGCTCCTCGCTCGGCGGCCTGGTCGGCCTCCCCGGCCGCGCCTCCTACCACGCCTCCAAGCACGGCGTGATCGGCCTGACCACCAGCGCGGCCCTCGAATACGCCCCGCGCGGCATCCGCGTCAACGCCGTCTGCCCCGGCACCATCAACACGCCCATGGTCAGCGACATGATCGCCAAGGGAGAACTCGACCTCGCCGAGGCCGAGGCCGACCAGCCCGTCAACCGGCTCGGCACCGCAGAGGAGATCGCCCAGGCCGTCCTGTGGCTGTGCAGCCCCGGAGCCGGCTTCGTCGTCGGCGTCGCCCTCCCCGTCGACGGCGGCTACGTCGCCCGATAGGGACGGGCCACGACGCCGCCCGGCCAGCACCCGAACCCCGCCCACAGGCACCGATGTGAGAGACGCCATGAAGTTCATCCAGCAGCAGCTCAGCAGCAAAGCCCCGGCCGACCGGTTCACCGGTGACGTGTGGTGGGACGTCATCCACGCCGGCCAGGAGCCGTCCCGGATGCGGGTCAACATGGTCCGCTTCTCCCCGGGCGCCCGCACCAACTGGCACTCCCACGTTCTGGGCCAGGCCTTGCACGTCGTCTCCGGCGTCGCCCTGATCGGCACCCGGGACGGCACGGTCTTCGAGGCCCACCCAGGCCAGACCATCACCTGCCCGCCGGGCGAGGAGCACTGGCACGGCGCGGCCCCCGACCGGTTCATGGAGCACCTCGCCCTGTGGGAGGGCAACGGCGACGGCAGCACGGAAACCACCTGGGCCGAGCCGGTCACCGACGAGCAGTACAACGGCCCGCGCACCCGCGAACTGCCGTACGCCGCCTCCTGATCCCGCACCTGACACGCTGAGAACCATCCGTGCCATGAAGACTCCCACCGAAGCCACAGCGGACAGACTCATCCATCTCCGGGCAGCAGGCGTGAGCCTGGTGCTCTACCCGCGGGCCAACGGCCTGCCCACCGTGCTCCACTGGGGCGGCGTCAGGCGCTGAGTGCGTTGCGCAGGGTGGTGGCCATCAGGTCGATGGCTTCTTTCCCTTCCGGGACCGGGCCGGTGTGGGTGAAGTAGTGGTCGACACCCTCGAAGACACGGTGGGTGACCGGAACGCCGGCGGCTTCGAGAGCCTTGGCGTAGGCATCTCCCTCGTCCCGCAGGCGGTCGTTCTCCGCGGTGATGACCAGGGCTGGCGGCAGTCCGGCGAGGTCATCGGCCAGTCCGGGCGAGACGAGGGGATGGTCGCGGTCGGCGGGGTCGGGGACGTAGGCGGCCGTGAAAACCCGCATGAGCTGGGGGGTCAACAGCGGCTTGGCGATGAGGGACTGCTTGGTGGAGGGGTCGGCGAGCTGGTCGAGCGGTGCGGAGTCGATGATCTGGAGCAGGGGCGTGAAGGTGCCGCGATCCCGGGCCATGCGGCAGACCGCGGCGGTCAGGTTGGCGCCGGCGCTGTGTCCGCCCACAGCAATGCGCGAACCGTCCCAGTTGCAGGCGGGGCCGTTCGCGGAGACCCAGGCGGTGACGTCGTATGCCTGGGTGACGGGCACGGGGAACTGCCGCTGCGGGGCGACTGCGTAGTCCACATTGACTACGACACAGCCGGCCGTGGCGGCTATGTAACGGCAGATGTGGTCGTCCTGCTCCGGGCGGCCGACCACGAAACCGCCGCCGTGGAAGTTGACGTACACGGGGGCAAGGGCTCCGGAGATGGCCGGCGGGCGGTAGACCGTGCAGTTCACCGGTCCGGCGCCGGTCGCCACCCGGAGTACTTCGGTGCGCTTCGGGATGTCGGTGAAGCGCAGGTCCTGGTGCACACGCGCCATCATGCGGCCGAGCAGCAGTTGGATCCCTCTGGCCTGGATTCTTGGACTGAATGGCATGACTTGCCTCTATCGCTACAAGTTTAAAGTAACAGGAATCCTGATAATGGATGCTCATCCCTCATCGCGCAACGGGGAGCGCGTGCACCAGCACCCGCGCTTGCGGCGCATCGTCTCCACCGCCCCATCGCCGCCGTCCAGCTTGCGGCGCAGCGCCTCCAGCACGTCGCGCGCCAGGACCGTATGGTCAGGCCGATCAGGGGCGGGACGCGTTCGCCAGTCCCTTGGCGATCACCAGTAGTGTCGCGGGCCCCGGGGGCGCGGCGGTCAGCAGACCTCTTCCGAATCCGCGGCGGTCGAGCCGGTAGCGCGGGGCTCGGCGAGGACGGCACGCATGCCCCGTACCGCACGGCAGGTGCCCAGCCAGGTGCCGGTGACCTCCGAACGGCCCGTGCGAGCGGGACTCGGTGTGCGGACGGACGAGCTCTTCCCGCTGCTCCCCGGCGAGACCCGACAACTCACGGGCCAGGTCCCCCAGGACGCCGGCGCCACCTGCGGTCCGAACGGGTCCGGCTCACGAGCGCCGAGGCCATCGCCTCCTACGCCGACGGGCCACTGTCCGGCGTGCCGGCCGTGACGAGGAACGTCCACGGCACCGGCACCGCCTGGTACCTGGCCACCCGCCCCGATCCGGACACGCTGGCGGCACTGTTGGGCCGTATCCGCGACGAGGCCGGCGTCCGTCCCGCCCTCGCCACCCCGGCGGACGGCATCGAGGCCGTTCGCCGCAGCGGGACCGACGCGGACTACCTGTTCCTGATCGACCACTCCGGAGCCGGCGCCGAGATCCCGGCCCACGGCATGGAACTCCTCACCGGCAAGTCCGTCCACGGATCGGTCGCCGTTCCCGCCGGTGGCGTTGCCGTGGTGCGGGAGACGCGCCGAACGCAGTCGCCCGGGGCGGGGCAGTATCGGCAGGAGGTTCCGGGAACCGGTGAGTGATGTGATGGCCCCGCGCCGACGCATCCCCGCGAGCCGGCGGTGCGTTCTGCCCGGTGTCAAACGGTCGAGAGCCGGTTCGGGGAGGACGTCGTCTTCCCCATGGCTGCGGACGGTGATACCCGGCTCCGACCTCAGGGCGGCCCCAGATTCGCATGGGGTTACGAATTTGTTCCAGACGCTTGACGGCCGCCCTATGACTGCGTAGACATGTCAGCGTAGTCAGGCAGGCACCGGACAGCAGCGGTTCGGATCACGATCGTCGGGAGACACCATGGCGCGAGAGGCAAGGCGGGGCGGAAGTTCCGGCGCAGCGCGCAGTGTGGATGTGGCCCGCTTGGCGGGCGTATCGCAGAAGACGGTGTCCCGTGTCTTCAACGACGAGCCGTATGTCTCCGCCGACGTACGCCGACGCGTACTCGATGCTGCCGAGGAACTCGGATACCGGCCGAACAACGCCGCCCGAGCGCTGGCTTCCGGACGTACACGGTCCATCGGTGTCGTGACGCTGGGAACCGCCTTGTACGGGCCCGCCTCACTGATCATGGGGATCGAGCGCGCCGCACGGGACACGGGCTACGCCCTCCGTGTGGTCAACACGATGGAAGGCGATCCCGCGGGAGTCGCCGGCGCGGTGGAGTCGCTGCTCGATCAGGGTGTGGACGGCATCGTGGTCTCCGAGCCGATCGACGAGGGGCACGACGGAGACCTGTCGGCCCGACTCGACATGCCCGTCCTGGTCCTCGGTGCGCCCCCGATACCCGCACCCAGGGCATTGGCCGCCGGCACGGGCGCCGATCTGATGGCGCGGGCGGCCACCGAGCACCTGCTGGAGCTGGGGCACACCACCGTTCACCACCTCGCCGGCCCGCAGCGGTGGTACGCCGCCCGGGACCGCTTGGAGGGCTGGCGAGCGGCGCTCACCGCGCACGGCAGGACGGTGCCGCCCGTCGTCGAGGGTGACTGGTCGGCCGCGTCCGGCTACGCGGCGGGCCGTGAACTGGCCTCCGACGGCGAGGTGACCGCGGTGTTCGCCGCCAACGACGACATGGCGATCGGCCTCATCCGGGCACTGGCGGAAGCAGGCCGACGTGTGCCGGAGGACGTCAGCGTCGTCGGCTTCGACGACATCCCCGTGGCCCCCTATGTGACCCCTCCTCTCACTACGATGCGTCAGCCGTTCGACGCCGTGGCGCAGGAGGGACTCAAGCGCCTCGTACATGCCATCGAGAATCCCCAGGCGCTCCCCTTGGCGGCGAGTGATCCCCCGGTCGACCTCGTGATCCGCAGTTCGACCGCGCCCCCTTCGACCCGGATGACCCCAGGTCGGAGTCGGAGTGCCGCCTCTCGTTCGAGTGGGGGCCGACACAGTCCGCCCCTGAACGGAGGCGCCTCCAACCACCACTGAACAGCGCAGACCAGCCCGAGCCGCTTTCCTCACTTCCGCACCTGGCCACAACGCGAGCCGCCGTATCGGGCTCGCTCGCTTCCCCTTCTCCAGAGCGCGCCCTCGCACGTGCAGACATCCCCGTTGCGCGAGCCACGCGTCTCCCCGCCGTCACGCGGCAGTCACTGACCAGGTGAGCTGCCACGAACGGCTCACAGCCCCACCCGTTGCTGCCCCGGGCCGCAGGCTTCCACCTCACCGGTAGGTGGACCGCCCGCCGGGCGAAGTCCGTTTGAAACGTGTGTCCGTGCCACGGCGACGCCATGTCCTGTCCGTCACGCGCACAGCCCTTCACGTCTCCCTCGTTGCGCACGTCCCAGCCCGGCGTGCCATTCCCTCAGCCATTGGCGGGAGTTCACCATGAACAGAGCCAGCTTCACCCCCAACACCTCCCAGATGAGCCGCCGGCTCTTCCTCACCGCCGCGGGAGCCGTCTCGCTCGGAGCCGCACTGACCGGCTGCGGCGGCAGCGGCGGCTCCGCCTCCACCGCCAAGTCGGTCACCCCGGCCGACATCGACAAGGCGATGAAGACTCCGACCGAGCTGACGTTCTGGACCTGGGTCCCGGACATCGAGCAGGAGATCGCGCTCTTCGAGAAGAAGTACCCGGCCATCAAGGTCAAGGTCGTCAACGCGGGCCAGGGCGTGGAGCACTACACGAAACTGCGCACGGCGATCAAGGCCGGCAAGGGCGCGCCCGATGTGGCCCAGATGGAGTACCAGGCCATTCCCACGTTCACGATCACGGACAGCCTCCTGGACCTGAGCCCGTACGGCGCGTCCGAGCTGAAGGACACGTTCGTCGACTGGACGTGGGGGCAGGTCAGCGGCCCCAAGGGCGAGATCTGGGCGATCCCGCAGGACACCGGCCCCATGGGCATGCTGTACCGGGCGGACATCTTCGACAAGCACGGCATCGAGCCGCCGAAGACCTGGGACGACTTCGCCGCCGCGGCGCGCAAGCTGCACAAGGCCGACCCGGACGTCTACCTGACCAACCTGGCCGCGAACGAGGCCGCCGCCTGGCACGGTCTGCTGTGGCAGGCAGGGGCAAAGCCCTACGCGACCTCCGGCAAGGGCAATGTCTCGATCAACGTCAACGACGCGATCTCCAAGAAGCTCGCGGCCTACTGGGGCGGGTTGGCCCAGGAGGGAGTCATCGGCGTCGAGCCGGACTTCACCGACGCCTGGTTCTCCGCCCTCAACAAGGGCAAGTACGCCACCTGGATCACCGCCGCCTGGGGGCCGGTCTTCCTCTCCGGCTCGGCCAAGTCCACCGCGGGCAAGTGGCGGGCGGCGCCCCTGCCGCAGTGGGACGCGGCGAAGCCGAGCTCGGGCAACTGGGGCGGCTCCACCAGCGCGGTCATCAAGGCGACCGAGAACCCGATCGCCGCGGCGGTGTTCGCGCAGTTCCTCAACAGCGACCCGGAGAGCGCGAAGCTCTTCAGCACCAAGCAGTCGTTCTTCCCGGCGACGAAGCCACTGCTCACGGACCCCTCCTTCGCCGGCGACGCCTCCGCCTTCTACGGCGGGCAGAAGGTCAACCAGTTGTTCGCCGAGATCGGTGAGACGGTCAGCACCGAATTCCAGTGGCCTCCGTTCCTCGACCAGGCCGTCACCGACTGGACCGAGACCGTCGGCACGTCTCTCGCCAGGAAGAAGGACACCGTCGCCGCGCTCGACGCGTGGCAGACGCGGCTCACCACGTACGCCAAGAAGCAGGGCTTCTCCGTCCAAGCCCCGTGAGGTCCGGCGGGTCCCGCACTCCGGCACTCCACCGCGAGGACACGGGACCCGCACCCGGCAGCCCTCCCCTCACTCCCCCCTCCGAAAGGCCCGATGATGACCGCCACAACCGCGGCCTCCACCGAGGACCCGCGCCGAGCGGGACCGAAGCGTCGGCGGCTCGGTGGACCGCGTCATGGTGCGGCAGGTCCACTGTTCATCGCACCGTTCATGGTGCTGTTCCTGCTGATGTTCCTCACGCCGCTCGGCTACGCCGCCTACCTCAGCCTTTTCCAGGAACGGCTCATAGGCGGGACCGCGTTCGTCGGGCTGGACAACTATGTGACCGCGCTGAAGGACCCGCTCCTCAGAGAGGGGGTCGTGCGGGTCGGGGCGTTCTTCGTGATCCAGGTCCCGCTGATGCTGCTGATGGCCCTGCTCTTCGCGCTCGCGCTCGACAGCGGCCTGCTGCGGCTCGCGCGGGTGATCCGCCTGGGCATCTTCGTCCCCTACGCCGTCCCGAGTGTGGTCGCCACCCTGATGTGGGGCTACCTCTACGGGCCGGACTTCGGGCCGTTCGCCCAGCTGGGCGAGAAGTTCGACCTGCCGGTCCCCCACTTCCTCAGCGACGGATGGATGCTCAGCAGCCTGGCGAACGTCGTGACCTGGGAGTTCGTCGGCTACAACATGATCATCCTGTACGCGGCCCTGCGCACCGTCCCCCAGGAGCTGTACGAGGCCGCCGCGATGGACGGCGCCGGCCCCTGGCGGATCGCCTGGTCCATCAAGCTCCCCGCCCTGCGCCCGGCGCTCCTGCTCACCCTGTTGTTCTCCGTGATCGGCAGCTTCCAGCTGTTCAACGAGCCGAAGCTGCTGCAGGACATCGCGCCCGACGTCATCGACAGTTCGTACACCGCGAACCTCTACGCCTACTCCCTCGCCTTCACCGGGCAGCAGGTCAACTACGCGGCCGCGGTGTCCTTCCTCCTTGGTCTGGTCATCGTGATCTTCTCCTACGTCGTCCTGTTCACCGCGAACCGCAGGAGGACCTCATGACGACCACCAGTCCCCCGGCCGCGCCCTCCCGGGCGGCGCTGAGCAGCACCGCGACCGGCACGCCCCGCACCGCCCACCGGCGGCGCCGGAGGCCGGCCCGGCGCCACAGCACACCGCTGACCATCGTCATGCTGGCCGTCCTCGCCTACTTCCTCCTGCCGCTGTTCTGGCTGGCCGTGGCGTCGACCAAGAGCACCCAGGACCTGTTCACCTCGTTCGGACTGTGGTTCTCGCACTCCCCGCAGCTGCTGGAGAACATCCGGGAGACCGTGACGCACGACGACGGGGTCTTCCTGCACTGGCTGCTCAACACGGTCCTGTATTCCGTGGGCAGTGCGCTCGGTGCCGCGCTCCTGGCGGCCGCCGCCGGGTACGGGTTCGCCAAGTACCGGTTCCGCGGCAACAACGCCGCCTTCTCCCTGGTGCTCGGCGCCATCATGATCCCGACCACCGCCCTGGCCATCCCGACCTATCTGCTCTTCGCGAAGGTCGATCTGGTCAACACCCCCTGGGCGATCGTCCTGCCCTCACTCGTCAGTCCGTTCGGCCTCTACCTCATGCGCATCTACGCCCAGGACGCCGTACCCGACAGCCTGCTGGAGGCCGCGCGCATCGACGGAGCCGGCGAACTGCGGATCTTCTGCACGATCGCGCTGCGCCTGCTGGCCCCGGGGCTGGTGACCGTCGTCCTCTTCACGCTCGTGGCGACCTGGAACAACTACTTCCTGCCGCTGATCATGCTCAACGACCCGCGGCTGTACCCCGTGACGGTCGGCCTTTCCTCCTGGGCGTCCCAGGCCGTCGGCGGCGGATCCGGTGCGAACAGCAACATGCTCGCTCTGGTCACGACCGGCTCGCTGCTCTCCATCATCCCGCTCGTCATCGCCTTCCTGCTCCTGCAGCGGTACTGGCAGAGCGGTCTGGCCACCGGCGGCGTCAAGCAGTGACGCCCCGCCGGTGCGCACAGGCCGGCACGCCCCATTGACTCCTCGGAGGTTCCACTCATGGCGGATCTGCCCGCCCGCGTCCTGTTCGGCGCCGCGTACTACCACGAGTACACGCCTGCCTACGACCCCGAACTGCGGCCCGACGAACGGCTGAAGACCGACCTCGACCTGATGGCCGAAGCCAAGTTCACCGTCATCCGGGTCGGGGAGTCGGTCTGGTCGACGTGGGAGCCGGAGAACGGGACGTTCGACCTCGACTGGCTCCAGCCGGTCCTCGACGGCGCCCGCGAACGCGGCATCTCCGTCGTCCTCGGTACGCCGACCTACGCCGTGCCGCCGTGGCTGGCCCGCCAGTACCCGGAGATCACGGGCGAGCGGCGCACCGGCGAACGCATCGGCTGGGGCGCCCGTCAGGAGGCCGACTTCACCCACCCCGCCTTCCGCTTCCACGCGGAGCGCGTCATCCGCAAGATCGTCGCCCGGTACGTCGACCACCCGGCGATCATCGGCTGGCAGGTGGACAACGAGCCCGGCCTGCACCTCTTCCACAACCACGGTGTCTTCCAGCGCTTCGTCGACCACCTGCGCGACAAGTACGGCGACGTCGAGACCCTCAACCGCGAGTGGGGCCTGGTCTACTGGTCGCACCGCCTGTCCACCTGGGCCGACCTGTGGACCCCGGACGGCAACGAGCAACCTCAGTACGACGTCGCCTGGCGGGAGTTCCAGGCCCGGCAGGTCACCGAGTTCATCGGCTGGCAGGCCGACATCGTCCGCGAATACGCCCGCCCGGAGCAATTCGTCACCACCTGCATCTCCTACACCCGCAACGGGGTGGAGGACGACGAGATGTCGGACCGCCTCGACATCGCCTCCGGCAACCCGTACTACGACATGCAGGACGGCCTGCTGCTCCCCGACCCGACGCCCGACGACCACGAGCAGGTCTGGAAGACCACCGGAGTCTGGTCGATGTACCAGACAGCCGACTGGATGTTCTCCTCCCGCCAGGAGCCGTTCCTGGTCACCGAGACCAACGCGAACTCCATCGGCTTCTGCTGGGACAACCGCCCCGGATACGACGGCCAATGGCGGCAGGCCGCCTGGGCCCATGTGGCACGCGGCGCCCGGATGATCGAGTACTGGCAGTGGCAGACCCTGCGATTCGGCGCGGAAACCTACTGGGGCGGCGTCCTCCCGCACAGCGGACAGCCGGGCCGTACGTTCACCGAAATCGCCCGTCTGGGGGCCGAGTTCGACAAGGCGGGACCCCTCGTCGCCGGGATCGAGCCGGACGCCGACATCGCGATGGTCTACTCGATGCCGAGCAAGTGGCTGATGCAGAAGTACCCGCCGCTGTCCAAGCCGGACGGCGCCCCCGACCCGGCCTCCTACCACCGCATCTTCGACCCCTTCTACCGAGGTGCCTTCGACTCGGGCCGCCAGGTACGGATCGTCCACGCCCGGCAGCTGCACGACGCGAGCGGCCGACGGGAGGGAATGAGCCCCGAGGAAGCCGTGCGGCGCCATCCGGTGCTCGTCGCACCGGCCCTGTACGTCGTCGACGACGCCACGGTCGACTGGCTCGCGGACTACGCCCACGCGGGCGGCCACCTCGTAATCGGCCCACGCACCGCGTACGCCGACCACGAGGCCCGCGCCCGGCACGAACCGGCCCCCGGGCGTCTCACCGAGGCCGCGGGCGTCCGCTACGACGAGTTCAGCAACCTCACCCGGGACGTTCCGGTCCGCACCGTCCCCGGCGGCCCGCTCGAGGTGCCCACGGACGCGACGGCGACGCACTGGATCGAGGGACTGACGGTCATCGACGCCGACGTGCTGGCCTCGTACGAACACCCGCACTTCGGCCGCTTTCCGGCCGTCACCACCCGTCGCCATGGCACAGGGCGCGTCACGTGCGTGGGCACCGTGCCCGGCCGCGACCTCGCCCGGGCACTGGCCGCCTGGATGGCTCCGGCCTCGCGCGACGGATGGCAGGGTCTGCCCGCGTCCGTGACCGTGACGACCGGTACGTCACCCGACGGCCGCCGCTTGCACATCGTGCACAACTGGAACTGGGAGCCCGCACGCGTCCAGGTTCCGGCCGACCTGTCCGACGTCCTGACCGACGACCCCGTACCGGCCGGCACCCTGCTGGACCTGGACCCGTGGGATGTCCGCGTCCTCGTCTCCGCCGACACCACCCCGACCCCGTAAGCAAGTTGGAGGAACCATGCAGAGAAGAAGAGTGGGGAAGGCGCTGGGCACCTTCACCGCCGCGACCGCGCTGCTGGCCATACCCGCGTCCGGTGCGCAGGCGTACAACCCGACGGGCGGGACTCTGTACCAGCTCGGCACCGAACCGTGCCTGAAGGGGCGGGGCAACTGCGCGGTCTACCCCAAGTCGGCACAGCTGCCGAGCGGACGTCTGGTCGCGTCGTTCGAGAAGTCCACCGTCGTGACGGAGACGGGAAGCGCCGACAAGCAGACCCTCCCGGTCTACAAGAGTGACGACGACGGCACCACCTGGCAGCCCCTGTCCGAGGTCAAGGCCCCGGCGTACCTCTCCACCGACCCCAAGTACGCCAAGTACACGAGCAACTGGACCAACCCCTACCTCTACGCACTCCCGCAGGATGTCGGGGACCTGAAGCAGGGCACCCTGCTCCTCGCGAGTGTCGTGTCGGGCGACGACTACTACTACAAGGAGCACAAGGCAGCCGACCCCAACTGGACCCCGTCCAACGACGGAGACCGCAAGGACATGGCGATCGCCCTGTACTCCAGCACCGACGACGGCGCGACCTGGAAGATCCTCGACATCGTCGCGACAGGCGGCTGGCAGGGCGGCAGCGCGGGCGCGACCGGGCAGAACATCGCGAACGCAAACACCAACAAGCAGGTGGACCCGCTCTGGGAGCCGTACCTGATGGTCCACAAGGGCAAGATCGTCTGCTACTACTCCGACGAGAACGACTACACCGGCTTCGACCCCACCACCGGCGTCCCGACCCTGGACCCGGCGAACGACACCGCCAAGGACTCGCTGGGCCAGATCCTCGTGCACAAGACCTGGGACGGCCGCAGCTCGCAGTGGAGCAACCCCGTCGTCGACATCGCGGGACTGACCCAGGACATGGGCGGCGGCAAGACGGAGATCGGCGGCGGCCGGCCCGGCATGACGAACGTCGTCCGCACGACGGACGGCAAGTGGCTGCTCACCTACGAGTACTGGGGCGGCGGGGCCAACACCCGCTACCGGCTCGCCGACGACCCGCTGAAGTTCCACACCGGCTCGCCGACCGGCACGGGGGTCAACTCGCTGCCGGTCGACACCGGTTCACGCACGCTGTCGATGGGCGGCAGCCCGGTCCTCATCAAGCTCCCCGGTGGGCGTCTGGTCTACAACGCCGCGGGCAGCGGCAGTGTCTGGGTCAACGAGAGCGGACGCAGCGACGGTGAATGGAAGGAGTATCAGACGACGTCCCAGGCCGGCTACAGCCGCAACTTGACGTACGTCGAAGGCACCGGCCGCGTCTCGATCCTCAACAACCAGGGCACCTCCACCCTCAAGTTCGCCGAGGTCGACCTCGGCGACTCCGACGGCGCCTACCACCAGCTGGTCAACCGCAAGACCGACCAGGTGATCGGCACCGGGAACAACAGCAACGACGCGAACCTCGGCAACGGCGACGTTCCCGACGTCCGGCTGGAGGCCCCCGGTTCCGCAGGCGACCCGGACACGCAGTACTGGCACATCGTGACCGAACCGAACGGCGGCAAGACGCTGCTGAACAAGTCGGGCGGACGCGCGGCGGCCATCTGGACCGGGAACGCGACGGCCGGACAGAAGATCGGGCAGTGGGTGGACAACAGCGCCACGGGCAGTTGGAACCTCGTCAAGACCGATGACGGGTTCTACAAGCTGCAGTCCCTCAAGAACCCGAACCTGTACCTGACCGGCGCGTCGGCCGGGGCGCAGCTGACCTTGCAGAACGCGCTCACGGACGGTTCCCAGGACTGGGAGCTCGTTCAGTAGGCACGGTTTCCAGGGGCCTGACAGGTCCAGCGGCCGGGGCCCGGTGATGGAGCCGGGCCCGGGCACTTCGGGTTCAGCGCATATCCGCCAGTTCGAACGATGTTGCTTGGGCCCCACAGCCAGTCGACGGCCGTGGACCAGCATGCTCGATGTCGTCTAGGGCAACGGAGCGGTGGGCGCGGCGGTGGCGGGTGCGTTACCGCCGTCACCGACGCCATCGCCGCGGCCGCCAGGAGGCGGGTGAGCCGACGCAGGGGTACTCCTCCCGTTCTGTTCATGCGGATCCACGGACTTGTACTGCGGACGGCGTGTTGTGCCGCTCCTGTGCGGCCAGCTCCCGCAGCCACATGACCAGGTGCCAGTCCTGGTCGTTGGCGAGGGAGTCGGCGCGGTGCGCGGCCCGGCCGTCGACGGTGGAGGGCATGACGAAGGCGCAGGTGGCGGAGCCGTCCTCGGTTTCGCGTTCCACCGACGACCGTGCGGGCCACGGCACGCACGTCGCCTCCACCATCGTCGGCTCCGGCGCGCGCAGCGGCGGGAAGTACGACGTACGGGCACGACGACAGGGCCGGCTCATCCCGTACGACGCTCGGGCTTCGCGGACGACTCCTGGGCCACGGACGACATGGCCTGCACCGCCAACGGCGGGCTGCGGGTGACCTTCGACCGCGGCGAGGTGGGTGTTCCAGCCGCCGGGGCTTACACGGTGGCCTTCCCCGAGGAGACGGTCACGCCCTGGCTGTCCGCGTTCGGACAGCGTGTCCAGCGGCAGACCGTGACACCCAGCCGCTCGCTCGACCTGGGCGCGGCGCACATCCCGGAGACCGCAACCCTCCCGCTGTCCCCACTTCCGGACAATCACGGCAGCATCGCGATCGGACGTGTTCGCCAAACACATCACCGGCCGCCTCTTGAGTGATCCACCCAGCGGCGTCACCCCGCAGCCCCTGCCAGCGATGAGCAAGACGCATGACATGGCTCTGACCAGCCCTTTCACAGAGGTGCTTCCGTCTGGCAGAAGCCGCCTTGCGCGGCAACCCCAGCCGCCAGGACCCTGAGTCCAACCACGGCACGCGGGGCGACGACGCCCCGCCGACAGGGACGGGAACCCCATGCCTCACATGACCGCCTTCGCCAGGAACCAGTGGTACGTCGCCGCCTACAGTCACGAGGTCGGGCGGGAGTTGCTCGGACGGACGATTCTCGGTGAGACGCTCGTGCTCTACCGGACCGAGGAGGAGGGCACACCCGTCGTGCTGCACGACCGGTGTGTGCACCGGCGGTACCCGCTGTCCGAGGCCCCGACGCGCCTCGACGGTGACCGGATCGTGTGCGGGTACCACGGGTTCACGTACGACACGACCGGTACGTGCGTGCACGTGCCGGGGCAGAAACGGGTGCCGCGCACGGCCCGGGTCGCCTCCTACCCGGTCGTCGAGCAGGACTCACTGATCTGGGTGTGGATCGGTGACCCCGCGCTCGCCGATCCGCAGGGCATCCCGCGGGCCAGGCACCTCGACTCCCCCGGCTGGGTCACCGTGCGCGGCATGGAGCCCATCGACTGCGACTACGGGCTCCTCGTCGACAACCTCTTGGACCTGTCCCACGAGACGTATCTGCACGGCGGGTACATCGGCACCCCCGAGGTCGCCGAGACGCCGATCACGACGGAGGTCGACGAGGGCGCCGGGATCGTCCGGGTCAGCCGGCACATGGACGACGCCGAGTGCCCGCCGTTCTACGCCAAGTCGACCGGCATAGAGGGCCGGATCACCCGCTGGCAGGACATCGAGTACCACGCGCCCTGCCTGTATCTGCTGCACAGCCGCATCGCCCCGGTCGGTGTGCTGCCCGAGGCGGACGGCAGCGACCCGAACGGCTTCCACACCGAGATCACGTACGCGATCACACCGTCCGGCGACGGCAAGGTGTACGACTTCTGGGCCGTCTCGCGCGACTGGGCGACGGACGACGCCGAGGTCACCGAGTTCCTGCGCGGCAACAACCACACGGTCGTGATGCAGGACGTCACCGCCCTCAACCTGCTCCAGAAGACCCTCGGCACCGAGCGCACCGGCTACCAGGAGCTGAGCATCAACATCGACACCGGTGGCCTGGCCGCCCGCCGTATCCTCGCCCGGCTGGTCGAGGAGGGCGAGAAGCCCGTGGAGAAGGTCCAGTGACGAGCCCGACCGGCGAGATCTACCGCATCGACTGGCTGCCCGGCACCGACGTCCTGCACGGCACCTGCCACTGCGGCCGCGAGTACACCGCACAGGACCCGGTGGAGATGTGGGAGTGGATGCTCGCCCACCCCCAGGGGCACGACGTCGACGAGCCGCGAGGAAACAGTTCATGAGCGTCTACGAAGCCGAACTCGTCGTCGAGCGGCGTGAGTTCGCCGCCGACGGCGTGCTCGCCCTCAGCCTGCGCCACCCGCTCGGCGAACCGCTCCCGGCATGGGAGCCGGGCGCCCACATCGACGTCGTGCTCGGCCCCGGGCTGGAGCGGCAGTACTCGCTGTGCGGCGATCCGGCGGACCGGTCGGCCTGGCGGATCGCGGTGCTGCGCGAGCCGGACGGCCGGGGTGGTTCCGCCCATGTGCACGAGCAGGTGGGGCAGGGCGACAAGGTCCGCGTGCGCGGGCCCCGGAACAACTTCGGCCTGGAGCCCGCCCCCCGCTACCGCTTCGTCGCGGGCGGCATCGGCATCACCCCGATCCTGCCGATGCTGGCCGCGGCCGAGGCGGCGGGCGCCGAGTGGACGCTGCTGTACGGCGGGCGCACCCGCCGGTCGATGGCGTTCGGCGAGGAACTCGCCCGGTACGGGGACCGGGTGACGATCGCGCCCGAGGACGAGACGGGGCTGCTGGACCTGCCCTCCGTGCTGGACGACGTGCCCGAGGGCACGCTCGTCTACTGCTGCGGCCCCGGGCCGCTGCTGGACGCGGTCGAGGAGCGCTGCCCGTCCGCGGTGCTGCGCGTCGAGCGGTTCCGGCCGAAGGAGCAGGAGACCGGCGGCGACACCGGGTTCGAGGTGGAGCTGGCGCGGAGCGGCAGGACGCTCTCGGTCGGGCCGGACGTGTCCGTACTGGACGCCGTGCGCGCCGCCGGGGTCGAGGTGCTCTTCTCCTGTACCGAGGGCACCTGCGGGACCTGTGAGACCGACGTCCTGGACGGCACCCCGGAGCACCGGGACTCGGTGCTCACTCCGGAGGAGCGGGAGAGCGGCGAGACGATGATGATCTGCGTGTCCCGGTGCCGGGGGCGGCGGCTGGTGCTGGACTTGTGATCCGCAGGTCGGCCTCGATCCCGGCGACGGTCGCCAGCAGGTGCGGCAACAGGTCGCGGCGGACGGAATCGACGGAGTTGCGCCCGGCGTGCACGGCGATGTTGACGGCCGCGACCACGAACCCGTCCCGGTCCCGCACCGGGGCGGCGACCGACCTCAGCCCCTCCTCCAGCTCCTGGTCGACGACGGCGTAGCCCTGCCTGCGGACGCGGCGCAGCTCCGCCCGCAGGGCCTCCGGGGTGGTGATCGTGCGCGTGGTGAGGGGCTTCAACTCCGCCCGGGCGAGCCGGGCTTGGACCTCCTCGTCCGGCAGATGGGCGAGGATCACCCGGCCCACCGAGGTCACGTACGCCGGGAACCGGGTGCCGACCGTGATGGACGCGGTCATGATGCGGCGGGTCGGGACCCGGGCCACGTACACGATGTCGTCGCCGTCGAGGACACAGAGCGAGGACGACTCCCGTACCCGGGCGACGAGTTGCTCCAGATGGGGCTCGGCGAGCTGGGGCAGCGTGTAGCTGGACAGGTAGGAGTAGCCGAGTTCCAGCACCCGCGGGGTGAGGCGGAAGCGGCGGCCGTCGGTGTGCACGTAGCCGAGGTCGGCGAGGGTGAGCAGGAAACGGCGCGCCGCCGCGCGCGTCAGCTCGCAGGCACGCGCGACCTCGCTCAGAGTCAGCGCCGGACGCTCGGCGTCGAAGGCGCGGATCACGGCGAGGCCACGCTCGAAGGACCGGACGAAATGCGGTGCGCGGGCTTCAGCGGACATCCTGGGCCTCCGGCGTGACGTACGACCGTGCGCTGTGCGCACGCTAGGAGTGCGGATCTCGTGATGTCAACGAGCGGTGCCGGCAAGGGCATTGACCATGGAGCGGACACGGCCATACGTTCTCGCTGAGCACAAGCGTGCTGTCTGCGCACAACCTGTCGGAGAACCACAGCCGGTCCCACAGGAGGAGTCTTGCGTCGTCGTCTCTTCACCCGTCTCGCGGCCGTGTCCGTCCTGCTCACCGCGGCGGCATGCGGCTCGTCCGACGGCGGTGGCGCCTCGGACGCGGGCGCCTCGTCCGGCGGGACGACCACCGTCGAGGTCGGGCTCATTCCCATCGTCGATGTGGCACCGCTCTATCTGGGCCAGGAGAAGGGCTTCTTCGAGAAGCAGGGCCTGAAGCTGCGGTTCACCACCGCGCAGGGCGGCGCGGCGATCGTGCCGGGTGTGGCCAGCGGTCAGTTCCAGTTCGGGTTCTCCAACGTGACGTCGCTGATGATCGCCCAGTCCAGCAACGTGCCGATCAGGGCCGTCGCGAACGCGATCGCCTCGACCGGCGTCGAGGGCAAGGACTTCAGCGCGATCACCGTGGGCAAGGACAGTCCGATCAGGTCGCCGAAGGAGCTGGAGGGCAAGCGGGTCGCCATCAACACCCTGAAGAACATCAACGAGACGTCCGTACGCGCGTCGGTGCGCAAGGCGGGCGGCGACCCGGACAAGGTGAAGTTCGTCGAGCTCGCCTTCGACCAGATGCCGGCCGCCCTCGACAGCGGGCAGATCGACGCCGCCCAGGTGGTCGAACCCGCTCTCGCCACCGTCAAGAGCCAGGGCGGACGCGTCATCGCCTCGCCCTTGGTGGACGTGGCACCCGACCTCACCGTCGCGCTGTACTTCACCTCGACCCGGTACGCCCAGCAGAACCCGGACGTGGTCGACAAGTTCCGCAAGGCCACCGCCGAGTCCCTCGCCTACGCCGACGCCCACCCGGACGAGGCCCGCCAGATCGTCACCACGTACACGAAGATCCCGGCGGCGGTGCTGGAGAAGGTGACCCTGCCGAAGTGGCCGGCCGAGCCGAACCGCGCCTCCATCGAGGCGCTGATGAAGCTCRGCGAGGACGACGGCCTGTTCAAGTCGACGCCGGACCTGGACAAGCTGCTGCCGTGAGGGACACGGACGCATGAGGGGCGTGAACGCCGCACTCGGCGCGGCCGGACTCGCCGCCTTTCTCGCCCTGGGCGAGGCGGTGCCGCGGCTCGGCCTGGTCGAGGAGGCCTACTTCCCGCCCACCAGCCGTATCGCCGAAGCGCTCGCGGACGAGGCGGCCGATTCGGCCTTCTGGACGGCGCTCGGTGACACGCTCACCGGCTGGGCGCTGGGCCTGGCGATCGCGTCCTGCGCGGGGATCGTGGCGGGCGTGCTGATCTCGGTCGTGCCGTATCTGCGCGAGGCGACGGCTTCCACGATCGAGTTCCTGCGCCCGATCCCGTCGGTCGCGCTGATCCCGCTGGCGGTGCTGCTGTACGGCACCGAACTGCGCTCGGTGCTCCTCCTCGTCGTCTACGCGTCGTTCTGGCAGATCCTGATCCAGGTTCTGTACGGCGTCCAGGACGTCGACCCCGTCGCCGACGAGACGGCGCGGTCGTACGGCCTCGGTACCTGGGCGCGGATCCGGCATGTGCTGTGGCCGACCGCGCTGCCGTACGTCATGACCGGCGTCCGGCTGGCGGCGGCGGTCGCGTTGATCCTCGCCATCACGTCCGAACTCGTCATCGGGGCACCGGGGCTGGGCAAGCGCATCGGGGTGGCACAGGCCTCGCAGGCCGTGCCCGAGATGTACGCGCTGATCGTGGTGACCGGGCTGCTGGGGCTGCTGATCAACGTCGGCGCGCGCACGGTGGAGCGGCGGGCGCTGGCCTGGCACCAGTCGGTGCGCGGGGAGGTGGCGGTGTGAGGCGTGCGCTGCTGCGGCTGGTGTTCACCGTCGCCCTCCCGGCCCTGCTGGTCACGGTCTGGTGGGTGGCGTCCGCGGGCAGTACGGACGTGTACTGGCCGCCCTTGCGGACGATCCTGGAGGCCTTCCCGGACGTGTGGACGGCGGAGCGCCTGCGGGGTGACGTGCTGCCGAGCGTGCTGCGGCTGGCGGGCGGTTACGCGCTGGCGGCGGTCGTGGGGGTGGCGCTCGGTACGGTCATCGGGTCGTACCGGCGGGTGCGGGCGGTGTGCGAGCCGGTCCTGGAGTTCCTGCGGGCGGTGCCGCCGCCGGTGCTGGTGCCGGTCATCATGCTGTTCGCGGGGATCGGCGACACGATGAAGGTCACGGTGATCGCGGTCGGCTGTGTGTGGCCCGTCCTGCTCAACACGGTCGAGGGCGTGCGGGCGGTGGACCCGGTGATGGCCGAGACGGCCCGCTCGTACGGCATCACGGGCGTGGCGCGGCTCAGGAACCTCGTGCTGCGGTCGGCGAGCCCGCAGATCTTCGCGGGCCTGCGCCAGGCCCTGTCCATCGGCATCATCCTCATGGTGATCAGCGAGATGTTCGCCGCGAGCAACGGGCTCGGCTTCACCATCGTCCAGTTCCAGCGCGGCTTCGCGATCCCGGACATGTGGACCGGCATCCTCGTGCTCGGTCTGCTCGGCTTCCTGCTGTCGGTCGTCTTCCAGTGGGTCGAGCGGCGGGTGCTCGGCTGGTACCACGGCCTTCGCGCCTCGGCCCGGCGGTCGCCGTGAGCCTCTCGAAAGGGCGGTCCATGCTCGACGTACGGGGTCTGAAGAAGGTCTACGAGGGGTCGGGGCGGCGTGTGGAGGCGGTCCGCGACCTCACCTTCACCGTCGACGCCGGGGAACTCGTCTGTCTCGTCGGGCCGTCGGGCTGCGGCAAGACGACGCTGCTGAAGTGCGTGGGAGGGCTGCTCACGCCGAGCGGCGGTGAAGTACTCCTGGACGGGCGGAAGGTGAGCGGGCCGCCGCCCGGGATGGCGTTCGTCTTCCAGGAGTACGGGCGCAGCCTCTTCCCCTGGATGCGGGTCGGCGAGAACGTCGAACTGCCGCTGAAGCAGAAGGACTTGAGCAAAGCCCGCCGCCGGGAACTGGTCCGCGACGCGCTGGAGTCGGTGGGGCTGGCGGACGCCGTGGGGGCGTATCCCTGGCAGTTGTCCGGCGGCATGCAGCAGCGGGTCGCCATCGCCCGTGCGCTGGCGTACGAGCCCCGGGTGTTGCTGATGGACGAGCCGTTCGCGGCGGTGGACGCGCAGACCCGGGCCGATCTGGAGGACCTGGTCCGGGGGCTGTGGCGGGAGCGCGGCATCACGATCCTGTTCGTCACCCACGACATCGACGAGGCCGTCTACCTCGGGGAGCGGGTGATCGTGCTGTCCGCCTCACCGACCGTCGTCCGGGAGCAGCTGAAGGTCGATCTGCCCGTCGAGCGCGATCAGTTGCACACGAGGGTGGATCCGCGCTTCGCCGAGCTGCGTACGCATGTGTACGAGCAGATCCAGGCCGCGAAGAAGGGGGCCGCCGCGTCCTAAGAGCTCGGTCCGGCATGTCCTCTGGAGGCTGCGGGCCGTGGGGGCTTGTCGCGCAGTTCCCCGCGCCCCTTGGGGGCACTTGCCCACAGGCCCCTGACATGCCCGAGATGCCGGGTCATCACCGTCTGTACCGCCTCCTCGTCCCGGGCGAGCAGTGCGTCGAGGATCTCCAGGTGCTCCTCCGCCGACGCCTCCAGCCTGCCCTGCTCGGCGAGCGCGGTCAGGCCGTACAGCCGGGAGCGGCGTCTGAGGTCCCGTACGACGTCGACGAGGTGGTCGTTGCCGGCGAGGGCCAGCAGGCCGAGGTGGAAGTGCAGGTCGGCCTCGACGTAGGCGATGAGGTCGCCGGCTGCGGCGGAGGTGACGATCTCCTGGGCGACCGGCCGGAGGGCCTCCAGCGCCACCGGGTCGGCCGAGGCGGCGAGGCCCGCCGTGGTGGGGATCTCGATCAGCGCGCGGATGTGGGTGTACTCGTCGAGCTGCTTCTCGGAGACGGCCGTGACCCGGAAGCCCTTGTTGGGGACGGTGTCGACGAGGCCTTCCTTGGCGAGGTCGAGCATGGCCTCGCGCACGGGGGTGGCGGAGACGCCGAAGCGGGCGGCGAGGCCGGGGGCCGAGTAGACCTCGCCGGGGAGCAGTTCCCCGGCGATAAGGGCGGCCCGCAGCGCGTCCGCGACCCGCTCGCGGTGGCTGGGTTTCCTGCTGCCCAGCACGGGCAGCGCGGGTGTGCGGCTCACAGGACGAACCCCGCCGGGAACGGGTCCTCGGGGTCCAGCAGGTACTGGGCGGTGCCGGTGATCCAGGCGCGTCCGGTGAAGCTGGGCAGCACGGCCGGGCGGCCGGCCACCTCGGTGGTGCCGAGCAGTCTGCCGGTGAACCGAGTGCCGATGAAGGACTCGTTCACGAACTCGGTGTGCAGCGGGAGTTCGCCGCGCGCGTGCAGCTGCGCCATGCGGGCGCTGGTGCCCGTGCCGCACGGCGAGCGGTCGAACCAGCCGGGGTGGATGGCCATGGCGTGCCGGGAGTGGCGGGCGGTCGAGCCGGGAGCGGCCAGGTAGACGTGGTGGAGGCCGCGGATGGACGGGTCCTCCGGGTGGACGGGCGGGTCCTCGGCGTTGACGGCGGCCATGAGGGACAGGCCGGCCCGGAGGATGTCGTCCTTGCGGGACCGGTCGAAGGGCAGGCCGAAGCGCTCCAGCGGCAGGATGGCGTAGAAGTTGCCGCCGAAGGCGAGGTCGTAGGTCACCGTCCGGCCGTCGGCGAGGTTGGCCTTGCGGTCGAGGCCGACGGCGAAGGAGGGCACGTTCCGGAGGGTGACCGCCTTGGCGGCACCGCCCTCGACCGCCACCTCGGCGACGACCGGGCCCGCCGGGGTGTCGAGCCGGATGGTGGTGACCGGCTCGACGACCTCGACCATGCCGGTCTCGACGAGCACGGTCGCCACGCCGATCGTGCCGTGCCCGCACATCGGCAGATAACCGGAGACCTCGATGTAGACGACGCCCCAGTCGCAGTCGGGCCGGGTCGGCGGCTGGAGGATCGCGCCGCTCATGGCCGAGTGACCGCGTGGCTCGTTCATCAGCAACTGCTTGATGTCGTCGCGGTGTTCGCGGAAGTACAGCCGCCGCTCGTTCATGGTGGCGCCGGGGATGGTGCCGATGCCGCCGGTGATCACACGGGTCGGCATGCCCTCGGTGTGCGAGTCGACGGCGTGCAGGACGAGTCTGCTGCGCATGATCCCTACGACAATCCGGCCGCGACGGCCTTCTCGGTGGCGGCTCGGACGGCGGCCTCCTGCTCGGGCAGCAGGGGCATGCGCGGCGGGCGGCAGGGTCCGCCGTGGCGGCCGACGAGGTCCATGGACAGCTTGATGGCCTGGACGAACTCCACCCGCGAGTCCCACCGCAGCAGCGGATGCAGCCGCCGGTACAGGGACCGCGCGGTGTCGAGGTCGCCGTCGACGGCCGCGTGGTACAGCTCGACCGAGGCCTGCGGCAGCGCGTTCGGGTAGCCCGCCACCCAGCCCTTGGCGCAGGCGACGGCCAGCTCCAGCAGGACGTCGTCCGCGCCGATCAGCAGGTCGAGTTCGGGGGCGAGTTCGGCGATGCGGTAGGCCCGGCGGACGTCTCCGGAGAACTCCTTCACCGCCCGGATGTATCCCTCGCCGTGCAGCCGGGCGAGCAGTTCGGGCACGAGGTCGACCTTGGTGTCGATCGGGTTGTTGTACGCGACGACCGGCAGGCCCGTCTTCGCGACCTCGGCGTAGTGGGCGAGGACGGAGCGCTCGTCGGCGCGGTAGGCGTTCGGCGGCAGCAGCATCACCGCCCGGCAGCCCGCCTCGCCCGCTTGCTCGGCCCAGCGCCGGGACTCGGCGGACCCGTACGCGGCGACGCCGGGCATGACGCGCTGCCCGCCGATCGCGGCGACGGCCGTCTCGACGACCCGGGCGCGCTCCTCGGGGGTGAGCACCTGATACTCGCCGAGGGAGCCGTTCGGCACGACGCCGTCGCAGCCGTTGTCGACCAGCCAGGCGCAGTGCTCGGCGTACGTGTCGTAGTTCACGGAGAGGTCGTCGTTCAGCGGGAGCGCGGTGGCGACGAGGACGCCGCGCCAGGGGCGGTGGTCGGTCATGACAGTTCCTCCTGGGTGTGCTGCCGTGCGAGGACGCCGAGCGGTACGGGACGGGCGAGGGGCCTTCTGGAC
>NZ_NGFN01000239.1 GCF_002148965.1 Streptomyces swartbergensis | reverse complement strand
CCGGTCTCCCGCACCGCTACGGCCGCGACACCGGCCAGATCGTGGAGGCCGCCGCGACCGGCGAACTCCAGGCGCTGCTGGTGGCGGGCGTCGAGATCGCCGACCTGCCCGACCCGGCACGCGCGCGTGCGGCACTCGACGAGGTCGGCTTCCTGGTCTCGCTCGAACTGCGGCCCAGCGAGATCACCCGCAAGGCCGACGTGGTCCTGCCGGTGGCCGCGGTCGCCGAGAAGGCCGGCACCTTCCTCAACTGGGAAGGCCGGGTCCGCTTCTTCGAGGCCGCGCTCAAGCCCGACCACATGACCCGCCGCCTCGCGCCCACCGACGCGCGCGTACTGCAGATGGTGGCCGACGCCATGGACGTCCACCTCGGACTGCCCGATCTGCGCACCGTACGGGCGGAGATCGACCGGCTCGGCGCCTGGGACGGCCCGCGGGCCACCGAACCCCTGGAGACGGCGGGCGTCCTGCCTCGTCCGGCCGCCGGTGAGGCGGTGCTCGCCGGACACCGGCTGCTGCTCGACCAGGGCGTTCTCCAGCAGGGCGACGAGGCACTCGCCGGCACCCGGCACGCCGCACGCGCGCGTGTGTCGCCCGCGACGGCCGCCGAGGCGGGCGTCAAGGAGGGCGACCTCCTCGCGGTGACCGGCCCCGAGGGAGTCGTCGAACTGCCACTCCAAATCAGTGAGATGCCCGACCGGGTGGTGTGGCTGCCGCTGAACTCCACCGGCGGCGGCGTCGCCTCCGACACCGGGGCGCGGCCCGGCTCCCTCGTCCGCATCGGCCCGGCGACCCTCGCCGGCGAGGCCCCCAAGGAGGTGGAGGCATGAGCCCGTACCTCGCCGCTGAAGACCTCTCGATGTTCGGCCACGACCCCTGGTGGCTGGTCGTCATCAAGGCGGTGTTCTGCTTCGCCTTCCTGATGGTGACCGTGCTGATCTCCATCGTCATGGAGCGCAAGGTCGTCGCCTGGATGCAGCTGCGCATCGGCCCCAACCGGCACGGCCCCTGGGGCATGCTCCAGTCGCTCGCCGACGGCATCAAACTGATGCTCAAGGAAGACGTCATCGTCAAGCGCGCGGACAAGGCGGTGTACGTCCTCGCGCCGATCGTCGCGGCCATCCCGGCCTTCATGGCGATCGCGGTGATCCCCTTCGGCCCGGCCGGCAACGAGATCTCGATCTTCGGCCAGCGCACCACGATGCAGCTCACCGACCTGCCGATCGCGATGCTCTACATCCTCGCGGTCGCCTCGGTCGGCATCTACGGCATCGTGCTGGCGGGCTGGAGCTCCGGATCGACGTACCCGCTGCTGGGTGGCCTGCGCTCCTGCGCGCAGATGATCTCGTACGAGATCGCGATGGGCGCCGCGTTCGCCTCCGTGTTCCTCTACTCGGGGTCGATGTCGACCTCGGCGATCGTCGAGCAGCAGACCGACCGCTGGTACATCCTGCTGCTGCCGCTCTCCTTCGTCCTCTACATCGTGACGATGGTCGGTGAGACCAACCGCGCCCCCTTCGACATGCCGGAGTCCGAGGGCGACCTGGTCGGCGGTTTCAACACCGAGTACTCGTCGATCAAGTTCGCGATGTTCATGCTCGCCGAGTACGTCAACATGGTGACCGTCTCGGCCGTCGCCACGACGCTCTTCCTCGGCGGCTGGCGGGCTCCCTGGCCGGTCAGCACCTTCTGGGAGGGCGCGAACCACGGCTGGTGGCCGATGCTCTGGTTCACGGTCAAGGTCCAGTTGCTGCTGTTCATGTTCATCTGGATCCGCGGCACGCTCCCACGCGTCCGCTACGACCAGCTGATGAAGCTCGGCTGGAAGGTCCTCATCCCCGTCTCGCTGGTCTGGCTGATGCTCGTCGCGACCGTGCGTGCCTTCAGGAACGAGGGCTACGACTTCGCCGACATCGCCCTCTACGTCGGTGGCGGCGTGCTGGCCCTGCTGGTGCTCTCCTTCGTCGTCGACATGTTCCGCGAGAAGACGAAGCAGGCCGAGCAGCCCGCCGAGACCCCGGCCGCCTTCGACCCGATGGCGGGCGGATTCCCCGTACCGCCCCTGCCGGGGCAGGAGCTTCCACCGGTTCCGCGACGCCGCTCGCGCAGTGAGCGGGAGCTGATTGTCAGTGGTGGGCCCGATACTCAGAGTGACGGATCTCTGGGCGGAACTACGGATGGAAAGGAGGCGTCCGATGGCTGAGGAACCGAAGGACACCACACCCGGTTTCCAGAACCCGGTGGCCGGCTTCGGCGTGACCTTCAAGGCCATGTTCAAGAAGCGGCTGACCGAGCAGTACCCGGAGCAGCAGAAGACCACGGCTCCGCGCTTCCACGGACGGCACCAGCTCAACCGCCATCCCGACGGCCTGGAGAAGTGCGTCGGCTGCGAACTGTGCGCGTGGGCCTGCCCCGCCGACGCCATCTACGTGGAGGGCGCGGACAACACCGACGAGGAGCGCTACTCGCCGGGCGAGCGGTACGGCCGCGTCTACCAGATCAACTACGCCCGCTGCATCCTGTGCGGCCTGTGCATCGAGGCGTGCCCCACGCGCGCGCTCACGATGACGAACGAGTTCGAGCTGGCCGACTCCAGCCGGGCCAACCTCATCTACACCAAGGAGCAGCTGCTCGCCGGTCTGGAGGAGGGCATGGTCGACACGCCCCACGCCATCTACCCGGGCATGGACGAACAGGACTACTACCGGGGCCTGGTCACCGAGGCCGCACCCGGTACGGAGCAGCAGGTCACCCACTCCAAGGGCGAGGTCGTCCAGGAGGCCGACTCGACCTTCGGCGGGACGGAACCGGCGTCGGAGAAGGTGATCGGCCGATGACCGCCCAGCTCGCCGCCTACTCCACCTCCACCGGAGAGGCCGTCCAGTTCTGGATCCTGGGCACGATCGCGGTGATCGGCGCCCTGTGCACCATCCTCATGAAGAAGGCCGTGCACAGCGCCCTCTGCCTCGCCGGGACCATGATCATCCTGGCGGTGTTCTACCTCGCCAACGGCGCCTACTTCCTGGGCGTCGTACAGATCGTCGTCTACACCGGCGCGATCATGATGCTGTTCCTGTTCGTGGTGATGCTCGTCGGCGTCACCGCGGCGGACTCCCTGAAGGAGACCATCAAGGGCCAGCGCTGGCTGGCCCTGCTGTGCGGCCTCGGCTTCGGCGTCCTGCTGATCGCCGGGATCGGCAGCGCCTCCCTGAGCGAGTTCAACGGCATCGGCCAGGCGAACGCCGGCGGCAACGTGGAGGGCATCGCCGCCCTCCTGTTCACCAGGTACGTCTTCGCGTTCGAGATCACCGGCGCCCTGCTCATCACGGCCGCCGTCGGCGCCATGGTGCTCACGCACCGCGAGCGCACCGAACGTGCCAAGACGCAGCGCGAACTCTCCGAGCAGCGGGTCCGCGAGGGCAAGCAGCTGCCGCCCCTGCCGGCCCCCGGTGTGTACGCCCGGCACAACGCGGTCGACATCGCGGGCCTGCTGCCCGACGGCACGCCCTCCGACCTCACCGTCAGCAAGACGCTGCGCGAGCGGGGCCAGATCAGGGACGTGTCGCAGGAGGCGCTCAACGACCTGCGGGCCCTGGAGCAGCGTGCCGAGGAGCGCCTGGAGCGGAAGGCCATCGAGCCGACCACGTTCAAGCGGCCCGAGGAGGCGTCGAAGTGAACCCGGTCAACTATCTGTACCTCGCGGCCCTGCTGTTCACGATCGGTGCCACCGGCGTGCTGATCAGGCGCAACGCGATCGTCGTGTTCATGTGCATCGAGCTCATGCTCAACGCCTGCAACCTCGCGTTCGTCGCCTTCTCCCGGATGCACGGCAACCTCGACGGCCAGATCATCGCCTTCTTCACGATGGTCGTCGCCGCCGCGGAGGTCGTGGTCGGGCTCGCGATCATCGTGTCCCTGTTCCGCGCCCGCCACTCGGCCTCGGTCGACGACGCCAGCCTGATGAAGCTGTAAGGGGTCGGAAGAATCGTGGAGAACCTCATTGCGCTGCTGGTGGCGGCGCCCCTGCTCGGAGCGGCGGTCCTGCTGTGCGGCGGACGCCGGCTGGACGCCGTGGGCCACTGGATCGGCACGCTGCTCGCGGCCGCCTCCTTCCTGCTCGGCCTGGTGCTGTTCACCGACATGCTGGGCCAGGACGCCGAACACCGGGTCATGGCCCAGCACCTGTTCAGCTGGATCCCGGTGGAGGGCTTCCAGGCGGACGTCGCCTTCCAGCTCGACCAGCTGTCCATGACGTTCGTGCTGCTGATCACGGGCGTCGGATCGCTGATCCACCTCTACTCCGTCGGGTACATGGAGCACGACGAGCGGCGCCGCCGCTTCTTCGGCTACCTGAACCTGTTCCTCGCGGCGATGCTGCTGCTCGTCCTCGCCGACAACTACCTGCTGCTGTACGTCGGCTGGGAGGGCGTCGGTCTCGCCTCCTACCTGCTGATCGGCTTCTGGCAGCACAAGCCCAGCGCCGCCACGGCCGCGAAGAAGGCCTTCCTGGTCAACCGCGTCGGCGACATGGGCCTGTCCATCGCGATCATGCTGATGTTCCTCTGGTTCGGCACCTTCGCCTTCGGGCCGGTGCTCGGCAGCCACGACGAGGCCGGGCTCGCCGGAGCCGCCGGTGAGGACAAGCTCACGGCGATCGCGCTGATGCTGCTGCTCGCCGCCTGCGGCAAGTCCGCCCAGGTGCCGCTGCAGTCCTGGCTCGGGGACGCGATGGAGGGCCCGACCCCGGTCTCGGCCCTCATCCACGCCGCGACCATGGTGACGGCGGGCGTGTACCTGATCGTCCGCTCCGGAGCCGTCTTCAACGGCGCCCCGGACGCGCAACTGGTCGTCACCATCGTCGGTGCGGTCACGCTCCTGTTCGGTGCGATCGTCGGTTGCGCGAAGGACGACATCAAGAAGGCGCTGGCCGGTTCGACCATGTCGCAGATCGGCTACATGATCCTCGCCGCGGGCCTCGGCCCCATCGGCTACGTCTTCGCGATCATGCACCTGGTGACGCACGGCTTCTTCAAGGCCGGGCTGTTCCTCGGCGCCGGTTCGGTCATGCACGGCATGAACGACGAGGTGGACATGAGGAGGTACGGCGGCCTGCGGAAGTACATGCCGGTCACCTTCGTCACCTTCGGCCTCGGCTACCTGGCCATCATCGGCTTCCCGGGCCTGTCCGGCTTCTTCTCCAAGGACAAGATCATCGAGGCGGCGTTCGCCAAGGGCGGCACCGAGGGCTGGATCCTCGGCGGCTGCGCCCTGCTCGGCGCGGCCATCACCGCGTACTACATGACGCGCGTGATGCTGATGACGTTCTTCGGCGAGGAGCGCTGGCGCAACGCCCCGACGCCGTCCCCGGCCCAGCCGGACGTGGAGCCCGCCGCCGAGACGCGCGGCGAGTACACCCCGCCGCACCCGCACGAGTCGCCCAAGGTCATGACGATCCCGATGATCGTGCTGGCCGTCGGGTCGGTGGGCGGCGGTGCGTTCTTCAGCATCGGCGACCGCTTCATGCACTGGCTGGAGCCCATCACCGGACACGACCACGGCCACCCGCCGATCAGCGCCCTCACGGTCACGCTGGCCACGGTCGCCGTGATGGTCCTCGGCGTCGCCGTCGCCTGGGCGCAGTACGGCCGCCGCCCGGTCCCGGCCGTCGCCCCGCGCGGCTCCCTGCTCACCCGGGCCGCCCGGCGCGACCTGCTCCAGGACGACTTCAACCACGTCGTCCTGGTCCGCGGCGGCGAGCACCTGACGCGGTCCCTGGTCTACGTCGACCACACCCTGGTCGACGGCGTCGTCAACGGCACGGCGGCCTCGGTCGGCGGCCTCTCCGGGCGGATGCGCAGGCTGCAGAACGGCTTCGCCCGCTCCTACGCGGTCTCGATGTTCGGCGGCGCGGCGGTCATCGTCGCCGCGACCCTGCTGATGAGGGCGGTCTGATACCGATGTCCTTTCCTCTGCTGACAGTGACAGCGGCGCTCCCGGCCGTGGGGGCGATCGCCACGGCCGCCGTACCGGCCGCGCAGCGCACCGCCGCCAAGTGGCTGGCGCTGCTCTTCTCGCTCGCCACCCTCGTCCTGGCGATCACCGTCCTGGTCCGCTTCGACCCGGACGGCGAGCGTTACCAGCTCACCGAGTCCCACGCCTGGATCGCGGACTTCGGCGTCCGCTACGAACTGGGCGTGGACGGCATCGCGGTGGCGCTGATCGCGCTGACCGCCCTGCTGATCCCGTTCATCATCCTCGCGGGCTGGCACGACGCCGACCCGCTGGAGACCGGCAGCAAGCGCTGGCGGCCGACGCAGGGCTTCTTCGCCCTGATCCTGGCCGTCGAGGCGATGGTGATCCTCTCCTTCGAGGCCACCGACGTCTTCCTCTTCTACATCTTCTTCGAAGCCATGCTGATCCCGATGTACTTCCTCATCGGCGGCTTCGGGGACCGTGCCCACGAGCACGGCGAGAAGACGGCGGCCACGCAACGGTCGTACGCGGCGGTGAAGTTCCTCCTCTACAACCTGGCCGGCGGCCTGATCATGCTGGCCGCGGTGATCGGCCTGTACGTGGTCGCCGGGAACTTCTCGCTCACGGAGATCGCCGAGGCCCGCGCCAACGGCTCGCTCGACATGGCGACCAGCACCGAACGCTGGCTGTTCCTCGGTTTCTTCTTCGCCTTCGCGGTGAAGGCGCCGCTGTGGCCGCTGCACACCTGGCTGCCCAACGCGATGCAGGAGTCCACCGCCCCGGTCGCCGTACTGATCACGGCGGTCGTCGACAAGGTGGGCACCTTCGCGATGCTCCGCTTCTGCCTCCAGCTCTTCCCGGAGGCCAGCAAGTGGGCGACGCCCGCCATCCTCGTCCTGGCCCTGATCAGCATCATCTACGGGGCGCTGCTCGCGGTCGGCCAGCGGGACATCAAGCGGCTGATCGCCTACGCGTCGATCTCCCACTTCGGCTTCATCATCATGGGCATCTTCGCGATGACCAGCCAGGGCCAGTCCGGGGCGACGCTCTACATGATCAACCACGGCATCTCGACGGCCGCACTGATGCTGGTGGCGGGCTTCCTGATCTCCCGGCGTGGCTCGCGGCTCATCGCCGACTACGGCGGAGTGCAGAAGGTCGCCCCGGTGCTCGCCGGCACGTTCCTGATCGGCAGCCTCGCGACCCTCTCCCTGCCGGGGCTGGCGCCGTTCGTGAGTGAGTTCCTGGTCCTGGTCGGCACGTTCACGCGCTACCCGGTGATCGGGATCATCGCCACCTTCGGCATCGTGCTCGCCGCGCTCTACACCCTCGTCCTCTACCAGCGGACGATGACGGGGCCGGTGAAACCGGAGGTCGCGGCGATGCCGGACCTCAGGGTGCGTGAACTCGTGGTCGTCGCCCCGCTGGTCGTACTGCTGATCTTCCTGGGCGTCTACCCGAAGCCCGTCACGGACATCGTCAACCCGGCGGTCAAACAGACCATGTCCGACGTACAGAAGAAGGACCCCCAGCCCGAGGTGGAGGCGGCCAAGTGAGCGCAACAGCCGTCCACAGCCTGTGGACAACCGCGGCCGAACCGATCACCAAGATCGACGCGCCGAAGTTCGAGTACGGACAGCTGGC
Organism: Streptomyces swartbergensis; assembly: GCF_002148965.1. Lineage (GTDB taxonomy): Bacteria > Actinomycetota > Actinomycetes > Streptomycetales > Streptomycetaceae > Streptomyces > Streptomyces swartbergensis. The sequence goes on along the minus strand of NZ_NGFN01000239.1, from coordinate 5,948 downwards.
GCCCACCCTGATCGTCGTCGGAGCGGCGATCGTCGGGATCCTGGTCGAGGCGTTCGTCCCGCGCAAATCGCGTTACTACGTCCAGATGTTCGTGTCCGTCGTCGCACTCGCGGCCGCCTTCGCCGCGGTTGTCGCACTCGCGGCCGACGGATACGGCACCACCAAGGCGCGCATCGCGGCGATGGGCGCGATCGCCGTCGACGGACCGGCCCTCTTCCTCCAGGGCACGATCCTGCTGGCGGCCCTGGTCGGCCTGTTCACCTTCGCCGAACGGCGGCTCGACCCGGTGGAGCACGGCAACCGCGTCGACTCCTTCGCCGCGCAGGCCGCGTCCGTGCCGGGCAGCGAGAGCGAGAAGGCGGCGATCAAGGCCGGGTTCACCACCACCGAGGTGTTCCCGCTGCTGCTGTTCGCCGTCGCCGGCATGCTGATCTTCCCGGCGGCCAACGACCTGCTGACGCTCTTCGTGGCACTGGAGGTCTTCTCACTCCCGCTGTACCTGCTGTGCGCGCTGGCCCGCCGCAAGCGGCTGATGTCGCAGGAGGCGGCGGTCAAGTACTTCCTGCTCGGCGCGTTCGCCTCCGCCTTCACCCTCTTCGGTATCGCGCTGCTGTACGGCTACGCGGGCTCCATGTCGTACGCGACGATCGCACAGGTCGTCGACGGGACGGTCCAGGACGTCAACCCGGCGCTCGCCGACACCATGGGCAACGACGCGCTGCTGCTGGTCGGAGCCGCGCTGCTGGTGATGGGCCTGCTGTTCAAGGTGGGTGCCGTGCCGTTCCACATGTGGACGCCGGACGTGTACCAGGGCGCGCCGACGCCGGTGACCGGTTTCATGGCGGCGGCGACCAAGGTGGCGGCCTTCGGCGCGCTGCTGCGGGTGCTGTACGTGGTCCTGCCGGGCCTGCGCTGGGACTGGCGGCCGGTGATGTGGGCGGTGGCCATCGTCACCATGCTGGGCGGTGCGATCGTCGCGATCACGCAGACCGACATCAAGCGGCTGCTGGCGTACTCGTCGATCGCGCACGCCGGGTTCATCCTCGCGGGTGTCATCGCGACCACGCCCGACGGTGTCTCGTCGGTGCTGTTCTACCTGGCCGCGTACTCGTTCGTGACGATCGGCGCCTTCGCGGTGGTCACGCTCGTGCGCGACGCGGGCGGCGAGGCGACGCACCTGTCCAAGTGGGCGGGGCTCGGCCGGCGTTCGCCGCTGGTGGCGGCCGTGTTCGCGGTGTTCCTGCTGGCCTTCGCGGGCATTCCGCTGACCTCCGGTTTCGCCGGGAAGTTCGCCGTGTTCAAGGCGGCGGCGGAGGGCGGGGCCGCCCCGCTCGTCGTGATCGGTGTGATCTCGTCGGCGATCGCGGCGTTCTTCTACATCCGCGTCATCGTGCTGATGTTCTTCAGCGAGCCCCGGCCGGAGGGCCCGACGGTGGCCGTGCCGTCGCCGCTGACGATCACGGCGATCGGGGTCGGCGTGGCGGTCACGCTGGTGCTCGGTGTGGCGCCGCAGTACTTCCTGGATCTGGCGGGGCAGGCGGGGGTGTTCGTGCGCTGACGCCGCGCCGGCTGTGAGACAGCGGCCCGGCTTCCCTTCCGGGGGGAGCCGGGCCGCTGTCCTTTGGCGTCGTGGCGATTACTCGCCGCCCTTGCGCCGCGGCTTGATGCCGGCCAGGTCCAGGTCCGCGGCGAACGGGGCGCTGACCTTCATCCGCTCACGGAAGATGCCCACACTGGTGTACGCGCCGGTGGTGGGCTCCAGCTCGAAGGCGTGCACCACGGCGAGTCCCTTCTCGTTCTCCACACGCCAGTAGTGAGGGATGCCGGCCCGGGCGTATTTCAGCGGCTTGGTCTCGCGATCCCGTGACATGGAGTCCGCGGAGACGACCTCGATGGCGAGCAGGACGGACTCCGCTGGATACCGGGTCTGCTCAGGATCCTCCACCACGTCGCCGCGTACCACGATCACATCCGGCTCGGGCCGGTTCTGGCGATCGATGTCGATGGTGAACTCGCGAATGACCTCGTATTCCGCGGGGGCGATGGACTGGAGCTGCCATTCGAAGAAGCTCACAGCGCGCGAGTGGAAAAGTGTCTGCGGACTCGCGAAGACGAGGCTCCCGTCGATCAGTTCCGTGTGCGGAGGCAGATTCGGGAGGCGGTCCAGGTCGTCGGCGGTCCAGCCGCCTTCCGGCGGGGTCGGCCAGGTCGGCGTGGACGCCTTCGGTGCGACGCTCATCAGTGCTCCCATGGGACGGAGTCTCGCCGGGTCTTTCAGGCTATCGGGCGGAAACGGGCGGGGTCTCCCGCGAACGTGTGAACGACGGTCGTGTCCTTGACGCAGGCGTTCGGAGCGGCCTGTGGATAACTCCGGGGCTGTCGGTGCGGGCGCCTATGGTGGACGCAGTGGTCGAGGCGCGACGCACGGGGGACGGAACGATGGTCGCTACAGGCGGGACGGGTGTGATGACGGAACTGGACGCGGTGACCGGGAACGGGACCGGTGCGGGCAGGGGCCCCGCCGGGCCCCTCGGCGCCGAGGCGAGCGAGGCGCTGGCCACGCTGCACCGGGTCTTCGGATACGAGGCCTTCCGCGGCGAGCAGGAAGCGGTCATCGAGCACGTGGTCGCGGGCGGCGACGCGGTGGTGCTCATGCCGACCGGCGCCGGCAAGTCCCTCTGCTATCAGGTCCCGGCCCTGGTCAGGCCCGGTACAGGTGTGGTCGTCTCCCCGCTCATCGCCTTGATGCAGGACCAGGTGAACGCGCTGCGGGCGCTGGGCGTGCGGGCCGGGTTCATGAACTCCACGCAGGACTTCGACGAGCGGAGGGTGGTGGAGGCGGAGTTCCTCGCCGGTGAGCTGGACCTGGTGTACCTGGCGCCGGAGCGGCTGCGGCTGGAGAACACGCTCGACCTGCTCTCACGCGGGAAGATCTCCGTCTTCGCGATCGACGAGGCGCACTGCGTGTCCCAGTGGGGCCACGACTTCCGGCCGGACTACCTGTCGCTGTCGCTGCTCGGCGAGCGCTGGCCGGACGTACCGAGGATCGCGCTCACGGCGACGGCCACGCACGCGACGCACCAGGAGATCACCGAGCGGCTGAACATGCCGTTGGCCCGGCACTTCGTGGCGAGCTTCGACCGGCCCAACATCCAGTACCGGATCGTGCCGAAGGCCGACCCGAAGAAGCAGTTGCTGAGCTTCCTGCGCGAGGAGCACGCGGGCGACGCGGGCATCGTCTACTGCCTGTCGCGCAACTCGGTCGACAAGACCGCCGAGTTCCTCAGCCGCAACGGCATCGAGGCGGTGCCGTACCACGCGGGGCTGGACGCGGGTACGCGCGCGGCCCACCAGTCCCGCTTCCTGCGGGAGGACGGCCTGGTCGTGGTGGCGACCATCGCCTTCGGAATGGGCATCGACAAGCCGGACGTACGCTTCGTCGCCCACCTCGACCTGCCCAAGTCGGTCGAGGGCTACTACCAGGAGACGGGCCGGGCGGGGCGTGACGGGCTGCCGTCGACGGCCTGGATGGCCTACGGGCTGAACGACGTCATACAGCAGCGCAAGCTGATCCAGTCGGGCGAGGGCGACGAGGCGTTCCGGCGGCGGGCCCAGGCCCACCTGGACTCGATGCTGGCGCTGTGCGAGACGGCCCAGTGCCGCCGAGGCCAGCTCCTCGCCTACTTCGGCCAGGACCCGGACCAGCCTGCCTGCGGCAACTGCGACACCTGCCTGACCCCGCCGGAGACCTGGGACGGCACGGTCGCGGCGCAGAAGGTGCTCTCGACGGTGGTGCGGCTCCAGCGGGAGCGCGGGCAGAAGTTCGGCGCGGTGCAGATCGTGGACATCCTGCTGGGCAAGCGGACCGGCAAGGTGATCCAGTTCGACCACGACCGGCTGTCGGTGTTCGGCATCGGCGAGGATCTGACCGAGGGTGAATGGCGCGGTGTGATCCGGCAGTTGCTGGCCCAGGGGCTGCTCGCGGTGGAGGGCGAGTACGGCACGCTCGTGCTGACCGAGGCCAGCGGGGAGGTGCTGCGGCGGGAGCGGGAGGTGCCGCTGCGGAAGGAGCCGAAGAAGCCGGTGACCTCCCGGTCCGGAGCGTCGGGGTCGTCCGGCTCCGGGCGGGGCGAGCGCAAGAGCAGGACGGCCGCCGCCGAGCTGCCCGAGGCACTGCTGCCGGCCTTCGAGGCACTGCGCGCCTGGCGGGCCGAGCAGGCACGCGAGCAGGGCGTCCCGGCGTACGTCATCTTCCACGACGCCACGCTGCGGGAGATCGCCACGGTGTGGCCGAGCTCGGTGGCCGAGCTCGGTGGGATCAGCGGAGTGGGGGAGAAGAAGCTCACGACGTACGGGGAGGGCGTGCTGGAGGTGCTCGCGTCGCTGGGCGGGCCGCAGGGTGCGGCTTCGGCGGCCGGCTCGGCAGCGGTGGCGGGCTCGGCCGTGGCTGAGGCGCCCGGCCAGGACGAGGGCGAGCCGCACGAGTGGCCGGAGCTGGACGGGGAGCCGGAGCCCGACTGGATATAGGCCGAGCTTCGGCTGGGTCAGGGCAGGGCATCGGCTGGTGCTGGTGCTGGTGCTGGTGCTGGTGCTGGGGTGGGGGCAGGGCCGGCAGAGCTGGGCGTCGGCCCGGACCCGGACATTGGCCCGGCTCGGGTGTCGGCCCAGGTGTCGGCCGGCTCGGGTGTCGGCCCGGCCCCGGGTATTCGCCCGGCCCGGACATCGGCCCGTCCCGAGCGTCGGCCTGCGTTCCCCGGCCGCACCGGCAGCGGTCACAGCGCCCTTGCCGCGTACGCCCTGACATCCGCGTCGGCGTCCGACGTCGCCGTCGCGAGGGCCGCGCGGGCCTCCTCGGTGACGCGGTGCCGGGTCAGTGCCAGGACGGCGGCCTTGCGGACATCGGCGTTGGCGTCCGAGAGGGCCTTGGCGAGGGAGGGGACGGCCACCTCGGGGTCGATGACGGACAGGGCCGTGGCGGCTCCGGCCCGCACCTGCCAGGCCTGCTCGGACAGGGCGGCCACGGCACGCTCGGTGAGGGGTGCCGGGCAGCCGGTGGTGCCCGCCAGTTGCCGGCCCGGTCTGCGCGCAGCCGGCGCCGCGCGCGGTGGGCGGCGACGGTGGTCGCGGCTCCCTGTCCGGCGTGGTCTCGGATGCGGTCACTGGGTATGGCCCGGACCATACCTATCCGATAGGAAAAGTGGTGTTGCAGGAATGTTGCGCCATCGAGCGCGACCGGTTCGGTCGTTGAGCTGGTTTTTCGGCGGGCCGGTGAGGAGATCCGCCACCGACCCCACCGGTCCGGTACGGCTGTGACAGAGATCCGCCACCGACCACTGGTCCCGCACGGCTATGACAGAGACCCGACACCAGCCGCCGGTCCCGTACGGCTACGACAGGGCAGTCAGACCCGGCGCGAACACGATCAGCAGGGGCAGCAGCGGTACCAGTGCGGCCGTGGTGGTCGTCAGGGCCCGGTGCCGGCGGCCCAGCCGGGGCGGCGGTTCCAGGAGCCGGTCGACCCGCTCGCCCAGCAGGCGGTGGCTGGAGGCGCAGGACAGGACGCCGCGGTGCTGGTTGAGCTCGATCAGGGCCAGGGCCGTGGTCAGGTGGCCGCAGCGGCGGGACGCCGTGTCGTCGGCGGCCAGTTCGACCAGTCGGTGCGTCTGGTCGCAGAAGTGGGCGAACAGCGGGATGCGGGGGAAACCGGTGGCCAGGGCGGTGGACAGGTGCAGCAGCCAGTCGTGGCGGGCGCGGGCGTGGCCGCGCTCGTGGGTGAGGACGGCGCCGAGCTGGTGGTCCGTGAGGCGGTGCAGGGCGCCCGTGGTGACGATCAGCTGGGGAGGGCTGCCGGGCATCCACCAGGCGTCGGGGTATTCGTCCTCCAGGACGATCAGCTGGGGAGGGCTGCCGGGCATCCACCAGGCGTCGGGGTATTCGTCCTCCAGGAC
>NZ_NGFN01000238.1 GCF_002148965.1 Streptomyces swartbergensis | reverse complement strand
CACCGCCCCCTGGCCACCGCCGTCCTGGCCGCCGTCCTCGCGGGCGGTCTGGCCGGATACGCCGCCGGGGCGCTCGGCGACGACGACCCCGTGCCCGCCTCCGCATCGGCCGCCCGCGCCCCGGGCGACCTCCAGGCCGTCGCCGCCCGGGTGCTGCCCAGCGTGGTCTCCGTCCAGACGGACCGCGGACAGGGCTCCGGGTTCGTCTTCGACGAGCGGGGCCGCATCCTCACCAACGCGCATGTGGTGGACGGCAGTTCACGCGTCTCGGTCGAGCTCCAGGACGGCCGTCGGCTCACCGCCGAGGTGATCGGCGACGACCCCGCCCACGACGTCGCCGTACTGGAGCCGGAGACGTCCCGCGGCCTGCGCGCCGCCGACCTCGCCACCGGCACCCGCCCGGCCGTCGGCGACACCGTCCTGGCCATCGGCTCCCCGCTCGGTCTGAGCGGCACCGTCACCTCCGGCATCGTCAGCGCCCTGGACCGCTCCGTCAGGCTCGGTGAGGACAGCGGGGGAGGACGGCAGCGGGCGCTGCAGACCGACGCCTCGATCAACCCGGGGAACTCCGGCGGACCGCTCGTCGACGACGAAGGGCGCGTCATCGGCATCAACACGGCCATCGCGACGTTGGACCAGAACAGAGGCGGTTCCATCGGCATCGGCTTCGCGATCCCCGTGGGCGACGCGGTGGAGGCCGCCCGGACCATCATCGACGGTGGCTGAAGGGGGCCGCGCCCATGCGACTGCTGGTCGTCGAGGACGAGGAGGACCTCGTCGTCGCCCTCAAGGTGGGCCTGATCAGGGCCGGCTACGCGGTCGACGTCGCCCCGGACGTCGACACCGCCACCGAGAAGCTCACCGTGAACGACTACGACCTGGTCCTGCTGGACCTCAACCTGCCCGACGGCGACGGCTTCTCCGTCTGCCGCGCCATCCGCGCCACCCCCGGTGGCCCCCGCATCCTGATGCTCACCGCCCGCGACCGCCTCGCCGACCGGGTACGCGGCCTCGACGAGGGCGCCGACGACTACCTCGTGAAACCCTTCGCGCTCCCCGAGCTCCTCGCCCGCATCCGCGCCCTGCTGCGCCGCGAGGACGGCGGCACGTCCGTCGTCGAGGTCGGCGAGCTCCGCCTGGACACCGCCCGTTTCGAGGCGTACCGAGGGGACCGCAGGCTCCCGCTCACCCCCAAGGAGTTCGGCGTCCTGCACTACCTGATGACCCGCCCTGGGCGCGTCGTCCCGGCCGAGGAGCTGCTCGAACACGTCTGGGACGAACACGCCGACCCGTTCACCAACACCGTCCGCGTCACCGTCGGCTCCCTGCGCCGCAAGGTCACCGGGGAGGACGAGCCGCTCATCGAGACCGTGATACGGCAGGGCTATCGCCTCAAGGAGCTGCCGTGACGACGATGCTCCGGCCGCTCAGGACCCGGATCCGGCTGCCCGCCTTCACACACACCATCCGCTTCCGCCTCACGGTCCTCTACTCCGGCCTCCTCTTCCTCCTCACCGCCCTCGTCCTCGGCGCCACCTACTTCGCGGTCGAGCGCAGCGGCGAGGCCCACCCGGTCAGCAAGCAGTTCCGCGCCGAGAAGTACGTCAACGGCGTCTACATGGGTGAGTTCGACGCCGTGAAGCTCCAGGAGGTCGAGGCGGCCGTCAACTACGAGACCCTCGGCAACCTGCGCAACTTCTCCTTCATCGTGCTCGGCGCGCTCGCCGTGGCCAGCCCCGTCATCGGCTGGATCCTCGCCGGCCGCGCCCTGCGCCCGGTCCGCGCGATCTCCCGCACGGCAGCCGACATTCAGGCCACCGACCTCTCCCAGCGCATCCGCCTCACCGGCCCCAAGGACGAGCTGCGCGACCTCGCCGACACCGTCGACTCCATGCTCGACCGCCTCGACGAGGCCTTCCGGGCCCAGCGCCAGCTCATCGACGACGCCTCCCACGAACTGCGCAGCCCACTGGCGATCATCCGCGCCAACGTCGACGCCGTACTGACGGCGGAGGACTCGGACGAGGAGGACCGCCGTATCGCCGCCCGCAGCGTCGACCGGGCCACCACGCGCATGACCCGCCTGGTCGAGGACCTGCTCGCCACCGCCCGCCGCAGCGCCCCCGCCCTGGCCGACGCCGACGTCGACCTCGCGGCGGCGGCCGGCGAGGCCTGCGAGGAGTTCGCCCCGCTCGCCGCCGAACGCGGCCAGCTCCTGCACCGCAGTCTCGCCCCCGGCCTCACGGTCATCGGCGACCACGACGCCCTGCGCCGGGCCGTCGGCAACCTGCTGTCGAACGCGGTACGGCTGGCCCCACCGGGTTCCCGCATCACCGTCGCGGCCGGCCGGGACGGCTCCTGGCTGTGGACGGCGGTACGGGACGAGGGTCCGGGGATAGGTGACGACGACCGGGCGAGGGTCTTCGACCGCTTCTGGCGGGCCAAGGGCAACGGCGGCGGGCGAGACCGTCATGCCGGGCTGGGCCTGGCCATCGTCAGACAGATCGTGGAATCACACGGCGGCCAGGTCCGCCTGTTCTCACGGGTGGGGGAGGGCTCGACGTTCGTCCTGTGGTTCCCGGCACCGGGGGACGGTCAGACGAATGGCGGCCCGCCGGAGAACGCGCCCCTATAGGGGCGCGGGGGCTCTGTCCGATATGCGGCTCCGCCGCGTGAGCGTGACCAGCCGCCATGCGTCCGCAGCCAAAAAACTACGCCGCTTCCTTCGCCTTGCTCGCATACATGTCCACATACTCCTGCCCGGACAACCGCATGACCTCACTCATCACGGAGTCGGTCACGGCCCGCAGCACATACCGGTCCCGGTCCATGCCCTCGTACCGGGAGAACTCCATCGCCTCACCGAACCGGACCCTGACCTTCCCCGGCCGGGGCAGCCCCGCCCCACCCGGCTGAAGCCTGTCCGTACCGATCATCGCGAACGGCACCACCGGCGCCCCCGTCATCAGCGTGAGCCGGGCGATCCCGGTGCGCCCCCGGTACAGACGCCCGTCGGGCGACCGCGTGCCCTCCGGGTAGATCCCGAACACCCGGCCCTCCTCCAGCACCCGGCGCCCGGTCATCAGCGCGGCGACACCGCCCCGGCCCCCGTCACGATCCACCGGGATCATGCCGACGCCCGTGAAGAACCAGGCCATCAGCCGGCCCTTGATGCCCTTCCCGGTCACGTACTCGTCCTTGCCGATGAAGAAGACCTGACGGTCGCAGACCAGCGGCAGGATCATCGAGTCGATGAACGTCAGGTGGTTGCCGGCCAGGATGACCGGACCGTCGCCGGGAATGTGCTCCGCACCTTCCACCTGAGGGCGGAACATCAGGCGCATGATCGGGCCGAGCACTGCCTTGATGAGCGCGAAGCGGGACAACGGGCCCTCCGTGTCAAGGGATGCGGTATGAGTCTGTGCAGGTGAGGACGATACTCGGGGTCCCGGGGGTCGCGCACATCGGGCACGGCCACTTAACCGAGGTCTTACGTACCGTTGACGCGTGTTTACCTGCGGTGACCCGCCGTCGACGATGTGTAATCCGTCCGCCACATGTGACGGACGTCGCTCCCCGGGCGTATCGGACGCGTTCCCAGAACCGCCGCACCGAATCGCCACGACGCGACGAACTCGACGAGCCGTCGACGATCCGTCAGTTCCCCGCCCCCACCGGCCACTACGACATCCGTCGTCACCCACGTGTTCCGCCCGGCGTCTCCCACCCGTCATGTACGCGACCGTACGATCGGCCCGCACTGACGAGCCGACGGCAGGGAGGGCGCTCATGGGAACGCAGAGGCCGAACGAGGAGACGAGCGGAACCGGACGGCGGGCCCTGCTCGGCGCGGCGGTCCTCGGCGCCGGGGGAGCGGTCCTCGGCGTGACCGGCACGGCGAGAGCCGACAGCGCCCGGCATGGCGGGCATGGCGGGCATGGCGGGCTGAAGAGCCTGCCCAAGCCGACGATCGTCGGCCACCGCGGGGCCAGCGGCTACCGTCCGGAGCACACCTTCGGCTCGTACCAGCTGGCCCTCGACATGGGTGCCGACATCGTCGAGGCGGGCGACCTGGTGCCGACGAAGGACGGTCACCTCGTCTGCCGTCACGAGCCGGAGATCGGCGGCACCACCGACGTCGCCGACCACCCCGAGTTCGCCGACCGCAAGAAGACCAAGCTCCTCGACGGCGTCTCCACCACCGGCTGGTTCACCGAGGACTTCACGCTCGCCGAGCTGAAGACCCTGCGGGCGATCGAGCGCATCCCGGCCAACCGCCCGCACAACACCCTCTACAACGGCCGCTGGGAGATCCCCACCTTCGAAGAGGTCCTGAAGTGGCAGGACGAGCAGACCCGCAAGCGCGGCAAGCAGGTGTGGATCTACCCCGAGCTCAAGCACCCCACCTACTTCCGCAAGCAGGGCCTCCCCCTGGAGGAGCGGGTCACCAAGCTGCTGCGCAAGTACCGCAAGGACCGGCGCACCTCCCCGGTCATCCTCCAGTCCTTCGAGCCGACCAGCATCCAGCGCCTCAACAAGCTCGTCGACAACCCCTTGGTCGTCCTGCTGTCCTCGGCGGACACCCGCCCCTGGGACTTCGTCGAGACGGGCGACCCCCGCACGGTCGCCGACCTGGTCAAGCCGGCCGGCCTGCGGGAGATCGCCTCCTACGCGCAGGGCATCGGCCCGACCCTCGACCTGGTCATCCCGCGCGACGCCAAGGGCAGCCTCACGCAGCCCACGACCCTCGTCGCGGACGCGCACAAGGTGGGCCTGATCCTGCACCCGTGGACGCTGCGCAACGAGAACCCCTTCCTGCCCGCGAACTTCCGCAAGGGCACGGACGCGGACGCCTACGGTGACGTGTTCGGCGCGTACAAGGCCTACTTCGCGACCGGTATCGACGGCGTCTTCACCGACCAGCCCGACACGGGCCTGCTGGCCCGCGAGGACTTCGTCAGCGACTGAGCGTCAACATGTGAGCTCACACCACCCGGTCGAGTGAGCTTCGGCCGCCCGGGCAACCCGCGGCCCGGGCGGCCGCGTCGCTCCGCATATGACGCACGACCTGCTCACCGCCCTGCGCCCACTGCTCACCGCCGAGGCCTCCGCGGAGGCATATGCCGCCGGAGCCGAGCCGGGCGACCTGGAGCAGGCGGTCTGGCTCCGCCTGCTGGAGCGCCTCGACGCCGAGGGTCCGCCGCTCGACCCGCAGGAATGGCTCCGCCGGGCCGTCCGATCGGAAGTGCGCCGCACCCGTCGTACGACCCGCCTCGAACGGCCGTACGGCATCGAACCCGCCGACGACGGCGACCGTGGCCCCGAACAGCTCGCCCTCGCCGCCGCCCGCGGCCGTGCCCTGCGCGCGGCCGTACGCCGCCTCCCGGGCCGCTGCCCCCGGCTGATGGAGGCCCTGCTCTCTCGCGAGGACCTGACATACCGGGAAATCGCAGGGGAGTTGGGTATCTCACAGGGGAGTCTTGGCCCGGAACGTTCCAGATGCCTGGGATGTCTGCGCAGATTGCTCACACCGGAGGTTGCGGCCCGTTGAGGACGGGGATAGGAGTGAGGAACGACAGTGATCAGATGAGCGGGAGGCGTGCGCACATGGGCATGAGCGTGACCATCTCTGCGGCGACCGAGCAGGACGCGGAGCAGATCTTCAGGCTGCAATACCTGTGCTTCCAGCCGGAGGCCGCGCTGTACGGCAACTACCGCATCGATCCGCTCGTCCAAACCCTCGACTCGGTCCGCGAGGAGGTCGCCCGCGACTGCGTCTTCGTGGCCCGGCTCGGCGAGGAGGTCGTCGGCTCGGTCCGCGGCTCGGTCACCGAGGACGGCGCCGCCTCGATCGGCAAGCTCTGCGTCCACCCCCGCCTCCAGGGCCACGGCATCGGCGCCCGCCTCCTCCGAGCGGCCGAATCGGCCCTGGCCGACCAGCACGGCGCCACCCGCTTCCGCCTCCACACCGGCCACCGCAGCGAGGGCCACCTCCGCCTGTACCGCAAGGTGGGTTACGAAACGGTGGGCACGTCCCAGGGCGCGGACGGCATCCCGATGATCGTCCTGGAGAAGCCGGCCGGAACCTACGCGGCGACAGCTTGATGTTCAGGGGCGCGGGGAACTGCGCGAACAACCACGACGCACCCGCAGTCGCCGGCGCCCCTCAGCCTGCATCCCCCTGCCGCGCACGCGACGTCCGCAGCCAGTAAATCGCCGACACCGGCAACAGAATCGGGATGAACACATACCCCATCCCGAAGTCCGACCACACGGTCGCATCCGGAAACGCCGACGGCTCGATCAACGTCCACGTCCCCACCGTCAGCACACCCACCAACTCCGCGACACAGCACACGAGCGCCGCCCGCCGAGCCGTCTCCCCACCCCGCACCAGCGAGTACGTGATGAACCCGTACACGACACCCGCGACGGCCGACAGCGAATACGCCAGCGGCGCCCGGTCGAACTCCGTCGCGATCTGATACGCGGACCGCGACACCGCCCCGACGACCATCACGCCGTACAGCCACACCAGCAGCGTGCCCGGCCCGCTGGTCAGCCGCCGCCGGCTCACCTCAGCCTCCCCAGATGTCATAGAGCCGCACTTCCAGCACAGCCAGCACCACACCGCCGGCGGCGACCGTCACCGAACCCCACCGGGTGCGCTCCGCCAGTGACATGAACCCCGCCGCCGGGACGCACGCGAACGCCCCCAGCAGATACGCCACGAAGATCGTCGTGCCCTGCTCCGGCTTCTCGCCCCGCGCGAGCAGCACGATTCCCACCACCAGCTGGATCAGCGTCAGCAGCGTGACCACGGCCATCCCGATGAAGTGCCAGTCCTTCGTCGGCTGGTCACGGTAGGCGGCCCAGCCGCACCAGGCGGCGAGCAGCAGCGCGGCGACGCCGGTCACCAGCGTCAGGGCATCAAGCATGCTGTGACCTTATTACGGCCGAAAAGGCCCGGTGCCTGCGGCCCTGGCCCGCACCGTAGGGTCGAGGGCATGAAGATCCACGCGCACGCCCTGCTGTTCGACAACGACGGAACCCTGGTGTCCTCCCTCGCCTCGGTGGACCGCTGCTGGACACGGTGGGCCACGGAGTACGGGATCACGGCCGAGGAGTTCGCCCGGGTCGAGCTGCACGGCCGGCCGGCCGCCGAGATAGCCGCCGACCTGCTGCCCGCCGACGTGGTGCCGGAGGCCGTCGTGAGGATCGAGGACCTTGAGGTGGAGGACGTGCCGGGCGGCGGTGTGCACCTGCTGCCGGGGACCCGCGCGTTCCTCGACGCCCTGCCCGCCGAGCGCTGGGCCGTCGTCACCTCCGCCACCCGGCGGCTGGCCGAGGCCCGGCTCGACGCCGTCGGCATCCTGCCGAAGGCGCTCGTCGCCGCCGACGACGTCACCCGCGGCAAGCCCGACCCCGAGCCCTATCTGCTCGCCGCCCGCACCCTCGGCGTCGACCCCGCCCGGTGCGTCGTCTTCGAGGACGCCCCCGCGGGTCTGGCGGCCGGCCGGGCCGCCGGCATGACCACCGTGGCGTTGACCACAACCCACCAAGCCGACGAGCTCCAGGCCGACCTGGTGGTCGAGAACCTGTCGGCCTTGTCCGCACTGGTCACCGAGCAGGGTGTCGAGATCTCCCTCTGCGAGTGATGGACCCCGACCCTGTCCACCACTGTCCAGCATCCGGACAGCGGCGGCCGGTCAGGACCCTACGCGTGTTTTACTGGCGGCATGACCACGACGAGCGACCGCATCCCCGCGACCGAGGCGACGATGACGCCCGGTGCTCGTTGTATGTGTCGAATGTGCGCCTTCTAGAGGGCCCCCGCACCACCCCCTGAGCTCGCGCCCCGAAGCGAGACCGCGGCATGTCCGCACGCCCTGAGCCGTGCGTGACACCGAGCCGCCCGCGCACATGTTCTCTCCGGTTCCCCGCCCCAGCGAGAACCGTGTCGCGTCCCTGAACGAATGCACCTGTGCCCGGGCACACCCACGCCCGCGCACTCGACAGTGACGGAAACCCACGTGATCACCACAACGGACCTGACCAAGGTCTACCGTTCGCGCGGCCGCGAGGTCACCGCCCTGGACGGCGTCGACCTGCACGTCCGCGAAGGCGAGGTGTACGGCGTCATCGGCCAGTCCGGCGCCGGCAAGTCCTCGCTGATCCGCTGCGTCAACCTCCTGGAGCGCCCCACCTCCGGCACCGTGACGGTCGCCGGCCAGGACCTCACGGCCCTGGCCGGCCGGGGCTCGCGCGCCGGAAGGGAACTGCGGCAGGCGCGCAGCCGGATCGGCATGGTCTTCCAGCACTTCAACCTGCTGTCCTCCCGGACCGTCCAGGACAATGTCGAACTGCCGCTGGAGATCCTCGGCAAGTCCGGCGGGGAACGCTCCCGCAAGGCACTGGAGTTGCTCGACCTGGTCGGCCTCGCCGACAAGGCGGGCGCCTACCCCGCCCAGCTCTCCGGTGGCCAGAAGCAGCGCGTCGGCATCGCCCGCGCCCTGGCCGGCGACCCGAAGGTGCTGCTGTCCGACGAGGCCACCAGCGCCCTCGACCCGGAGACCACCCGCTCGATCCTGGCGCTGCTGCGCGACCTGAACCGGCAGCTCGGCCTGACCGTCCTGCTCATCACGCACGAGATGGACGTCGTGAAGTCGGTCTGCGACTCGGCCGCGCTCATGGAGAACGGGCGCATCGTCGAGTCGGGCACCGTCAGCGAACTCCTGGCCACCCCGGGTTCGGAACTGGCCGCCGCGCTGTTCCCGCTCGACGGCGAGGCCTCCGGCGAGGACCGCACCGTCGTCGACGTCACCTTCCAGGGCGAGAGCGCGACCCAGCCCGTCATCTCGCAGCTCGCCCGCACCTACAACATCGACATATCGATCCTCGGCGCCGCCATCGACACCGTCGGCGGCCTCCAGGTCGGCCGCATGCGCATCGAACTGCCCGGCCGCTACGAGGACAACGTCGTGCCGATCGGCTTCCTGCGCGAGAAGGGCCTCCAGATCGACGTCCCGGGCCGCGAGTCCGTACTGGTGAAGGAAGGTGCGAAGTGACCTGGTCCGAGATGCAGCCCCTGCTGGAGCAGGCGTGTTGGGACACGCTCTACATGGTCGGCTGGTCCACCCTCATCGCCGTCGTCGGCGGACTGCCGCTCGGCATCCTGCTGGTCCTGACCGACCGGGGCGGGCTGCTCCAGAACGTCGTCGCCAACAAGGTCATCGGGCAGATCGTGAACATCGCCCGCTCGCTGCCGTTCATCATCCTGATGGTCGCGCTGATGACCTTCACCCGCTGGATCACCGGCACCACCATCGGCCGCGAGGCCGCCATCGTGCCGCTCGCCGTCGGCGCCATCCCGTTCTTCGCGCGCTTGGTCGAGACGGCCGTCCGCGAAGTGGACCACGGGCTCGTCGAGGCCGTGCAGGCCATGGGCGGCAACACCTGGACGATCGTCCGCAAGGTCCTCGTCCCCGAGTCCCTGCCGTCGCTGATCTCCAGCACCACCACCACGATCGTCGCCCTCATCGGCTACTCGGCCATGGCGGGCACGGTCGGCGCCGGCGGCCTCGGAGACATCGCCATCCGCTACGGCTACCAGCGCTTCGAGACCGGGCTGATGTGGATCACCGTCGCGATCCTCGCCGTCGTCATCTCCCTCATCCAGTTCGCCGGCGACTACGCGGCCCGCTCCCTGCACCGCCGCGGCGCCCACTCGGGCCCCGCCCCGAAGCTGCGGCTGCTCAAAGCCGCCTCCTGAACTCCCCGTTCGCCCGCCCGTCGCCCGACCACCACCCCTCAACGACGGCGCTTCGCGCCGGCACCCTCTGATTCCAGGGGTCGCACCACCCGCAAGGTCATAAGGAAAGGCACTTTTCGTGCGTAACACCGCCAAGATCACCACCGCCGTCCTCGCCGCCGGAGCCCTCACCCTCGGGCTCAGCGCTTGCGGCGCGGGCAACTCCGGCTCCGACGGACCCCTGGTCGTCGCCGCGAGCCCCGTCCCCCACGCCGAGATCCTCAACTACGTCAAGGACAACCTGGCGAAGAAGGAGGGCCTGGACCTCCAGGTCAAGGAGTTCACCGACTACGTCACGCCGAACACGGCGACGCAGGACGGCTCCGTCGGCGCCAACTACTTCCAGAACAAGCCGTACCTCGACGACTTCAACAAGAAGAACGGCACCGACATCGTGCCCGTCGTCACGGTTCACCTGGAGCCGCTCGGCCTCTACTCCCACAAGGTCAAGAAGGCCGACGACCTGAAGAGCGGTGCGACCGTCGCCATCCCCAACGACACGGTCAACGAGGCCCGCGCCCTCAAGCTCCTCGCCGCGGGCGGGCTCATCACCCTCAAGGCGGGCGTCGGCAACGAGGCGACCCCCTCCGACATCACCAAGAACCCCAAGAACCTCAAGTTCAAGGAGCTGGAGGCGGCCCAGACGCCGCGCTCCCTCGACGACGTGGACGCCGCCGTCGTCAACGGCAACTACGCCATCGAGTCCGACCTCAAGCCGTCGAAGGACGCCCTCGTCCTGGAGTCCCCGAAGAACAACCCGTACGGCAACTTCCTCGCGGTGAAGAAGGGCCAGGAGGACGACCCGCGCGTGAAGAAGCTCGCGAAGCTCCTCACCTCGCCCGAGGTGAAGAAGTTCATCCAGGACAAGTACGCCGGCTCCGTGCTCGCCTCCTTCTGAGCCCCGCCCGGCACCCGTCACGCACGGGGTCCGCCCTCACCCGGTGGGGGAGGACCCCGTGGTGCGGATCAGTGCTTTCATGCTGCATGCTGGGCAGTTCAGCAGGCCCTGAAGGTTCACCGAAGGTAACGGAGCGGCGCATGACGAGCACCTTTCCCAACGTCTCCATCAGCACGGAGCGGTTGGTCCTGCGTCCCTTCGAGGAGCCGGACATCCCATCGTTCGCCGACATGATGAACGACGAGCTCGTCACCGCCTGGACCTCCGTCCCGCAGCCCTACACCGAGGCCCACGCCCGCTCCTGGATCACCGAACTGGCCCCCGCGGAACGGGCCGAGGGACGCGGCATCGTCTTCGCCGTCACCGAGTTCCTCACCCAGCGCCTCGTCGGCATCGTCCACCTCCGGAACACCGACTGGCGGATCCGCTCCAGCGAGATCTCCTACGTCATCGCCCCCTGGGCCCGCGGCGAGGGCTATGCCTCCGAAGCGGCGCTCATCACCGCGCAGTGGCTCTTCAGCGACCAGAAGTTCGAGCGCCTCGAACTGCGCACGCCGGCCGACAACACCGCCTCCCAGCAGGTGGCCCAGAAGATCGGCTGCATCAGCGAGGGAGTGCTGCGCGGCGCCTGGATAGCCCGGGCACGGAGGGACGACGGCGAGTGGACCGAGGTGCGCACCGACCTGATCGTCTGGAGCCTGCTCCCCGAGGACCTCGAAGGCGTGGGCGACCAGTTGCCCGGCGGCTTCACGTCCTTCGGCGACTGGAACTGACTTCGGCGGGGAACTGACTTCGCGACCGGAACCGACTTCGGCGACCGGAACCGACCGGAACGGACACCGTGCGCGACGGCACCGCCGCCCCCTCCGCCGGCTTCACCGGGTAGTCTCACGGAGCCCGCCCGCGGGCCCCTCACCACACGACACACAGACGACCTGCGAAAACCCTGGAGACTGACGACGATGGCCGACCGGGTCACGGTGATCGGCTGGGACGGTTCGCCGCTGACCGCCGCGGCACGCGCCGCCCTGGGTGCCGCCACGCTCGTGGCGGGTGCAGCCCACCACCTGGCGCTCCCCGAGGTACCCGCAGGCGCCGAGCGCATCCGCCTCGGCAGCGTCGCCCTCGCCGCCCGCCGCATCGCCGCCCACCGCGGCACGGCCGTCGTGGTCGCCGACGGCGACCCCGGCTTCTTCGGCGTCGT
Source organism: Streptomyces swartbergensis (assembly GCF_002148965.1). GTDB lineage: Bacteria > Actinomycetota > Actinomycetes > Streptomycetales > Streptomycetaceae > Streptomyces > Streptomyces swartbergensis. The sequence continues at coordinate 1,663 of NZ_NGFN01000238.1, read as the reverse complement.
ACGCACCCTGCGCGCTCCCGAGTTCGGCCTCGAAGTGGAGGTCGTCCCCGCCGTCTCCTCCGTCGCCGCCGCCTTCGCCCGCGCAGGCATGCCCTGGGACGACGCACAGGTGGTCGTCGCACACCGCCGCACCCTGCGCCGCGCGGTGAATGTATGCCGCGCCCACACCAAGGTGGCAGTCCTCACCTCACCCGGCGCCGGCCCCGCCGAACTCGGCCTGCTCCTCGAAGGAGTCCACCGCACCTTCGTCATCTGCGAGGAACTCGGCACCACACACGAGCGGGTCAGCGTCGTCACCTCCGAAAAGGCCGCCGACCACACCTGGCGCGACCCCAACGTCGTCATCGTCCTCGGCGGCCCGGCCGGCACCGCGGGGGAGACCGGCGGCTGGATCGCCGGCCGCGACCCGTCCGCCGGACCACGCGGCTGGTCCCTGCCCGCCGAGGCATACGGCGGTGACCTCGGTGAGGGCGAGACCCAGCTGCTGCGCGCCTCCCAACTCGCCCGCCTCGGGCCCCGTATCGGCGACCTCGTGTGGGACATCGGCTGCGGCAGCGGCGCCTTCGCCGTCGAGGCCGCGCGCGCGGGCGCCGCCGTCATCGCCGTCGACAGCGACCGGGCGGCCTGCGCCCGCACCGACGCGGCCGCCCGCCGCCTCGGCGTCCAGCTCCAGATCGTGCACGGCACCGCCCCGCACGTCCTGGAGAACCTCCCCGAACCCGACGTCGTCCGTGTCGCCGGCGGGGGAGCGGCCGTCGTCTCGGCCGTGGCGGACCGCCGCCCGCAGCGCATCGTCACGCACGCCGCCACCCGGGACGCCGCCGAACTCGTCGGCCGGGACCTGACGGAGCACGGATACGGCGTCGAGTGCGCCCTGCTCCAGTCCGTCGAACTCGACACCCGGGCCTGGACGGAGACGGAACGGAGCGTCGCGTTCCTGCTCAGCGGGGTGCTCCCACGGCGCAGCGCCTGATCCCGCCGCCTTCCCCGTGATCGGGTTGTCGTACTGCGCGCGGTAGGCTGGCCGATCGCTGCACCGCACGCGGACGTCCGGCAGATCGTCGGTCAATGTCCGGAAAGCCCGCCCGTTTTGGGGTGAGTGTGGTACGGCAGAACCGGAGGACGCGCAACGTGGCGCAGTCCACAGCGGAACCGTCGCGGATCAACGTGCCGTGACGGTGGTTCGGCCGCAACAATGCCAGTGAGTGGCTTTGTCGCCTTTTACGGGCGGGCCGTTCGTGCCGCTGGGGACGCACGCTCGTTCTTCACTGTGGGGCGGTCGGTGCGCCGTTCCGGGTGAGCTGGTCGTAGGAGCACTAACCGATGGGCGAGGGGTACGCATGACCGACACCGGCCAGGTCCCGGGCGAGGGACTGCCGGAGAACGCAGGCATGGTGGAACAGCCGGGCGCCCCCGCGCACGGTGCGTACGCCTACCTCTCCGAGAACACCGCCGAGGACGAAGACCTGCTGTTGCCGGGCTCCCATGGTGCCTGGGGCAACGAGGTCGCCCCGCCCGCGCCGGAGCCGGTCGTCGAGGCCGTGCACCAGCCGGGCCCGCACGAGCTCTCCGGCCGCGACAGCGGCTCGGTCGACCTCGGCGGCGTCCGCCTGCCCGACCCGCCGCCGATCCCGCCCATCACCCCGCGCCGGCCGCTGCACCT
>NZ_NGFN01000237.1 GCF_002148965.1 Streptomyces swartbergensis | reverse complement strand
GCGTCCCGCCCCAGCAAGCCCCCTATGGCCAGCAGCCCCCGTACGGTCAGCAGCCGCCCTACGGCCAGGCCCCGTACGGCATGCCCCAGCCCCCGGCCCCGGGCGGCGGCAAGAAGAAGACGGGCATCATCATCGGCGCGGTCGCGGTGGTCGCGGCGATCGGTGTGGGCGCGTACTTCGTGATCGGCGGGGGTGGTGGCGGCTTGGAGGACGACGGGCCGCACAAGCTCACGACGCCGGCGACGGTGCTCAGCGACTACAAGCGCATCACCAAGGACGGGCAGACCGTCGGCGACGACTCGACGTCGGAACTGGAGAAGAGCGGCGTCAAGAACGCCAAGTCCGCGGCGGGCCAATACTCCACGGTGGACCTGAGCGACTACGACCCCGACGACCCCTCGTCCGCGGCGAAGATGGCGACGGCCAAGACCCTTTCGGTGGCCGGTGCCTCCGGTGAGATCTCCGACCCGGAGGCGACTCTGGACCTGTTCTTCGCCAACTTCAAGAAGTCGGCCGAGAAGGAGTCCTCCACCGGGTCCGGCAAGCCCGAACTGATCGGCGAGCCCGAGGCGGCCGACCTCGACGGCGCGGTCATGAAGTGCCAGTCGGTCAAGGGGCAGGACCGCGCGACCAAGCAGGAGAAGACCAACTGGTTCTGCGCGTGGGCCGACTACAGCACCATCGCCATCGTGTCGCCGGGCGACGCGGCGCAGGGCGTCACCAAGGACGTGGCGATCGACCTCACGACCAAGGTCCGCGGGGAAGTCCGCGTCAAGGCCTGACACCGGCAACGACGAAGGCGCCCGGCAACTGTGCTGGGCGCCTTCGCGTGCAGTGGGTGACTAGGCCGTCTTCTGCTCCCCAGGACCGCGTCCGCGCGCATCCCGCGGAATCAGCGTCGGGTTCACGTTCGACTGGACGACGTCCGCCGTGATGACGACCCGGGCCACGTCCTTGCGGGACGGGACCTCGTACATCACGCCCTGGAGGACTTCCTCCATGATGGCGCGCAGGCCGCGCGCGCCGGTCTGGCGGAGGATGGCCTGGTCGGCGATGGCCTCGAGGGCCTCGCGCTCGAAGTCCAGCTCCACGCCGTCGAGTTCGAAGAGCCGCTGGTACTGCTTGACGAGCGCGTTGCGCGGCTCGACGAGGATCTGGAGCAGGGCCTCGCGGTCGAGGTTGTGGACCGAGGTGATGACCGGGAGGCGGCCGATGAACTCGGGGATCATGCCGAACTTGACCAGGTCCTCCGGCATGACCTCCTGGAACTGGTCCTTGGACTCCATCTCGCGCTTGGAGCGGATCTGCGCGCCGAAGCCGATGCCCTTGGCGCCGGCCCGGGACTCGATGATCTTCTCCAGGCCCGCGAAGGCACCGCCCACGATGAACAGCACGTTCGTCGTGTCGATCTGGATGAATTCCTGGTGCGGGTGCTTGCGGCCGCCCTGCGGCGGGACGGAGGCCGTGGTGCCCTCCAGGATCTTCAGCAGGGCCTGCTGTACGCCCTCCCCGCTCACGTCGCGCGTGATCGAGGGGTTTTCACTCTTCCTCGCGACCTTGTCGATCTCGTCGATGTAGATGATCCCGGTCTCGGCCTTCTTGACGTCGTAGTCGGCGGCCTGGATCAGCTTGAGCAGGATGTTCTCGACGTCCTCGCCGACGTAGCCGGCCTCCGTCAGGGCCGTGGCGTCGGCGATCGCGAAGGGGACGTTCAGCATCCGCGCGAGGGTCTGCGCCAGGAGGGTCTTGCCGGAGCCCGTGGGGCCGAGGAGGAGGATGTTGGACTTCGCCAGCTCGATGGCGTCGTCGCGGCCGCTCCCCCCGCCGTTCTCACCGGCCTGGACCCGCTTGTAGTGGTTGTAGACCGCCACCGAGAGGGCCTTCTTGGCGGCCTCCTGGCCGACCACGTACCCCTCGAGGAACTCGTAGATCTCGCGGGGCTTCGGGAGCTCCTCCCAGCGGACCTCGCTGGTCTCCGCCAGCTCTTCCTCGATGATCTCGTTGCAGAGGTCGATGCACTCGTCGCAGATGTACACACCGGGCCCTGCGATGAGCTTCTTGACCTGCTTCTGGCTCTTGCCGCAGAACGAGCACTTGAGCAGATCGCCGCCGTCACCGATGCGTGCCACGGTGTGCTTCCCCTTCGCCTGGGAGACTCCTGGACGCCGAACGTCCAGCGGACTCCTGGTGCTGCCTTATGTCCGACGGTACCTTGCCGGGCCCCTCGTTCGGGCCCCCCTTGGCGCGGTTCACTTTGACGTGGACCGTCCGAAACCGTGCCAAGGGGCGGCAGACGATACAGCCTGTCGCCTCAGCGCAGGCTCGAGTTGTCCATCTTCCGGGTGGAGATGACCTGATCGATCAGGCCGTAGTTCAGCGCGTCCTCGGCCGTGAGGATCTTGTCGCGCTCGATGTCCTCGCGGATCTTGTCGATCGCCTGGGTCGAGTGCTTGGCCAGCATCTCCTCCAGCTGCGTACGCATCCGGAGGATCTCGTTGGCGGCGATCTCCAGGTCGGACACCTGGCCGCGGCCGGTCTCGCTGTACGGCTGGTGGATCAGCACGCGCGCGTTCGGCAGGGCCATGCGCTTGCCCGGGGTGCCGGCGGCCAGCAGGACGGCGGCGGCGGAGGCCGCCTGGCCCATGCAGACCGTCTGGATGTCCGGCTTCACGTACTGCATCGTGTCGTAGATCGCCGTGAGCGCCGTGAAGGAACCACCGGGGCTGTTGATGTAGACCGAGATGTCACGGTCGGGGTCCATCGACTCCAGGCACAGCAGCTGCGCCATGACGTCGTTGGCGGAGGCGTCGTCGATCTGGACGCCGAGGAAGATCACGCGCTCCTCGAAGAGCTTCGCGTACGGGTCGTACTCGCGAATGCCCTGGGAGGTGCGCTCGACGAAGCGCGGGATGATGTAGCGGGACTCGGCCTGCGGGCCGGTGTACTCGCCCTGGGCGGCGCGCATGTCCTGCACGGCGTGCATACGGTCGTAGATCCCGCTGCCGGGGAACTGGTTCACGGTGTCTCCTGAAAAGGGCTGAGGCGGTCGGCTGGGGCTGTCTGGGGTCGCGGGGGCCCGGGAGGGCTCCGTGGGCCTCACGGGGCTCCACAGGCCCCGTGGGGACCTCTCAGGCCCCGGTGCCGCCGCCGCCCGGCATGCCGGCGGCCGTGGGGATCACGTCGTCGATGAGGCCGTACTCCTTGGCCTCGAAGGCGTCGAACCAGCGGTCGCGGTCCGAGTCCCGGGTGATCTGCTCGACCGACTGGCCGGTGTGCTGGGCGGTGAGCTCGGCCATGCGCTTCTTCGTGTGCAGCAGCCGCTCGGCGTGGATCTTGATGTCCGAGGCCGAGCCGGCCAGGCCGGCGGAGGGCTGGTGGATGAGGATCTCGGCGTTCGGCAGCGCGAAGCGCTTGCCGGGGGTGCCCGCGCTGAGCAGGAACTGTCCCATCGAGGCCGCGAGGCCCATCGCGATCGTCACCACGTCGTTCTTGATGAACTGCATGGTGTCGTAGATCGCCATGCCGGCCGTGATCGAACCGCCGGGGCTGTTGATGTACAGGTAGATGTCCTTGTCCGGATCGGCGGCAAGGAGCAGCAGCTGTGCGGTGATCTTGTTCGCGATGTCGTCGTCGACCGGCTGGCCGAGGAAGATGATCCGCTCGTTGAGCAGCCGGTTGTAGACCTGGTCGCCGAGGCCACCACCGATGGAAGGCTCGCCGGCGGCTGAAGGCATCAGATTCGTCACGTATCCACCTGCTCGTCTTACGACGGCGCCGGGCCGTCTTCACGTGTTCCCTGCGGGGCGGGAGCCGTATCGGAGACTCCACTGCCCTGGTACTCATGGACCCTAACGCGCGGGTCCCTTCGGGGAATCCCGGAGATGGGAGTGTTCGCCGGGGGCGTAGCGCGGCGCGGCTGTGGCGGGGTGATTCGGTCCATCGGCGGCTGCGGGCGCGTCGTGGTGGCTCGCGCAGTTCCCCGCGCCCCTGGGGTGTCCTATCCCCCTGGGTGGCAAGAAGGCCCTGGGGCGTGCCCCAGGGCCTTCTCACGAACTCACCGCTGCCGGGGCTCAGCCCTCGGTCTTCTCCTCGGCGGACTCGGCCGGGGTCTCCTCGGCCGAGGCCTCGGCGGACTCGGCCTCGTCCTCTTCGTCGTCGAGGTCGATGATCTCGCCGTTGGTGTCCTTGACCGTGGCCTTCTCGACCACGACGGCCAGGGCCTTGCCGCGGGCGACCTCGCCGACCAGGAGCGGAACCTGGCCGCCCTCGACGACCGCCTGGGCGAACTGGTCGGGGGACATGCCGGAGGAGGCGGCACGCCGCATGAGGTGCTCGGTGAGCTCCTCCTGGTTGACGTTGAGCTTCTCCTGCTTGACGAGCTCGTCGAGCACGAACTGGGTCTTGATGCCCTTGACCGCGGCCTCGCGGGTCTCGGTCTCGAACTCCTCCTCGCTCTTGCCCTGGATCTCCAGGTACTTCGCGAGGTCGAGACCCATCTGGCCGAGCTGGTGGTGCTCGAGGTTGTGCTTGCGCGTGTTGACCTCGTCCTCGAGCAGCTTCTCGGGGACCGGGACCTCGACCAGCTCGAGCAGCTTCTCCAGGACGCGCTCCTGGGCCTGCGTGGCCTGGTCGTACTGCTTCATGTTCTCCAGGCGCTTGCGGCTGTCGGCGCGCAGCTCCTCGATGGTGTCGAACTCGGAGGCGAGCTGCGCGAACTCGTCGTCCAGCTCGGGCAGTTCCCGCTTGGCGACCTGGGTGACCTTGACGGTGACCTCGGCCTCCTTGCCGGCCGCCGAGCCGCCCTTGAGCTCGGAGGTGAAGGTGGCCTCGCCACCGGCCTCCAGGCCCTTCACGGCGTCGTCGATGCCGTCCAGCAGCTCGCCGGAGCCGATGGTGTAGGAGACGCCGTTCGCGACGCCGTCCTCGAGGACCTCGCCCTCGACCTTGGCCTCCAGGTCGATCGTCACGACGTCGCCGTCCTCGGCGGCACGCTCGACCGGGACGGTGGAGGCGAAGCGCTCACGGAGCTCCTCGACCGCCTTGTCGACGTCCTCCTCGGTGACCTCGACGGCGTCGACCTCAACCTCGATGCCGGAGTAGTCCGGGATCTCGATCGTGGGGCGGATGTCGACCTCGGCGGTGAAGTTCAGCGTCTCGCCGTCCTTCAGCTCCGTGATGTCGACCTCGGGCTGGCCCAGGGGGCTCAGCTCGGCCTCGTTGACCGCGTCGGTGTAGAACTTCGGAAGCGCGTCGTTGACGGCCTCCTCCAGCACCGCACCGCGGCCGAACCGCTGGTCGATGACCCGGGCCGGGACCTTGCCCTTGCGGAAGCCCTTCACCGTGACCTGCTGGTTGATCTTCTTGTACGCCGCGTCGAGGCTGTCCTTGAGCTCCTCGAAGGGCACCTCGACAGTGAGCCGAACCCGAGTCGGGTTCAGGGTCTCCACGGCGCTCTTCACGGTTCGGTCTCCTTGTGGCTGACTTCTTGGGTTCTGCCGGTGCCAGAGCGGCCCGGCGGATTTCGCCGCCCGGAGGACTTCAGACGATGAGACACACGGGCGTGCAGCTTGCATAGTAACGGCAGCGACTACACCGCCCAAAAGGCGATCACGCGAGTGACGCAGGAGACGATCACTCGAGTGATCGGCCGGCTGGTCGGGGTGGCGGGATTTGAACCCACGGCCTTCCGCTCCCAAAGCGGACGCGCTACCAAGCTGCGCCACACCCCGTCTGGTGCGACACGTAGGGTACATGCCCCCAGGCGCTGCGGCCGCCGCATTTCCACAGGGCCCGTGCCGCGTCGGCCACGGCGGGAATGCGGTGTGCGACGAACGGGCCCGACCCGCTACGATGCCTTCTGTGCCGCGGTCGCCCGACCTGCGGCGCGCGCTGTGCGGGCGTAGCTCAATGGTAGAGCCCCAGTCTTCCAAACTGGCTACGCGGGTTCGATTCCCGTCGCCCGCTCTGTGGATCTCGGGCCCGGTTCTTCGGAACCGGGCCCGAGGTGTTTCTGCAGCGGGTCACAGGTCGCGTACGTCCACCGTGTAGACGGAGCGGACACCGTAGGGGACGTAAAGTGCGTCGCCGACGAGGACGAGCGGGGCGCCCGCGGTGACGAACGTGCTGTTGGCGCGACCGCCGTCGTCTCGGCCGGAGCGGGTCCCCTCGATCTTGCCGGTACTCGCGTTCAGAACGGCGAGGCGGCCGCTGGGAGACGCCAGGTACACATGGGTGGCGGAGGCGGCCGGGGGTCCCTGCTGCTCCACGGAGGAGTTCGCTTCCCACAGCGTCCGGCCGGTTCGCAGGGAGACCGCGCGGACGCCTCCGCTCGCCCGCGTGAAGTAGACGGTGCCGCGCACCAGGTACGCGTCGGCGTCCTCGGGCCGGGGCTGCGCGAGTCGCCGCACGGTGAGCACGCGGGAGGAGACGTCGATCAGGGTCAGCTCGCGGTTCGTGTCGAGGGTGTCCGCGAGCACCAGGCGTCCGTCGTGCTGGCCGAGCACCTGCGCGGAGCCGTCGACCTCGACGGTCCAGCGGGCCTTTCCCGTGGCCGGGTCGATCTGGGAGACGGTGCTGCGGCCGGTTTTCCCCTCCTCCTGCACGGTCGCGCAGAGGAGGTAGGCGCGGCGGGCCGCCGAGAGCAGCTGACAGTCCGGGAAGTCCGGCTTCGGCTGCCTCCAGCGGACGTCGCCGGTCTCGGCGTCGAGCAGGGCGTACTGGTCGCCCTGAGCCCCGTAGAAAGTGACTACGCCTTCGGGGACGGCCGTGGCCGCGCCCTGCGTACTGTCAGGGACGATCGCCGCCTCGCCTGTGCCGATGCTGGTCCTCCAGAGCACCTTGCCGGTGTCGGCGGCCAAGGCGTTGACCGTGTAACTGGTCCGGATGCTGTTCGCAGAGTCCTGGTCGTCGGCCTCGTAGCCGTAGACGCGGCCGTCGCCGGTCCCGATGAGCGCGCCCTCGTTGCCGGAGGCGCCGTCGGGGGTGCGGTCGACGGGCCGGGACCACGTGTTGCGGCCGTCGGCCAGACCGAAGCGGGTCGCCATGAGGTCGGCGCCGGCGCACACCAGGGAGGCGTCGACGGCGGCACAGCCCGCGAGGGAGGTGTCGGCACCTCCCAGGACGCGGTCGCTGCCCGGCGCTGCCTTCGCGGCGGTCGCCCAGGGCTTCCAGCCCTTGGGGAGGTCGGCCGGCTCGGCGGTGGCCGAGGGCTCGCGGTCGCGGTCGCGGGTCAGGGTGATGGTGGTGGTGACGAGCGCGGCGAGTGCGACCGCCACGGCGGCCGACACCAGCAGCAGTCCATGTCTGCGACGCGTGCGGGTGCGGTCGGTCCGAGGTGCCGGCCCCGCTGCCGGATCGGCAGCCGCTTGGTGCTGCTCGGTCGGAGTTCTGTCGAGCCGGTGACGCCCGGCCTCGTCCCGCTCGGCGCCCGTCTCGTCAGTCAGGGGGTRCTGTGTTTCGCCCTGCTCCGGGCGCGCCGCGTCGGGCCACGCCGCGCCGGCGGGCTCGGTCGGGCGGGTGCCCGGCCGTGGTCGTACGGGTCGTGGCCGTGGTGAGGCGGTGCCGGGCAGGTGGCGCCCGGTGGGGCTGGCGGTGCCCTCGCGGAGCAGGGTGAACAGTTCGTCCGCGGCGGGGCGGGACTTCTGGTGCTTGTGCAGGCAGGAGCGGATGAAGGGAAGGAGCTCGTCCGGTACGCCGGTGAGGTCCGGCTCGCCCTCGACAACCCGCAGAGCCGTCTCGTACGGGCTGGGGCTGTCGAACGGACCCCGGCGGGTGGCCGCGTAGGTGAGGACCGAGCCGAGGGAGAAGATGTCGGCTGCCGGGCCCACGTCCTGGGGAGAGGCGAACTGTTCCGGGGACATGAAGGGCGGCGTGCCCATGACGCGGCCGGTCTGRGTGAGGGCGTCGGAGGCGGCGAACTCGGCGGCGCGGGAGATGCCGAAGTCGATGACGCGCGGGCCGTCGTCGGCGAGCATCACGTTGGCCGGCTTCAGGTCGCGGTGGACGACTCCGGCGCGGTGGATGTCGCGCAGCGCCTCGGCGAGGCCGGCCGCGAGTTCGCGCAGGCGGGGCAGCGGGAGCGGGCCATGCTCGCGGACGTGGGTGCCGAGGTCCGCGCCCGGTATGTAGAGCGTGGCCATCCAGGGGCGCGGCGCGTCGGCGCCCGCGTCCACGACGGGGGCCGTGAAGGCGCCGCTGACCTGGCGGGCGGCGGCCACCTCGCGGCGGAAGCGGGTGCGGAACTCGTCGTCGTCGGCGTACTGGCCGTGCACCAGCTTGATCGCGAGGCGCCGGCCGGAGGCCGAGCGGGCCAGGTAGACCACACCCATGCCGCCGGAGCCGAGGCGGTCCTCGATGCGGTAGCCACCCACCTCCGGCGGGTCGGAGTCGCGCAGCGCCATCCCCGTACGTTCCCCCCGTCACGCACCGTCCTGTGGTCGGGGAGGAGCGTATCCGCACGCTCCTCGGGTCGGCGGTACCGGCCCGGTCAGAAGCTGATCGAGTTGATGGTCTGCGCTATCGAGTTGAGGAACCGCTGGATGTCGTCGGCCATACCGGTCGAGGCGAGGAAGAAGCCGAAGAGGACCGCCACGATCGCGGGGCCTGCCTTGATGGAGCCGCCTCTCAGCAACACCACAAGGATGATCGCCAACAGCAGCACCACAGACAGTGAAATGGCCACAACTGATCACACCCTCGGTCGGTCCGCTCTCCCGGCCCGGGACGCGACCACGCGCACCCCGCCAGAACCATCGTGCCACCAACGCGGCCGGGCTATGCGGCCCGTGACGCATCGACCACCTCACTCGTGTCCGAACCGGTGTGCGCCGCCTGGAGCCCGGGGCCGAACTGCGAAGACTCGTACGGCAATTCGATGCGCCACCCGCACCGGGAATTCAACCGAATCGTTTCCGTGTCCACACAACACGTTCGCAGCTAATTCGAATTGCCCCCGCAAGCCCCTCAACAACCCTGTCGGCAGGCTCCGAAGGGGCGCGGAAGTGGACATTCCGCCGGAGTCGCCTGCTGGTCCTATGCGTCGCTTAGTCCGGAAGTATCATGACAAGCACGGCGGGTGTGACGAGCACGGCCCGCCGTCGGCTGATGTGTTGGCCATCACTCCGAGAGTGACGTCAACTATCCGAAATCCGGGGGTACCCACAGCGAATAGCCAGGATTCACAACCGGCGTTTTACGAATAGCTGCAGGGAACGCTAGGGTGCCTCAGATGTTCCACGCTGCCTCGTCCCCCGCAAGCGCAGCGAGGTCCCGGATCGTCTCCCCGAGCTCTTGGTGGGAGGGTCTGTGACGAACTCGCTGCGACCGAACGGCGACCGCAGGGCGCCACTTCCCCCGGCACAGTCGTCGGCCGACGGAGTGCCGAGCCCGCGCTCGCCACAGAGCCCGCAGAAGAAGCAGAACGGCAAGCAGCGCGACGCGTTCTTCGACAACGCCAAGTACCTGGCGATCGTGCTGGTGGCCATGGGCCACGCCTGGGAGCCGCTCAAGGGCGACAGCCGGATACTCGAGGCCGCGTACCAGGTCGTCTACGCCTTCCACATGCCGGCGTTCATCATCATCTCCGGCTACTTCTCGCGCAGTTTCGACATGCGGCCCGACCGGCTGAAGCGCCTGATCACCGGCGTCGCCGTGCCGTACATCATCTTCGAGACGGCCTACCCCCTCTTCAAGCGGTGGATCGACAACGACCCGCACCAGGACATCAGCCTCCTCGACCCCTGGTACCTGACCTGGTTCCTGTGCGCGCTGTTCATCTGGCGGATGACCACTCCCATCTGGAAGATGGCGCGCTGGCCGCTGCCGCTCGCGCTCGGCCTCGCGATGCTCGCGACCGTCTCCCCGGAGATCGGTGACGACCTGGACCTCCAGCGGGTCCTGCAGTTCCTGCCCTTCTTCGTGCTGGGCCTGGTGATGAAGCCCGAGCACTTCCACATGGTGCGCCGCCGTTCCGTGCGGATCGCCTCGGTGCCCGTGTTCGCGGCCGCGCTGGCCTTCAGCTGGTGGGCCGTGCCGCGCATGAACACCGCGTGGTTCTACCACCGCGACTCCGCGCAGGAGCTGGGCGCGCCGTGGTGGACCGGCCCGGTCATGGTGCTCGCCATGTTCGGCTGCTCCCTGGTGCTGACCGCCTGCTTCTTCGCCTGGGTGCCGCGCCGCCACATGTGGTTCACCGCGCTCGGCGCCGGCACGCTCTACGGCTACCTGCTGCACGGCTTCCTGGTGAAGGCCGGTGACTACCAGGGCTGGTTCGAGCCGACGTGGATGCACCAGCCGCTCGGCGAGATCGCCGTGACCGTCGCCGCAGCCGCCGTCGTGACGGTGCTGTGCACCAAGCCGGTGCAGCGGGTCTTCCGGTTCGCGATGGAGCCGAAGATGGCGTGGGCCTTCAAGCGGGACGCGGCCGAACTCGCCCGTGAGCGCCAGAGCGCCGAGCGGTCCGAGCGCGACCGCGAGCGCGAGCGCGAGAAGGTCAACGCCTGACGCCCGTACCGCATTCAGTAGTTCAGCAGTTCATCCGACGAGACCGAGAAGTGCGCGCATCCGCGCGTACTTCTCGGTCAGTCGTGTGCGGGTCGCCTCGTCCAGGACCGCGAGGCGTGCCGGGTCCGCGTTGTGCGCCAGGTCCGACTCCTTCACCAGCAGCGCACCGGGCGTGGCGAGGATGCGCGCGGCGTACGCCTCGGGCGGTTCCCCGGCCCGCTTGGTGACCGCCAGGACGATGTCCTTGGTACGGCTGCTCAGCGCGGCCTCGCGCAGCCACTCGGGCGAGAGCGCGTCGTCCTCGACGGCGTCGTGCAGCCAGGCCGCCGCGATCTGTTCCTCGTCACCTCCCCGTGCCCGTACGCCCTCCGCGACCGCCTGGAGATGCTCGGCGTAGGGCCGTCCGGCCTTGTCGGTCTGGCCGGCGTGCGCGGCGCGGGCGGTGGCCTCGACCTGGGCCAGGGTCAGCGGGGTGCGGGGTGTGGTGCGGGGTGTCTCGGTCACGGCTCCAGTGTGCGCCTGACTCCGGTGCGTACCTGACTCCCGTGTGCGCCTGCCTCCGGTGCGTACCTGACTCCCGTGTGCGCCTGAGGAGAACCGCGCCTCAGCGGGTGGCGGCCGCTGTCGGGCCCTCCCGGCAGATCAGCAGCAGGGCCCGGTCGTCGTTGACGTCCTTGGCCACCGCCTCGATGAGATGCCAGGCGGCGCCGTGGAAGCCGCCCGCGACGTAGCGGTCGGCCTCGCCGGTGAGGCGGTCGATGCCCTCGACGATGTCGCGGTCGGAGGTCTCCACCAGGCCGTCCGTGAACAGCATCAGCACGTCACCCGGGCGGAGCGAGCCCTTCACCGGGTCGAACTGGGCGCCGTCGTACACGCCGAGGAGCGGGCCTTCCGCCGCCTTCTCCTCCCAGCGGCCGCTGCCCGCGCTGAGCTGGAGGCCCGGCGGGTGGCCGGCGGAGTAGAGCTCGTAGTCGCCGGAGTCCAGGTCGAGGACCAGGTGGATGGAGGTCGCGAAGCCCTCGTCCCAGTCCTGGCGGAGCAGGTAGCCGTTCGCGGCCGGGAGGAAGGCGTGCGGCGGGAGGGAGCCCAGGAGACCGCCGAACGCGCCGGACAGGAGCAGCGCCCGGGAGCCCGCGTCCATGCCCTTGCCGGAGACGTCGGTGAGGACGACCTCGAGCGTACGGCCGCCGTTGGTGCGCGCGGCCACCACGAAGTCGCCCGAGAAGGACTGGCCGCCCGCCGGGCGCAGCGCCATCTCGCGGTGCCAGCCGTCCGGCAGGCCGGGCAGCTTGCTCTGCACCCGGATGCGTTCGCGCAGGTCGAACAGCATGGTGCCGCCGCGCCGCCAGGGCACACCGACGCGGCTGCGGAACTGGGCCAGCAGCAGCCCGAAGAAACCGCAGGCCGCGACCACGAGCACCACGCCCGGGGTGACCCTGGACGGGCCCTCCGTGTAGGGGCCGAGCCGCACCGACTCCACGATCAGCGCCGTGGCCGCCGCCGCGTACAGGCCGAGCAGGCTCGCGGGGCGCAGCAGCAGGCCGCCCACGACGACCGGCAGGACCAGCGCGGCCGGTGAGAACCACACCGAGTTCGCCAGCGTCGCCGCCGCGATCAGCGGGACGGTGATGAGCAGGCCGACCAGGGCGATCCAGTCCGAGCCGTCGCCGCGGAAGTAGTCCACGGCGGCCCGGCGCACGCCGACGCGGGCCCGGTGCCACTGCTTCTTCAACCGGGCCGTGAACGTCTCGGCTTCCGCGCGCCGCTCTCGTCCTGCTGCCATTAGTTCGGGACCCTATCCATCGGACCGGCCACTTGGCACGGGAGGTCCTACTTGTCCCCCGTCCGAGGGCCGACTTCACAGTGAACTTCACGTCGCGCAGCCCTGCGCAACCCCGGGGAAATTCCCTCGCTCGTCCCGCATCGCCCTGCTAGGCATGGTTCATGACGACTGACACGGCCGGCTCCGCGGCGACCCCGCGGGTACTTCGGCAGGACGACTGGGACAAGTGGTACGACACCCTCATCCGCGGCTTCGGCGGGGTCCCGGAGTCCGCCGAGGAGCGGGAGTTGTGGAACTCGCTGACCGAGTTCGACCGTTCACTCGGTGTCTGGGACGGGGACGACTGTGTGGGGACGGCCGGGGCGTTCCGCTTCCGGCTCACGGTGCCCGGCGGGGCCTCGGTGCCGGCCGCGGGCGTCACGATGGTGAGCGTGGCCGCCACGCACCGCCGGCGCGGTGTCCTGACGTCGATGATGCGGCGGCAGCTGGACGACGTCCGTGCCTGGGGTGAGCCGCTGGCCGTGCTCACGGCCTCCGAGCCGGCGATCTACGGCCGGTTCGGATACGGCATCGCCGCCTTCCACTTGAACGCCGGGATCGACACGAGCCGGGTGCGGCTGTCGTCGCTGCCGGCGGGTACGGACGAGGTGCGTCTGCGGTACGTCGTTCCCGCCGATGTCGTCGATGTCGTCGATGTGTGCGAGGCGGTGTACGCGCGGCTGGTGCCGTCGCGGCCGGGGATGCTGGCGCGGCAGCCCGGCTGGGAGCGGCTCGGGGTGCTCGATCCGGAGAGCGACCGGGACGGGGCGTCGCCGCTTCAGTGCGTCCTCGCCGAGCGGGACGGGGAGACGGTCGGGTACGCGCGGTACCGCGTCAAGCCGGGCTGGGAGCCCGCCGGGCCCAACGGCAGCGTGATCGTGGAGAACTCGGCCGCGCTGGACCCCGCGGCGGACGCGGCGATGCTGCGGTTCCTGTTCGGCTTCGACCTGACGTCGACGCTGGTGATGCGGGGGCGGCCGGTCGATGACGCGTGGCAGCACCTGGTGTCCGACATACGGCGGTGTCAGCCGCGGTTGCGGGATTCGCTGCACGTACGGCTGGTGGATGTCGGGGCCGCGTTGGAGGCGCGGACGTATCAGGCGCCGGTGGATGTGGTGTTCGAGGTGGAGGACGCGTTCTGTCCCTGGAACGCCGGGCGTTGGCGGCTCAGCGGGGATGCGAAGGGGGCGTCCTGTGCGCGTACGGCGGATGCGGCGGATGTCGCGTTGTCCGTACGGGAGTTGGGGGCGGCGTATCTCGGTGGGGTGAGCCTCGG
>NZ_NGFN01000236.1 GCF_002148965.1 Streptomyces swartbergensis | reverse complement strand
CTGCACGGGGTTCCCTTTCACGTGGGGGGTGGGCGGGAGCGCTCCCATGAGCAGCTTTTCGAGGGAAGCAGTGAAACGGTTCAGCGTCAAGTGATGCGGCACAGGCGGCAGTTGAGCGTGTGGGTCCCGCGCCGTCCGGTGGGGCGTGCGTACGGCCGGGTGGCGGGTCCCCGAAGGCTTCCGTCGGGTGAATCTGCCGCCCGGGGCGCCCGGGAGCCCGCCGGCGCGGAACCCTCACAGGGTGAACGGTGGTACGCGTGCTTCCCAGGGTCCTGCTGCCCCGCGCCGCGAAGGAGGAGGACTGCCCCGACGGCTCGGGCGGACACTCCGCGACGGGCTCGGCCTGCGCCGCGCGCTGCACCGGCGCCGGCTGATGCGGCAGGGCTACGACCGGACCAGGACCTGGCGGGTCCGCAAGAGCGGCGGGTACGTGACGCTGCTGGTGCTGACGTTCCTCGGGGCGATGCTCCTGCTGTTCCTGGCCGTCACGGCGGTCATCACCCTGCCGCAGGAACGGAGTTTCGAGTCGCCCGTCAGATGGGTGGACAAACAGTGCACAACGGATAATTTCAGCTGCACCATCCTCCAGTCCCTCTTCATGCCCTTCCTCACCCTCGCCCTGGCCACCGTCACCTACCTGTTCTTCCGGTTCAGCCATGTCCGCCGGGCCTACCTGCGGAAGGCCCGCCTGGAGCCCCACGAACTCGTGGAGACCGCGGGCGGCATCTTCGGCCGGGTCGTGGGCCGTGACCAGCTCTGCTCCGTCCTCATGGAGGATCTGCGGGACCGCCGCTTCCGCCGTACGCACGTCGTCGTCGGCGGTATCGGCACCGGCAAGACGGCGCTGGTCGTGCTGCTGACGCAGCGGCTCGCGGAGCGCGGGGCGGTGCCCGTGCCGCTGCGGCTGCGTGCCGCAGACGACAACCTGGACTTCCGTGACCTGGCCTGGAAACGTTTCAGCCGGGAGGTGCAGGGCCACATCCGCTCCGACGCCGAGGCCGAGAAGGTGTGGCGACGGCTGTGTCAGCAGGGGCGCATCGTGGTGCTCGCGGACGGGCTGGAGGAGGCGCTGACCGGGGAGCGGCTGACGGAGGAGCGCGACACCATCATCAGGCTGGCCATCCGCCGCGCCAACGAGACGGGCCTGCCGCTGATCATCACCTCGCGGCCGCACGACTCGCTGCGCGGCATGGAGGCGTCCCTCACCGAGCTGGAGCCGCTGAGCGAGGAGGCCGCACTCACCTACATCTCGTCCGGGGGCGCCGGGGAGGACCGGCAGCGGCTGGACTGGATCGTCGAGCGGGCCGGCATCGCGGAGGCCCCCACCTACCTGGAGATCGCCGCCGAACTGCACGAGCAGGGACTGCTGGAGCGCGCCCTCGCCGGCCCCGCTGATGAGGAGGCCGTCGAGACGCGGGGCGGCGACCGGGCGTCCCTGAGGTTCCACCTGTTCGAGACCTGGCTCAGCGCCCTCATCAGCGGCCGCTTCGGGCCGCATCTGCCGCTCTCCCCGGAGGAACGCCGCGCGATCGTCCACTACCTGTCCGCGCTGGCGTGCGTGGGACTCGCCCTCGACACTTCCGAGGTGCGGTTCGCCGACGTCGTCGACGAACAGGACCCGGCCCGCTCCCGCTTCCCCGAGATCGTCCGGGAGCTGGCCCGCAGGGTCGGCGACAGCGGCATCGACCTGAGGCTCGCCGCCCACTGGGGCGCCCGGATGGAACTGGTCGAGCTCGGCGGCGACCGCGTCCGCTTCCAGCACAGCGTGATCCAGGCCCAGTTGGGGGCCCGCTTCCTGAACGCGGTGATCCACCCGGACGTCCCGGCACAGCCGACGCGGGGCTCGTACTTCCCGGCGGCCCTGCAACGGCCGGGCCGGGAACTGCTGATCGCCATGGTGCTGCACTCCCGGCTGCCCGACGGCGCGTGCGTGCACGAGGAGCCGGGCGTGGCGGGCTCCGACGGGACACCGTGGTGCCCGGTGAGTGCCGCCCGGGACCTGCTGATGGAGGCCGCCTGCCAGGCACAGACGGTCAGGAACACCGGAGCGGGCAACGACGACAAGCACCAGGTACGGCCGCTCTTCGGCCGCACCCTGCACAGCAAGGCCCTGGAGCTGTACGCGGCCGCCCTGGAGATCGACAGCGTCGACGCCCAGCCGGAGCAGCACCTCATCGCCATGCGGCTGTGCACGTCCTGGCCGGATCTGCGGGCCCGCGACCCGCACACCCTGCGCACCGCGAAGGCCCTGCTCGTGGCCCGGTTCGGCGAGGCCATGCGCGGCGTCGCCCAGCGGCAGACCCTTCGCCCCGCCTATCTGGAGATGTTCGAGATCGCCCGCCTCGAACCCTCCTACGCGGTCCGGCTGGCCATCGCGCAGGAGATCGGCGCCGGCGGCGACCTCGCCTTCGCCGCGCTCCAGCCGAGGCTGCGCGGGCCCCAGGTGGTGGAGGGCATGCGGGTCGAACGGGAGCCCGACTGGCGGGAGAAGCTGTGGGGCGGCCAGCAGCCGGAGCTGGTGGGGGAGCGCGAGACCAGGCTGCGCCGGCGGGGCGAGGGCCAGGTCGCGCGCATGAAGAGGGAGCTGAAGGAGCGTGAGGACGAGCGGCGCCAGGAGCGCAGACGGGAACGCGAGGACCGCGAGGCCGAGGAACGGCAGTGGCGGGACAACACCCTGTGCGCGTGGCTGGTCCCGCTGCTCGTCGGTTCGGTCACCACCCACCGGCACCAGGACACCCCGTACGCGTTCCTGGAGAGCTGGGTGCGGCGCGTCGGCATCCCGGCGGACGGTCCCGACGGGCCCGCCGGACTCGACCTCAACGTGGAGGTGGCGCTGGCCCAGGGCTTCAAGTACGCGGCGAACCGCCGGCACCGCCATCCGCACGCCCGGCCCGAGGCCCGCGAGTACCTGAGCGAGCAGGCGTGGGACATGCTCAAGCGCACCCGGTTCTGGTTCACCCGCCTCACGCTGCTGCACGCGCTGACCCTGTGGGACCTGCCCGACGGCGCCGACGCCGGGCGCCCGTCACGCGGTCACGGGTCCGACCCCGCCCAGCAGGTCCGTCAGTGGCTGGCCCGGCCGGACGGCGAACCGGAGCACCCGTTCGTGACCGCGGCCGCCAAACTCTGCGTCTGGGCCCTGGAGACCCGGCAGCCCGAACGGTTCCTGTGGATCGACGAGTCGGGCGTCGCCGCGCACGTCGGCTCCCAGACGTCCCGGGGCGAGGCACGCAAGCACAACCTGTGGATCCCGCCGTCCACGGGCTGGAGCGCCCTGCACCCGACCGCGCAGCAACTCCTCGCCGACGTGCTGCTGCTGCTGAACCTCGCCGAGCGGGGAGACTGGCCCACCGACCGCATCCGGCGCCTCCAGCACACCGCCCGGCCCGATCTGCCGCCCTGCCTCACCCTGGACCGCACCCCGCTCGACCCGAGCCGCACCACCGTCCGCTCGGCCTCCGCCCAGGCGGGCTCCAACTGCCGCGACGACTGCGCCTTCGAACTGTGCCCCTACCCTCCCGAGGGCCTCGACGGCCACCGAGCGGAACTCGGCGAGGCCTTCTGCCGCGCCCAGTCCACCCTCCTGTCCCGCTCCCCGTTCCGGCCCAAAGCCTCCTGGCAGCGCCGCACCAGCGTCACGGAGCTGCGGAGGTTCTGGGAGTCGATGGGGCATCGGGCGCAGCACAATTCGAGGCAGCGGTGAGGAGACCGGCTTTCGGGGTGCGTGGCCGGGCTCCCGGCCGCTACCGCTCGTGTCCGGAGCGGTTCGACAGGGCGTCGGGGAGGCCGGATGCGTCCGTGCCGAGTTTTCGGTACACGGAGGACAGCAGTTGCCGTACGCCCTGCTCGGTGAGCCGCAGGTCCTTCGCGACCACCGATGCCGGGTCACCCAGGGCCGTCAGCTCGGCGGCCCTGCGCTCCTGGGTCGTCAGCATGTCCGTCTGCGGGTAGCGCAGGGGCAGCGGGCGCAGTCCCGCGGCGGAGAGCTCCCGCCTGGCCCGGGCGGCCAGACCTTCGGCACCGCAGTGCACCGCGCCCTCCAGGCCCTGGTAGAGCCGGTCGGCGGCGTCGTGCAGATGGCCGTTGCGGGCCAGCGCGGCGCCGTGGCCGACCAGTGCACGGGCCAGTTCGTACGCGGCGGGCGACTGCTCCAGGTGGTCGACGGCCTGCGCGTGCAGACCGAGTGCCGCCTCCCCGCCCGTCACCTCCGCCTGGACATGCAGCGCCTGGCCGATCGCGGACGCCGCACCGAAGTCCCGGGCCCGCTTGACGGCGTCCTGGGCGTGGCGGACCGCCTCGTCGGGGGCGGTGCGGGCGAGTGCCGAGGCCAGTCCCAGCTGCCAGGGACACCACGCGGGGTTGCGCCAGTCCCGCCCCTCCAGCCAGTCCCCGACCTTGGACAACAGCCGCGCCGCCTGAGTGAGTCGCCCTTCCGCCAGGAGCAGCTCGGCGTACACCGTGCGGGGATCGGGGAAGATGACGGCGTTGGGGACCACGTCGCCGTAGTGGTAGCTGTCGGCCAGCCGGCGCGCCTCACCGGTCCGCCCACGGGCCAGCAGGGTCTGGATGAGAATGCCGATGGCGAACCACTGGGCGGGCACCGCTCCTTCGACGCGCTCGGCGGTGTGCAGCCCGGCCCGGACGAGTTCTTCCGCCTCGCGCAGGCAGCCACGGCGGTAGCGGATGTAGCCCAGGAGCGTCTGGCCCTGCGCCAGATGGGAGCCACGCCACCCCATGTGCTCGCACTCGGCCATGCCTTCGGCGAAGAGTTCCTCGGCCCGCCGTGGCTGGTCGCAGTACATGAACAGCAGGGCGACCGCGGCGGGCACCTCGAAGCCGCGGTTCTCGTCGGTCCAGCTCATCCCTCCGCGGAGGGCCTCCTCGGCATACCCGAGGGCGGTCCGCCGCGGCTCGCCGCGCACGAGGGCGTCCCACGCCCGCAGCCCGAGGATGTAGCGCTCCTCCAGGCCCCGGCCGGGCAGCTTGTCCGCCAGCCGCGCCAGCCGGCGCGAGCGGGCGGACGAGTCGGGCTCGTCGGCGCGGAACGCGCTCCACACGAAGTGATCGGCCTGCATGCGCAGTTTGACGCGCGCGTTGGTGGCGCGCCGCGCCTCGTCGGCGGCCACGGTCGCGGCCTCGGTCAGCCGGTCGGTGTGGGCCAGCGCCTGGGTCAGCCGGTAGACGATGGAGGCACGCAGGTCGGGGTCGATTCCCGGCTCCTTCAGCGCCTCCCGGAGAAGGCTGACCGTGGCCGTGGGCTCGATCAGGAAGGTCGAGCAGGCCAGCTCGTGCAGAAGGGCGGCACGGTCTTCGGCAGGGGGTGGTTCCCGCAGCGCTCGGGTCAGCACGCGCCGGGCCGCCTCCGGGGCCCCGGCGCGACGGCATGGGCGGCCGCGTTGTGCATGCCGACCCGCAGGCCCGCAGGGATGTCGCGGTAGATCGTCGTGGCGATCTGCGGGTGGACGAACTCCAGGTTGCCCGCGGGCTCGTCGGTGTCCGCGAGAATGCGGCGGGCGCGCAGCTTCTCGGCCGCCTCGAGGGCCTCCTCGCTGCCGAGAACCGCGAGGTCGGCGGCGACCTCCGGTGAGAAGGACCCACCCAGGACGGCGCCGGCCCACGCGAAGCGGACGGTGCCCGGGCCGAGCCGTTTCAGGCGTTCGATCAGGCCGGGGCCCTTGACCGCGGCGGCGAGGTCCCGCATCACGGGCAATTCGTGCTGGGTGCCCCTCAGCTTCCGCTCACGGAGCCTGATGGCCAGTTCGACGGCCTCGAAGGGGCTTCCGCCGGTGACCGTCCAGCACTCGCCGCAGAACTCGTCCTCGGCTTCCTCGCCCACTTCGTCCCTGATGATCCGCGCGACGCCGGCCTCGCCCAGCGGAGACAGCACGTGCGGGCGCTGCTCGTGGCGTTCGACGAGCGTACGGAAAGAGGTCGCGTCGGACGGAAGTTCGTCGGGCCGGTAGCCGACGACGATCAGCAGCGGGATGTTCGCGACCCGGGGTGCGAAGGAGGCGAGCCAGTCGAGGGATTCGGCATCGGCCCAGTGCAGGTCGTCCAGGAGCAGAACGACAGGCGAGTTCAGCATCGTCAGCCGCGTCATGACCCAGTCGAGGCCGTCGCGTACTCCGGTCGGGTCCGGCACCCGAGCGGGGTCCGTCGCCTCGAGACCGAGCGCGGCGCCGACGATGTCGTACCAGCTGCCCAGGAAACCCCGGCGCTCCGTCTCGCTCATCCCGGCCAGGATGGGCTGCATGGCCTGGCGGACGACGCGGAACGCCATCCCCCGCTCGTTCTCGCCGCCCTTGCCGGAGAACACCGTGAACCCGAGGGCGGCGGCGCGGGCACGCACCGCCGCGATGAGTGTCGTCTTGCCCAGCCCGGCCTCGCCGGTGAAGGCGAGCAACCCGCCGCGCGGTACCTGGGGCACGCCGTCGACGGTGTCACGGAGCTCCGCCAACGCCTGGTCGATGGCCTGGAGTTCCTCGTCGCGTTCGAGTAGAGGCCGGTCTTCGGTGATCGGTTGCCGCAGCCCATGGGCCATGTGGTCTACCGCTTCCTGTCGTTGCTCCCCGCCGGACGCGGCGAGCGTACGCCCTCGTGCACGCCCCATGGCCGGGTCGGAACAGGAGGTCGACAGAGAGGGTGAATTTCCCGCAGGGGCGGTTCGGGTCTCGGCCTTTCGGGTAGTCTGCTGTGTTTCCGCCCTTCTCGGGACCCCTATGGGGGAAACGACCGGTCGGACAGCGCATCAGGGCACCACGGGTGCCACCATCGTGTCCGCGTACCGTGGCACGGTCCGGGACCAGAAGTAGCAACCGCGGATCCAGCCGGCCATGCCCTCCACGTAGCCGACGCCGGACGGGGTCAAGTCCGGCCTGAGCTCACCGTAGAGTTCCTCGAACTCGCGGATCGTGCTGTTGATGTGCCGTGTGGCGAGCGTGACGGCCACCGGCAGGGAGCACCGGTGGGTCCGCTGGTAGGCGAGGGCCAGGTTGATCACGCCGCCCGCCCGCTGTTCCTTCACCGCGGAGAAGAGGTCGGGTATCCACACCGCCGCGTCGGCCGACAGCCGGCTCAGGCGTCGCATGACGGGGTGATGGATCTCCTCCGGGGCCAGTTCACACGGCTGCGCGGCCTCGCACAGCGGGTAGAACGGCTCGACGCCCGCGATGAGGGAGCGTATGGATCGGCACAGCCCGCTTCCCACCGGGACGGGGTGGGTCTGGGCCACCGCTTCGTACAGCAGGCCGTGCACGTACTCACGGCTGTTCCAGGCCCATCGTGCGGCCTGAGCGGGTGTGCACCGCTCCCGTACCTGTCGATGGAGGTCGGTCAGGGCCGCCCCGAGCGGGGTGGTGGGCGGTTGGCCGTCCCGCAGGATCGCGATGCTCTCGCACAACATGGGCAGCAGCCGGCCCGGCGTGTGCCGGCCGACGTCCTCCGCGCGGTCGTCGAAGATGAACTGGTAGGCGATCTGGTTGGCCATGATCTGGAGGAGCCCGGCGTCCATGGTCGGACTGTTGTAGGCCGCGAGTTCGGCGGGGCGCGTATAGGAGATCATGGCCGCCACCGCCGGGTCGTCGGTCAGCCCCCAGGTGCTCAGCCATTCCTCGACGCCTGCCGCCGCTTCGGACGCGTGGGGATTGCGCTGGAACGGGAAGGGCATGTAGAGGTTCGCGTCGATCAGTTCCCTCAGATCGACGACCGGAATCTCCTCCTGCGGGGCGAGCGTGATTTCCTCATGCGTCGCGGACATCGTTGCCACCTGCCGTTCGGGAGTTGTGGACGACGGGTACGACAGTTGTCCCGGGTGCGCGTGAATCCGTCCGAGGCGGTGTGCCCACCGGCCTCCTCGTTCGCGGTTCGCTGACCATCACCAGCCCCCTCGGCCCCAACGACGCCGCTGGACGCAGCCGTTCGGTGTAGCCGGGCAGATGACGCAGCCGCCAGTGGCGGGCGATGAACGCGACGGCCACCATGGCCTCTGCCAGCGCGAGTGTCTCTCCGATGCATTTCCGGCTGCCCGCACCGAACGGAATCATCGCTCCGGGCGGGACCGCGACGGCCTGCCCGGGCAGCCAGCGGTCGGGGAGGAAGCGGTCGGGGTCCGGGAACAGGGCGGGGTCGTGGTGCAGGAGGTACGGGCTGAACATGACGGTGGCGCCCTGCGGGAGAGGGTGCCCGGCGAGCTCCGTCTCCCGCGTGGTGACGCGGGTGAAGAGCCAGCCGGGCGGGCGGTGGCGGAGGGTCTCGGTGAGGACGCACCGGGTGTGGACGAGGCGCGGCAGCTCGTCGGGGCCGGGCGGCTGCCCTGAAGCGAGCACGGCGTCGACTTCGGAGTGCAGGCGGCGTTCCTCCTCGGGATTCCGCCCCAGGAGCTCCAAGGCGGAGGAGAGGCACAGGGCGGTACTCTCGGCGCCGGCGAACATCAGCGTCAGCACCTGGCCGTGGACTTCCTGATCGGTGATCGCCGTCCCGCCGCCATCGGCCCGCGTAGCGGCCAGCAGGGTTGCGAGCAGGTCGCCGCGGTCGTCGTGGGCAGTGCCTCGCCGACGCTGGGCGATGGCCGCGTCGACGATCGCGCGCAGGCGGTCGGAAGCATGCCGGTAACGCCGGTTCGCCGGCGTGGGAACACGGAACAGGGCGTCGACCGGCATCACCGTCCGGACGAACATGCCGCGGACCACGGTGGCCAGGCACCTGCGCATCTCGGCGGCCGTCGTGGGGTCGAGCGAGTCGGAGAAGAGGACGCGGCTCACCACGCGTGTGGACAGGTCCAGCATGGTCGCGCTGATGTCGACCGCTCGCCCGGCCCGCCACGCGCGGCACACCGACTCCACTTCCTCGCCCATCAGGTGCACCTGGTCGGCGACGCGGGCCTTGCGGAACTCGGGCTGGAGCATCCTGCGCTGGCGCCGGTGATCCTGATGACGGCAGGTGCCGACGCCGTCCCCCAGCAGCATCCGTAACCTGTCGTAGAGCGGGCCGCCCTTGTCGAACGTGCGCGGGTCCCGGAGCACTTGGTGGACCAAGTCCGGGTGGCACGCCATCCAGGCACGCTGCGGACCCAGGCGTATCTCGACCAGATCCCCGTATCCGGGCAAAGAATTCAGAAAGGCCAGCGGTCGACGGACCAAGTCGATACCATGGCCGATGAATGGGAATATGCCTGGAGCAGTGCCCACTGTCCAATCTCGGGCCGGTCCGGGAAGGGAGCCGCTCATCGAATACCACCTGCCTCAGTTGGCACACGGGACTTTGGTGCGGTCGCACCGACATGATGCTCGCCTCATGTCCTGCCCAGTGGAATCTGCCGACGGCCCGACGAATCCTTTCTCCATAGGGGCGCACGGATGCACGGAGGGGCGTCGAGCGAATCACGGTTGCTGCATGCACCCAGCTTTTTATTGATTTCCTGTGCACGCAGGAACCTGTGCCCCCGTCAGTGCTCCTGAAAAGCACGGCAGTCGCGCCAGGCGACTGCCGTGACTGGCCTATTGGTCCGGTGCCTCCACGCCCGGTGCGACGGCAGGGTCGGGATTGAAGACGCGGTGATAGCTCTCCGGTGGCGCGAGATAGCTTGCGGGCAGGCCACCCGTGTCGATGACGATCTGGTCCACGGCGATCGCGGGGTCGGTCATGAACACCCGCAGCACATGCTCCCCGGGCTCCGCGACGGTCACCCGGGCCGTCAGCTTCTCGATGCCCTCCTCGACGTTGCGGGCCCAGGCGTCCCCCCGGTTGCCGGTGGCGATCGCCTGGCCGGACAGGAGCGCCGGCGGCTGGTCGTCGAGGGCGATCGCCAGTCGGCGCTTGCCCCGCTCGTCGAGGGAGGGCAGCCGGAAGACGGTCACCGGGAAGGTGCCGGTGCTGGTGAAGCGCACCCGGTAGCGCAGCTCCGGTGACCGGGTGGGGAGGTCCTCGGTGATCGGCGGTGCGGTCGTCGGGACCGCCTCGACGGCGGCCGTACGGCGTCCCAGGCCGCGTACGACCCGCCACCGGGCCCCGCCGCGTGCCACTTGGCGGTCGAAGTGCGCGGCGTCGATCGACACGTAGCCGTGGGCCTCGACGAAACCGCGGGTGCGATGCCGGGCCTGTTCGCCGTCGTTGACCACCCGCAGGGGTACCTCGGCGGTCGTGCCGGCGCCGGTGAAGGTCAGCGTGGGGTGGTGGGTGCCCTCCGGTGCCCGCGGCCAGTCGATCTCCACCCATACCCGTGTCTGGTCGGTGAGTTCGCCGCCCGCCGTGCTCAGCCGGATCCATGGATGACTCGGCTCGGCCTGCCACTGGAGGGGGAGGAAGCCCGTGTTGAAGACGTCCACGAAGCGGTGGTCGCGGGTGTAGGAGGAGAAGGAGAGCGGTCGGCTCGCTCCCGTTTCGTTGCCCTCCGCGGCCAGCCCCAGGCCCGAGATCTCCTGGCGGGGCACCCGCGTGACGGCCGGACGGCCCGGGGCCTTCGGGATCTGGGAGGGGTAGGGGTTGACGATGCCGTCCCACTTGCCGCCCGCGATCTCCGCGTTGTAGCGGCGGGTGATCGCCTGCTCCTCGGCGTGCGCGGCCTCGGCCAGATCCGCGAAGCGGTTGGTGCCCGCGCCGCGCCCCTGACGGACGGCGAGCGCGTTCCGGTCCGCCCAGTAGTACTTCAGGTTCATCAAGTAGGCGCCGTGCACCGGGTACTCGACCAGTTCATAGAAGGCGTCGCGGTAGGGCTCGGGCAGCTTCGCGCCCAGCTTCCGCACCCGGTCCAGCAACTGCTCGTAGGCGGACATCCGGCGTTCGGCTTCATCCCCGTGGTGCACCGTCGAGAAGATCGCCTTGTCGATGAACTCCGGGCGCCGCTCCGCCGCCAGGCGGTAGTACTCCGTACGGATGGCAGCGATCTCCGGGCCGTGGCGCCGGCCGAACTGGCGCCCCGCCCATTCCACCAAGAAGTCCCCGACGTTCTCCGGGCCCCAGCGGTCCACGTCCCACGCCATGTCCAGGCAGAAGGACAGGCCCGTCTCGATCGACTTGATGTCGCCGACGTTGAAGATCCACATCCGGTCGGCCTGGTGGTCGTGGACCCGGCGCAGCTCCTGCCACACCTTGCTCAACTGCGTGGTGTCCAGCCAGAGATAGCTCCTGGGGCGGCCCCAGTAGGAGAGGTGGTAGTAGATGCCGTTGCCGCCGGAGCGGCGTCGCTCCGCGTCGTTCGGGAGCTGGCGCATGTTGCCGTGGTTGTCGTCCGGCCAGATCAGCGTGACGTCGTCGGGGACCTGGACGCCCGCGTTGTACAGCTCCAGGACCTCCTTGTACGGGATGAAGATCTGCGGCGCGGCCGCCTCGCCCACCTCCTCGGCCAGGATGCGGCGCTGGTCGGTGATGATGTCGTTCATCACCGCGACCTTCTCCGGGATCGTGGTGGCGTACTTCGTCTCCAGCGCGGAGTCGTGCAGGCCGCGCATGCCGATCGTCCAGCTGCTCTCGTAGCCGGCGTTCTGCCGGGCCCGGGCCCGCCAGTAGTCGGAGATGACGGCCGGGTTCACCGTGTAGTCGTAGAGCGGCAGGGTGCCGTCGGGGTTCCGGTGCTCCTCGGCCCACGGCTCCCACTCGTGCACGCCGTTGCGCAGCATGGCCTCGGGGTGGCTGGAGCCGACTACGATGCCGTAGCGGTCGGCCAGTTCGGGGTTCTCGCGGTGCTTGTTGAAGAAGTCGGAGTACGGGTGCATCGCGGGCCAGAGGTAGTTGGCCTTGAGGCGGAGCAGCAGCTCGAAGACCCGCTCGTAGGTGCGGGGCCCGATGTTCTTGTCCGGCTCCTGGGTGCGGTGGGACCAGGTGGTCAGGTTCTGCTCGTCGTTGATGAAGATGCCGCGGTAGCGGACGGCGGGTTCGTGGCGTACGAAGGGGCCTGCCGGGACCGTCACCGTGTCGCGGCGGACCACCGGGACGTCGGCCCACCAGTACCAGGGCGAGACGCCGATGCGCTCCGAGGTGTCGTAGACGCCGTAGACCGTGCCGCGCCGGTCGCTGCCCGCGATGACCAGGGCGCGGTCCACGCCGGGCAGCGGACGGTCCACGACCTGGGTGACGGACGCCTCCCAGCGGCCCTCGACCCGGGAGACGTCCAGGCGTCTGCGCCGGACGAGCCGGTCGATCACCGGGCTGGCGCCGATCGTCCCGACCATGACCAGGAGTTCGGCCCGCCGGGGCACGGTGTGCAGCAGCCGTGGTCCGACGCCGCCGACCCGCTCCACGTCCGCCACGAGGTCACCGGCCGCGCGGATCACGGCGGGATCGTCGGCCGCGTCCACGAACACGTCCGCGGGGGTGCCGTTCCGGAGCAGCGCGAAATCCGGCCGGGTCGAGGGGGCGGCTTCGGCGGTGCCGGCGGGAAGTACGGCGGCGGGGAGCAGGGGGGCGGCGCCGACGGCTGCCATTCCCCGTAAGAACGACTTGCGGGTCCATGACGGGTGCGATGGGTGCGACGGTCTGTGGGGCTCGCTGTGCGGCACGGGGCACTGCCTTTCCGCGTCAGGCCCGCGTCGGTTCCTCGTCCGGGCCGTCGGCGGGGCTGCGCGCACGTGGGATTGGCATGGCAGGGATTGGCGTGTGCAGGCTAGAAAGCGCTTGCCATCGCACCCTAGGGGAGCCCGCGTGCGGGCGTCCAGAGGCCGGGGAACGTCACCGCCAGCACGACCGCGACGCCGGTGAGCACCGGCGACTCCACGATGCTGCCGCCCTCGCCGCGCAGGGGTGATCCGGCCGGGGCCGTCGCGGCCACGAGCAGCGCGGTGTACGCCGGCAGCGCGAGACCCGCGTTGCGCAGGCCTCTGCGCTCCTCCGGGCGCAGCGTCAGTCCCCCGGCTTCCGTACCGGCGGCCTCGGGGGCGTCCTCCGGCTCCGGTTCCTCGGGCATCGCGCCACCCGATGGGCGATGACCTTTTCCGTGACGACGGTGACGACGGTGACGACGATCGCCAGGACGACCGACGAGGCCACGGAGAAGAAGTAGTCGGAGAGCGGGTTGACCACGTAGGAAGGGTCCACCGTGTGGGCGGCGGCCGTCGTGAGCCCGGCCAGGATCGCGTCCGTCGGTGTGACCAGCGGGCTCGCGTCGTACCCGGCGGACACCGACACGAACGCCACCACGGCACCGAGCATCGGACTGCGCCCCACCGCCCGGAACGCCATCGCGCCCAGCGGCACCAGCACCACGCAGGCCGCGTCGGACGCGACGTGCGCGACCATGGCGGTGAAGGCGAGCGTGAACGTCAGCCACCGGGCCGGGACCCTGGCCACGGCCGCCCGCAGCATCGCGGGCAGCAGCCCCGACCGGTCGCGACGGCCCACGCCGAGCATGACCACGAGGATCGTGCCGAGTGGCGGGAACGTGGCGTAGTTGGTCACCGCGTCGGAGATCATCATCCGCAGCCCCTCGCCCGAGACGAGGCTGCGCACCCCCACCGTCTTGCCGGTGGCGGGGTTGAGCGCGGAGGCACCGGTGGCCGACAGGAACCAGCTGACCAGCGCCAGGACGACGCTGAGCACACCGAACAGCCAGAAGGGGTGGGGGAGTTTGTTGCCGAGGCGCTCGATGCGCCCGAGGACGGCGAGCAGTCGGGAGAGCTGCTTCGAGGTGG
>NZ_NGFN01000235.1 GCF_002148965.1 Streptomyces swartbergensis | reverse complement strand
GCATTGACAACGGCCAGCAGTACACAAAGGGGCCCGGTTGTCACCATGACATGGATCACGGGAGCGGCGGAGGATAACACACTCCCCGACGGAGCTTGTGAAGGGGCGCACGAGCTACCCCCCTGAGGCGGGTGGATACTCGATGGCATGAGCACCACGGAGCGTCCCAGGATCCTCGTAGTAGGCGGTGGGTACGTAGGCCTGTACGCAGCTCGGCGCATCCTCAAGAAGATGCGCTACGGAGAGGCGACCGTCACGGTCGTCGACCCCCGGTCGTACATGACCTACCAGCCCTTCCTCCCCGAAGCCGCCGCCGGCAACATCTCCCCGCGCCACGTCGTCGTCCCGTTGCGACGCGTGCTGCCGAAGGCGGAGGTCCTCACCGGCCGGGTCACCACCATCGACCAGGACCGCAAGGTCGCCACGATCGCGCCGCTGGTCGGCGAGGCGTACGAGCTGCCCTTCGACTACCTGGTCGTCGCGCTCGGCGCGGTCTCCCGCACCTTCCCGATCCCCGGCCTCGCCGAGCAGGGCATCGGCATGAAGGGCATCGAGGAGGCCATCGGCCTGCGCAACCACGTCCTCGAGCAGCTCGACAAGGCCGACTCCACCAACGACGAGGAGATCCGCCGCAAGGCGCTCACCTTCGTCTTCGTGGGCGGCGGTTTCGCCGGCGCGGAGACCATCGGCGAGGTCGAGGACCTGGCCCGCGACGCGGCGAAGTACTACAAGAACGTGTCCCGTGAGGACATGCGCTTCATCCTGGTCGACGCCGCCGACAAGATCCTCCCCGAGGTCGGTCCCAAGCTCGGCAAGTACGGCAAGGAGCACCTCGAGGGCCGCGGTGTCGAGGTCTACCTGTCCACCTCCATGGACTCCTGCGTCGACGGCCACGTGGTGCTGAAGAACGGCCTCGAGGTCGACTCCAACACGATCGTCTGGACCGCCGGCGTCAAGCCCAACCCGGTCCTCTCCCGCTACGGCCTGCCCCTCGGGCCCCGCGGCCACGTCGACTGCGAGCCCACGCTCCAGGTCAAGGGCACCGACTACATCTGGGCCGCGGGCGACAACGCCCAGGTCCCGGACCTCGTCGGCCGCAAGGCGGGCAACGAGAACGCCTGGTGCCCGCCGAACGCGCAGCACGCGCTGCGTCAGGCCCGGGTCCTCGGTGACAACGTCCTGTCCGGCATGCGGGGCTTCCCGCAGAAGAACTACTCCCACGCCAACAAGGGAGCGGTGGCCGGTCTCGGCCTCCACAAGGGCGTCGCGATGATCGTCATGGGCAAGATGAAGATCAAGCTCAAGGGCCGTCTCGCCTGGTACATGCACCGTGGCTACCACGGCCTGGCGATGCCGACCTGGAACCGCAAGATCCGCGTCTTCGCCGACTGGACGCTCGGCATGTTCCTCAAGCGCGAGGTCGTCTCGCTCGGCGCGATCGAGACGCCGCGCGAGGAGTTCTACGAGGCCGCCAAGCCGGCCCCGGTCGCCTCCGCGCCGAAGGAGAAGACCGAGGCGAAGGCCAAGGAGAAGACCGAGGCGAAGGCCAAGGAGAAGACCGAGGAGAAGGCCAAGGCCTCCTGACCTCCGGTCCCTTCCCGTCCTGACGGACGGTCCTGCACGCAGGACCTCCACGCAGGACCTCCACCGCCGGACCTCTGACGAAGGACCTCCCGCCATCCGTGGTGCGGGAGGTCCTTCGGCGTTCCCGCGGCGTTCCGCTCGGGTCCCCGGGTTCCTTCGGAGTGGTGGTTTTGCCCGGACATGACGCGTGCCGGGGACTGCGCCGGGGCCCCGCAGGTGTTTACGTGGTGTCGGGAACATTCCGGGATTCCTCGTCACGGAGGTGTGCACCATGGCAGACGCCGCGCCGCGGCTCCAGGGTCTCTTCGCACAGTTGCTGGGAGCACCGCTACCGGTGCGCATCCGCGCCTGGGACGGTTCGCAGGCGGGCCCGCCGGGCGCGCCGACCCTGGTCGTACGCAACCGCCGCGCCCTGCGCCGCCTGCTGTGGAAGCCGGGCGAACTCGGGCTGGCCCGGGCCTGGGTGGCGGGCGATCTCGACATCGACGGCGACCTCTACACCACCCTCGACCTGCTGGCCGGCCACATCTGGGAGCGCGACGAGGACGCCCGCACCCTCGCCCAGGCCCTGCGCGAACCCGAGGTCCGCGCCGCCGTAGTCGGGCTCGTCAAGCTCGCCGGGCCCCCGCTGCCGCCCGCCCCGCCCCGCGAGGAGGCCCGTCGGCCGCGCCGCAACCTGCACACCAAGCGCACCGACAGACGCGCCATCAGCCACCACTACGACGTCGGCAACGACTTCTACGAGATCGTCCTCGGCCCGTCCATGGTGTACTCCTGCGCCTACTGGCCGAGCCCCGACAGCACCCTCGAACAGGCCCAGCACGACAAGCTCGAACTGGTCTGCGGCAAGCTCGGCCTGAGCCCCGGCCAGCGGATGCTCGACGTCGGCTGCGGCTGGGGCTCGATGGCCGTCCACGCCGCCCGGGAGCACGGCGTGAGCGTCGTCGGCGTCACGCTCTCCCAGGAGCAGGCCGCCTACGCCCGCAAGCGCGTCGCCGACGAGGGCCTCACCGACAAGGTCGAGATCCGCGTCCAGGACTACCGCGACGTCCGCGACGGGCCCTACGACGCGATCTCCTCCATCGGCATGGCCGAACACGTCGGCGCCCAGCGGTACCTGGAGTACGCCACCGACCTGCACGGGCTGCTGAAGCCCGGCGGGCGGCTCCTCAACCACCAGATCGCCCGCCGCCCGCAGCGGAACGAGGCGGCGTACGACGTCGACGCGTTCATCGACTCCTACGTCTTCCCCGACGGCGAGCTCCAGCCCGTCGGCGTCACCGTCGCCCAGTTGGAGCGCGCCGGGTTCGAGGTGCGCGACGTCGAGTCGATCCGCGAGCACTACGCCCTCACCCTGCGCCAGTGGGTCGCCCGCCTGGAGGCCGACTGGCAGCGTGCCGTCCAGCTCACCAGCCCCGGCCGCGCCCGCGTCTGGCGTCTGTACATGGCGGCCTCCGCCCTCGCGTTCGAACGCAACCGCATCAGCGTCAACCAGGTCCTGGCCGTGCGGACCCCCGAATCGGGGGAGTCGGGCATGCCGCTGCGCGCCCGTACCTGGAACTGAACGAGGAAGGGCCCTTTCCCACCGTGGGAAAGGGCCCTTCGACGTCTCGGCTACTCCGCCTTGATCGCCTCCAGCATGTTCAGCCGGGCCGCCCGCCGGGCCGGCCACAGCGCGGCGAGGACACCCACCGTCGCGGCCAGCAGCAGGAAGACACCCATCCGCGCCCAGGGCAGGACCAGTTCGTAGGTCGCCAGCCTCGTGGCCAGCAGCTCACCGGCCGCCCAGCCGAAGAACACGCCCAGGCCGATGCCCAGCACCCCGCCGAACAGGGAGATCACCAGGGACTCCAGACGGACCATCCGCTTGATGCCCTTGCGGTCCAGGCCGATCGCCCGGAGCATGCCGATCTCCTGGGAGCGCTCGAAGACCGACATCGCCAGGGTGTTGATGACCCCGAGGACCGCCACGATCACCGCCATGGCGAGCAGGCCGTAGACCATGTTCAGCATCAGCGTGAACATCTGCGCGATCTCGTTGGAGATGGCCTGCTTGTCCTGGACCTTGATCGCCGGGTTGGTGCCGAGGGCCTTCTCCAGCTTGTCCTGCGTCGCGCCGGACGTGCCGCCGGAGGTCTTCACCATGACCTTCATGTTGTACGGGTCCGACTCGTGCGGGGCGAGGGTCGCCCGGTCGAGCAGGATGCCGTGCAGGAAGTCGTTGCTCTCGTAGGTCCCGGCGACCGTCAGCTGCTGCTTCTTGCCGTCCGCGAAGGAGACCGTGAAGGCGGACCCGGCCTTCCAGCCGTAGGACTTGGCGGTCTCGCTGTCCACGACGACCTGGGCGCCGCCGACCTCGAAGGAGCCGGTGTCGACCTTCGGGCCGGCCAGCTCGCCGATCGCCGCGCCGTCGACGCCGGTCAGGTACTCGGTCCGGCCGTCGATCCGGGAGGCGGCGTTGAGCATCGGGCTGGTGGCGGTGACACCGTCGGTGCGCTCCAGCTTCTTCTCGACGTCCGGCGACAGCGGGTTGCCGTTCGCCATGGACACCACGTAGTCCGCCTTGATCGACGACGACGCCATCTTCTCGATGGCCTGCTGGAGGCTGCCCGCCATCACCGTCATACCGGTGATCAGGGTCAGGCCGATCATCAGGGCCGAGGCGGTGGCGGCCGTACGGCGCGGGTTGCGCACCGAGTTCTGCCGGGCCAGCTTGCCGGAGATGCCGAAGGCGCGCAGCACCGGCGCCGCGGCGGCGATCAGCGGGCGGGACAGCAGCGGGGTCAGGACGAACACGCCGATGATCAGCAGCACCGCGCCGAAGCCCATGGGCATCTGGCCGTCCGAGCCGTCCATCGTCGTGGCCACCAGGATGACGGCGATGCCCGCGGCCGAGACCAGGGCGCCCAGCGTGTTGCGCAGCACCAGCGACTTGGTCGTGGCCTTGGCGTGCACGCTGTTCATGGCCGCCACCGGCGGGATCTTCGCGGCCCGGCGGCCGGGCAGCCACGCCGCCAGCATGGTCACCAGGATGCCGACCGCGAGCGCGGTGAGGATCGTGGCGGGCTTGATGATCAGCGGCCCGTCCGGCACGGTCGCGTCGAACGTCCCCATCAGGGAGCGCAGCCCGGCCCCGATGCCGATGCCCGTGACCAGCCCGGCCACGGCGGCGACCGCGCCGACCACGAACGCCTCGATGAGCACCGACCGCGTCACCTGCCGGCGGGAGGCGCCGACCGCCCGCATCAGCGCCAGTTCCTTGGTGCGCTGGGCGACCAGCATGGTGAAGGTGTTGGCGATGATGAACGTGCCGACGAACAGGGCGATGCCGGCGAAGACCAGCAGGGCCGTCTGCATGCCGCTCATCGACCTGGCGATCGTCTCCGCCTGGTCGTCGGCGAGCTGCTTGCCGGTGGTGGTCGCGACCGTGCCCTTGGGCAGCGCCTTGTCCAGCTCCGCCTTCAGCGCGGCCTGCGCGACGCCCGGCTTCGCCTTGACGTCGATCTGGTCGTACACGCCCGCCTTGCCGAACAGCTTCTGGGCGGTCGCCGTGTCGAACAGGGTGAGGCTGCCGCCGGCCGCGACGTTGCCGTCGTCGGTGGTGAAGATGCCGGTGATCTTCGGCGTCAGGACGGGCCCGTCGACCGACATGCGTACGGTGTCACCGACCTCGTAGCCGGCGCGCTTCGCCGTCGCCGAGTCGATGAGGATCTCGCCCCGGCCCTTGGGGGCGTGCCCGCTGACCAGGGGGTAGCGGGGGTCCTTGGTGCCCCAGTAGTTGCCGCCCTGCGACTGGAAGCCGTCGCCGATCAGCTTGCCGTCCTTGTCGGCGACGGCGGTGAAGCCCTGCACGACCCCGATGGCGGACGCGGCCCCGGGAACCCGCTCGCTCTTGTCGAGCGTGGCCTGGGTCAGGTCGTGGAGCTTGCCGACCCGGTCGCCCTCGGCGTCCTGGTAGTCCGCCGTCACGGCGACGTCGACCTGGTCGAAGCCCTTGGCGGAACTCTTCTGGAAGGCGTCGGAGATGGTGTTGGTGAAGACCAGGGTCCCCGACACGAAGGCCACGCCGAGCATCACGGCGAGGACGGTCATCAGGAGCCGGGCCTTGTGTGCGAGCACATTGCGCAAGGCGGTACGGAACATGGGTTTTCTTCTTCTCAGTCCTGTCGGTCCTGACGGGGGATCAGCTGGTGCGGCCCTTGGCGTCGAACTGCTTCATCCGGTCGAGGACGGAGTCGGCCGTCGGCCGGTACATCTCGTCGACGATCCGCCCGTCAGCGAGGAAGACGACCCGGTCCGCGTAGGCCGCGGCCACCGGGTCGTGAGTCACCATCACCACCGTCTGGCCCAGCTCCCGCACGGAGTTGCGAAGGAAGCCCAGCACCTCGGCGCCGGAGCGCGAGTCGAGGTTTCCGGTGGGCTCGTCACCGAAGATGATCTCGGGCCGGGAGGCCAGCGCCCGCGCCACGGCGACGCGCTGCTGCTGACCGCCCGACAACTGTGCGGGGCGGTGGCCGAGCCGGTCCGCCAGACCCACCATCCGGATGACGGAGTCCAGCCACTGCTTGTCCGGCTTGCGGCCCGCGATGTCCATCGGGAGGGTGATGTTCTCCAGGGCCGTCAGGGTCGGCAGCAGGTTGAACGCCTGGAAGATGAAGCCGATCTTGTCCCGGCGCAGCTTGGTCAGCTGCTTGTCCTTCAGGGAGCCGAGCTCGGTGTCGCCGATGCGCACCGACCCGGAGGAGAAGGTGTCGAGACCGGCCACGCAGTGCATCAGCGTCGACTTGCCGGAGCCGGAGGGGCCCATGATCGCGGTGAACTCGGCCTGCCGGAAGTCGACGGACACCTGGTCGAGGGCGACCACCTGGGTCTCACCCTGTCCGTAGATCTTCGACAGATCCGTGGCGCGCGCGGCCACGGTGGTGGCCCGGTCGGTGAGCGGTGCGGTGGTCACGGGATGGCACTCCTGTCGGACGGCGGTGGTCTGGGAAGGACTCGTTCCATCGTCCGGGTCCCACGCCGCCGTGTAGTCACCCGTTGTTCCGGTTCCGGGGGCCGACTGCGGTCTGACCGCGAGGAGCGGTGTCATACCTGGGGATGACGAACGCCCCTGACGGGGCAGTGTGTCGGGGGATCGAGCGGTCCACGTGCCGGGAGATCGAGTGGGCCAAGTGTCAAGAACAGGTGGAGTGCCCTCGTTCAGACGGTGAAATTCCGTCATTCCGTATGCGCCGCCGACAGCCGCACGCAAGGCTATTGGCAAGTGCGGATGGCGCGTTCCATGTGCTGATGCACCCTCAGACGTCAATAAAATAAGACAACATCGGTCCGCCCATCCGCTGTTCGGGGGACCCGTCCCGATAGTCTCGGAACCTCGATGCGGAGCCCATGGCCTGCCCGGATGGTGGAATGCAGACACGGCGAGCTTAAACCTCGCTGCCCCTTCGCGGGCGTGCCGGTTCGAGTCCGGCTCCGGGCACCTTCCGATCCCTGTGTGGTCCATTGAGAAGTTCGCGGCGTACCCGTTGACAGCGGTCGTATGCCGTCAGAGACTCACATCCGATAATGGTGAAGAAAATTTCACCACACGAACGGATGAGAAGAGGGCGTCCGATGCGCACCACCGTCGGCATCATCGGAGCCGGCCCCGCCGGCCTCCTCCTCGCCCGGCTGCTCCACAACGCCGGCATCGACTCGGTCGTCCTGGAGAGCCGCGACCGCTCGTACGTCGAGCGGCGGCAGCGCGCCGGGATCTTGGAGCAGGGCACCGCGGACGTGCTGCGCGCGGCCGGCGCCGGGGCGCGCATGGACCGCGAGGGGCTGCGCCACGACGGCATCGAACTGCGCTTCGACCGCAGGCGCCACCGCGTCGACTTCCCCGCCCTCACCGGCGGACGCTCCGTGATGGTCTACGCCCAGACCGAGGTCTGCAAGGACCTCATCGCCCTCCAGCTCGCCGAGGGCGGCCCGCTGCTGTTCGAGGCGGAGGCGCTGGCCGTGGAGGACGCCGGCACCGACGCCCCGCGCGTCCGCTTCCGGCACGAGGGCCGCGAGGACGTCCTGGAATGCGAGTACGTCGTCGGCTGCGACGGCTTCTGGGGCGTGGCCCGCAAGGCGATCCCGGCCGAACTGACCCAGGTCTTCGAACGGACGTACCCCTTCGGCTGGCTCGGCATCCTCGCCGACGTGCCGCCCTCGCACGACGAGCTCGTCTACGCCCGCCACGACCGCGGCTTCGCGCTCTTGTCGATGCGTTCCCCGTCCGTGTCCCGCCTCTACCTCCAGGTGCCCGACGGCACCGACGCCGAGGCGTGGAGCGACGAGGCGATCTGGGACGAGCTGGAGCGCCGCTTCGAGACCGCCGACGACTGGCGCCTGGAGCGCGGCCCCATCACCCAGAAGTCGGTCACGCCCATGCGCTCCTACGTCCACGAGCCCATGCGCCACGGCCGTCTCTTCCTCGCCGGCGACGCGGCCCACATCGTGCCGCCCACCGGCGCGAAGGGGCTGAACCTCGCCGTCGGCGACGTCGTGACGTTCGCCCGGGCCCTGGCCCACCGGCAGGAGACCGGCTCACCGGAGCTGCTCGACGCCTACTCGGAGACCTGCCTGCGCCGGATCTGGCAGGCCGAGCGGTTCTCCTACGACATGACGACCCTCCTGCACCGGGCCCCCGGCGCGACCGGCTTCGAGGACCGGCTCCAGCTCGCCCGGCTGGACCGCATCGCCTCCTCCCGCGCCGCCGAGACCGACCTGGCCGAGGGGTACACGGGCTTCCCGTTCGGGTGATGCCCCGGGTGATGTAAGGGCGGCGTCAGCGGGTGATCTCCGTCCGGTTCCGGACGTGTCGCAGCTTGGTGATGAATGACCCCCTCCGATGAGGGGAATCACGAAGCCGCGTAGCGTGTTGCGCACCACGACGAGGGAAAGATCCTCCCCAAGCACTAGGGTCATTCCTTTGCCTACCTATTACTCTTGAGCCAAGGCCACGCAGCGTTGGCCATGGAGGAGTGAAATGAGGAGCAGAAACCCGGTCTTCTCGCGACGGGGGTTCAGCCGCGACAACGGCTACGCGGGCTTCAACACCGCGCCGCAGGCCGGGGGTCCCGCTGTCGCCACCCAGGGCAACCCGTACGCGCAGCCGACGGGCAACCCCTACGCGCAGAACCCGTACGCGCAGAACCCTTACGCCCAGCAGGACGTGCAGCACGGCGCGCCGCCGCAGGCCCCGGCCACCACCGGCCGGATGACCATCGACGACGTCGTCCTGCGCACGGCGAGCACGCTCGGTGTGCTCATCCTCACCGCGGCGCTCTCCTGGGCCCTGCTGCCGGTCGACGACGCCAACATCAGCCGTAGCTACGGCATCGGCATCGGCGCCGCGCTGATCGGCATGGTCCTGGCGTTCGTCCAGTCCTTCAAGCGCAAGGCCTCGCCCGCGCTGATCCTGACGTACGCCGCGTTCGAGGGTGTCTTCCTCGGCGTCGTGTCCAACATCGTCGACAGCCGCATCGCCGACGGCGCGGCCATGCAGGCCGTGATCGGCACGATGGCGGTCTTCGCCGGTGTGCTGATCGCCTACAAGGCCGGCTGGATCCGCGTCAACCGCCGCTTCTACGGCTTCGTGATGGCGGCCGCGCTCGGCTTCATCATGCTGATGATGGTGAACCTGCTGTTCGCGGTGTTCGGCGGCGGTGACGGCCTCGGCTTCCGCAGCGGTGCCCTCGGTGTCGTCTTCGGCATCATCGGCATCATCCTCGGCGCCTGCTTCCTCGCCCTGGACTTCAAGCAGGTCGAGGACGGCGTCGCCTACGGCGCCCCGCGTGAGGAGGCGTGGCTCGCGGCCTTCGGCCTCACGCTGACGCTGGTGTGGATCTACCTGGAGTTCCTGAGGCTCATCTCGATCCTCAACAGCAGCGACTAGTCTCCGACGCGTCGTGCGCGAAGGGCCCCGGCTCCGGCCGGGGCCCTTCGGCGTCTGCCGGGCGGCTCCGTCGTCGAGACGTGTCCGTGCCTAGAGCAGTTTGCGCGCGGCCCTCCTCAGGTCGTACTCATGGATGATCGCCTTGGCGTGGCCGTACGCGAGGTTGTGTTCGTGCCGGAGCCAGCTGACCTTTTCCTCGAAGCGGAAGAGTGCCGGGCCTTCTTCGACGGTGCGAAGCCAGTCGGAGATCTCACGACCGGTGCAATGGGGGATGCGGGCGAGCATGTTGCGATGGGTCTCTTCGGAGAAGACTTGGGACATCGGCGCCTCCGGACGCTGGGATGTAAGCCGGTCCTTCAGGTCACCGTGCCTGAGTGTTCGCCCGTTGGCAACAGTCCCGGTGCGACGCGTACGCTCGCGGCGTGGTTGATACGACGCCTCTGACCCGTGCGGTGGATCACTTCGCCGATCGTTTGAGGGCTGCGCCCCAGAGCCGGTTGCAGCGGGGCGCTGCCGCTGAGGCTCTCGGGCTGGCCCGGGAGTTGGCCCGGAGGGCGCAGGTGCTCGAGGGCATGGAGCCTCGGGTGATGCCGGATGCGGGGATGTTTGCAGCGGCAGATCAGATCACCGTTGCCGCGCATGATCTGGCGGTGGTGATTCCCAGTGGTGCCGACGTCGAGGACGCGGTGCGGTTGGTTGAGGAGGCGCAGAAGCGGGCGGGGGTGTGACCCGTTTCGTCGGCGGGTGCGGGGCGCGTTGTGGTTGCTCGCGCCCGCGCGGCGGAGCCGCACATCGATACAGCCCCGCGCCCCTTGGGGCGCTGCTCCCCTAAAGGGACGCGATGACCCTGTCGGCCAGGATGTAGACGTTTTCCTCGCCGCATTCGAACGTCAAGGTGTAGGCGCCCGAGACGCCCGAGCCGCCGAGGAGGGTCGGGGTCTCGCCCGCGCGCAGGGCGGTGGCGAGGCGCTCCGCGGTTTCCCGATGGCCCGGGGTCATGCACAGGGTCGTGCCGTCGGCGAAGACGTAGACGTCGAGGGTGCCCAGCGGGCCCGGGCGGACGTCCGTCAGTTCCACGCGCGAGGCGGCCAGCTCCTCCAGCGTGGCGACCGTGCGCTCGTGGTCGTTCACCACCGGCGACTGCGTCGGCACGAAGTCCGGGTGGGAGGGGTGCCGGCGGCGGGCCGCGGCCAGCTCCGGGGACTCGGCGGCCGGCTCCTCGGCGTCCGCGCCGGGCTCGGACACCGGCTCCAGACCCGCGAAATCGGCCTGGCGGGGCAGGAACAGGTCGACGTCGGGCAGACCCAGCAGGGGCGGTGCGTCGGAGGTGTCACGGGCCTCTTGGGCGGCCCAGAACGCCCGCGCCTCGGCGAGCTCCCGCTCGCGTTCCTCCGCGAGCGCCGCCGCCACGGCGGCCCGTATCTCGTCGGTGTCGGCATGCGTGCGGGCGGCGGGCAGCAGGGCACGGGTGGTGGCGGCGCGGTTCTCGGCCAGCGCGGTGTGCAGGGCCGCGACCTGTCGGCGCAGCTGCAGCACGGTGCGCAGGACGGCGACACCCACGGCGCCCGTGGCGGCCGTGGTGACCAGCAACGCGATCGGCATGGCGCTCACTGACGTACTCCCGGTTCAAAGTCGACCCCCGACTTCCTACATCAGCTTGAAGGGCGGACTAACCAGCTGTCAGTGCGTAACGTCACGAAACGGACAGGGCTTCGGCGCCGGGGGCAGGAGTGGGGCTGCTGTGACCTGGGCTTCTCTCCGCGTAGAGGGAGATAGGTCACATCCTGGGGGAGATTGGATCACAAAACAGCCCAGAACCCCGGGGTTTCCGGGGTTCTGGGACAGGGCCTCACAGCGCGTGCTATGGCGGCTACGGTGCGATGCTCAGCTGAGGCGCTCGATGACCATGGCCATGCCCTGGCCGCCGCCGAC
Organism: Streptomyces swartbergensis; assembly: GCF_002148965.1. Classification (GTDB taxonomy): domain Bacteria; phylum Actinomycetota; class Actinomycetes; order Streptomycetales; family Streptomycetaceae; genus Streptomyces; species Streptomyces swartbergensis. The sequence continues at coordinate 2,253 of NZ_NGFN01000235.1, read as the reverse complement.
GCACATCGTCTCCAGGCCGAACTGCTTGTCGTGGAACTGGAGGGAGTTGATGAGCGTGGTGGTGATGCGGGCGCCGGTCATGCCGAAGGGGTGGCCGACGGCGATGGCGCCGCCGTTGACGTTCAGCTTCTCCAGCGGGATGCCCAGGTCGCGGTAGGAGGGGATCACCTGGGCGGCGAACGCCTCGTTGATCTCGACCAGGTCGATGTCGCCGATGGTCAGACCGGCCCGCTTCAGGGCCTGGTTGCTCGCCTCGACCGGGCCGAGGCCCATGATCTCGGGCGACAGGCCGGAGACGCCGGTCGACACGATGCGGGCGAGCGGGGTGAGGCCCAGCTCGCGGGCCTTGGTGTCGGACATGATCACGAGCGCGGCGGCGCCGTCGTTCAGCGGGCAGCAGTTGCCGGCCGTGACCATGCCGTCGGGGCGGAAGACCGGCTTGAGGCCCTGGACGCCCTCCAGCGTGACGCCGGCGCGGGGGCCGTCGTCCTTGGAGACGACCGTGCCGTCGGGGAGGGTCACCGGGGTGATCTCGCGCTCCCAGAAGCCGTTCTTGATGGCCTCTTCGGCGAGGTTCTGCGAGCGGACGCCGAACTCGTCCATGTCCTGGCGGGTGACGCCCTTGGCGCGGGCCAGGTTCTCGGCGGTCTGGCCCATCGCGATGTACGGGTCGGGCAGCAGGCCGTCCTCGCGCGGGTCGTGCCAGGTGGAGCCCTCGGACTGGGCGGTGGCGGCGGTGCGGGCCTCGGCCTCGGCGAACAGCGGGTTGTGCGTGCCGGGCATGTCCGAGCTGCCGTTGGCGTACCGGGAGACCATCTCGACGCCGGCCGAGATGAAGACGTCGCCCTCGCCGGCCTTGATGGCGTGCAGGGCCATGCGGGAGGTCTGGAGGGAGGAGGAGCAGTACCGGGTGACGGTGCAGCCCGGCAGGTGGTCCATGCCCATCTGTACGGCGACGATGCGGCCGAGGTTGTGGCCCTGCTCGCCGCCGGGCAGGCCGCAGCCGAGCATCAGGTCGTCGATGTCCTTCGGGTCCAGCTCGGGGACCTTGGCCAGGGCGGCCTGGACGATCGTGGCGGTGAGGTCGTCCGGGCGGAGGTCCTTGAGGGAGCCCTTGACGGCGCGGCCGATGGGGGAGCGGGTGGCTGAGACGATCACGGCTTCGGGCATCACGGCTCCATTGACGTACCGGGTGGTCTGGATGGGCTGTCTGGGAAGTTACCCGTACGTATGGCCTGGGTCACGGGTGTGGCGGTGTGACCCTGACCGCAGTTTTCTAAGCGCTTGCTTTTTCCGCCTGCCGGTCTTACGGGGCTCCCGGGACTTTCCTCAGCTCGACGGTGCGGCGGGAGCCGGTTCCTGCTCGGGTACCCGCCGGCGCCTGCGGCGCTTCAGCAGCGCCCACGGTCCCCTCGGGCCGCTCGGCATGGCGGCCGCGACCTCCGTACCCGCCTCCGACGCGGCCTCCGCCGCCGCCCGGGCCACCGGCAGGAAGCCCTCGCGGCGGGAGGCGTCCGGGCGCTCCTCCTCGGCCGGCCACAGGCCGAGGGAGGCGCAGACGGTCGGCAGGACCGCCATCGCCGCCGTCGCGTAGCCCTCGGCGGAGGGGTGGTAGTTGTCCGGGCCGAACAGCTCGCGCGGGTTCGCGGCGAACTCGGGGCCGAGCAGGTCGCCCAGGGACACGGTGCGGCCGCCCTGTTCGACGACTCCGATCGTCTGGGCGGCCGCCAGCTGGCGGGAGGCCCGTCGGGCCAGCCAGCGCAAGGGTTGCTGGACCGGCTCGATCGTGCCCAGGTCGGGGCAGGTGCCGACCACGACCTCGGCACCGGCCGTGCGCAGCCGCCGTACCGCCGAGGACAGGTGGCGCACCGAGCGGGTCGGGGGCATGCGGTGGGTGACGTCGTTCGCGCCGACCATGATCACGCAGATGTCGGGCACGGGATCGGGGTCGGCCAGCACCAGGGCCACCTGGCGGTCCAGGTCGTCCGAGCGGGCCCCGGGCGTCGCCACCGTGCGCAGCTCCACCGGGCGTTCCGCCAGGGCCGACAGGCCCGAGGCCAGCAGCGCCCCCGGGGTCTGCCCGGCCCGGTGCACGCCCTGGCCGGCGGCCGTGGAGTCGCCCAGCATCGTCAGCCGCAGCGGCACCTCACCGGGGACGTCGTACGTACGGCCGTACCGGCCGTCGGCGTTCGGCACATGGGGCGACATGCCGTTGCCCACCCGGCGCCGGGCCAGCTGCACCTCGGCCAGCAC
>NZ_NGFN01000234.1 GCF_002148965.1 Streptomyces swartbergensis | reverse complement strand
GGGTCGGCGGGGGCGGGCTGTGCGGACTTCTGTACGGGCATGGGTCGAATTTAACAGGTTGACAAGACGGAGCGTCTCGCGGACAGTGGCATGCGCGAGACGAACCGTCTCGTCGCGGAATAGGACCAGAGAAGGACCAGAGAAGGAGCCCGACATGACCCGAGGTGGAGCCGGAAATCTGCTGGGCGTCGGCGGATCGCGCCAGAAGCTCGGCCGTAAGGCGCTGCGCGGCGGCGGCCGGGGCGGCCGGATCGGCGGCGGCCTCGATCCGCAGGCCCAGAAACGCGAGCTGCTGCGCAAGCTCCAGGAGAAGCGCCAGCAGCAGGAGGGCGGTACGACCGACAACTCGTCGTGAGCCTCCCCCGCCCGGGGGAGGCGGTCCCCTCGCGCGCGGGATCCTCCCGGGACGTCCGGCGGATGTACTGAAGCGGCCGAGAAACCGCGACCGACGGACACCCGGGAGGACTCACGATGCGCGTGTGGACGAGACGACGACTGCTCACCTCGGCGGCGACGGCCGTCTCGGCGGCGGGTCTCGCCGCGACGCCGGTCCTGTCCGCCCGGGCGGCGGCCGGAGCGGCCCGTCCCGGCACCGGCGATATCGCGGACGCGCTGCGGGCACTTCCCGGTCTGCGACTGATCGAGGAACGGCAGGACGCCGAACCGGGCTACCGGCACTTCGTCCTGGGTCTGCGCCAGCCGGTCGACCACACGAACCCCGCGGCCGGCACCTTCGAGCAGCGCCTCACCCTGCTGCACACCACCACCGATCGTCCCACGGTGCTCACCACCACGGGCTACCACGCGGTCGTCCCGCCCTGGCGGAGCGAACCGACGATCCTGCTCGGCGCCAACCAACTCCAGGTGGAACACCGCTACTTCGGCACCTCACGCCCGGCGGGGACCGGCTACGCCCACCTCACGATCCGCCAGGCCGCCGACGACCACCACCGGGTCGTCCGCCTCTTCCGCCGGCTCTACCCCGGCGCGTGGATCTCCACCGGCAGCAGCAAGGGCGGCATGGCGACGGTCTACCACCGCCGCTTCCACCCCCAGGACGTGGACGGCACGGTGGTCTACTCGGCACCGAACAACGTCGACGACCGTGACGACTCCGCCTACCTGCGCTTCCTGGAGACGGTCGGCACCCCCACAGGCCGCGAGGCCGTCATGTCCGCACAGCGGCGGCTGCTGCTCGACCGGGCCGAGATGGTCGCCCGTTACGAGGCCTGGGCGGCTGCCCACAACGACACGTTCCGCATCATCGGCAGCGCCGACCAGGCCTTCGAGATCGCCGTGCTGCGCGTGCTGTTCATGTTCTGGCAGCGCGGCACGCCGACCGACGTCGCCGCGATCCCCGGCCCGGAGGCGACGACCGACGAGCTGTACGCGTGGCTGGACGAATGGGCGGGACTGCCCCTGTACGCCGACACGGCGGCGCGGCGGTACGTCCCGTACTGGTACCAGATCGGCACGCAGCTGGGGTACGGCGATGTCCCCACCGCCCACGTGGCGGACCTGCTGCGCCACTCGGGCGGCATCGAGGCGCGCAACTTCGTCCCCCGGGACATCCCCATGACCTTCGACGCGGCAGCCATGCCGGACATCGACAGCTGGGTCCGCCGGCGCGGCAGCCGGCTGCTGTTCGTCAACGGCACCCAGGATCCGGCCGTGGCCGAATACTTCAACCCCGGCGGCCGCGACTCCGGGGTCCTCTGGGTCGCAGGAGGCAACCACAACATCGAGATCGCGAACCTGTCCCCCGCCGACCGGGCGTCGGCTAAGGAGGCGTTGTTCCGCTGGGCCGGTCAGGGCGCCGGCGGCCAGGCGTCGCCCCAGTCCGCGTCCCGTGCCGCCTTGTAGAGATCGCCGTGGCGCTTGGTGACGGTGGTGCGGCGCAGGGACGGTTCGGTCTCGCACAGGTCGAGGAGGACCTGGCCCTTGCGGATCTGCGGGCGCCGCACGACACGGGAGGGTGCCGGGGTGACGGGGAAGCGGGCGGCGGCGACGTAGCTGAACTTCTCGTCCTCGTAGGGGAGGGAGCCGCCCTTGACCTGGCGGTGCAGGGAGGAGCGGCTGACCCGGGCGGAGAAGTGGCACCAGTCCGTGCCCGGGGCAATGGGGCAGGCGGCGCTGTGCGGGCAGGGGGCGGCGACGTGGAAGCCGGCGCCGACCAGCCGGTCACGGGCCTCGATGACGCGGGCATAGCCGTCGGGTGTGCCGGGTTCGACGATCACCACGGCCTGGGCCGCGGCCGCGGCGGCGTCGACGAGGGCGGTGCGGTCGGGGGCGGTCAGCTCGTTGAGGACGTAGGAGACGGTGACGAGATCAGTGCTCTCCAGGGTGAGCGCCGCTCCGATCCGAGAGCGCTGCCACCGTACGTCCCGCAGGTCCGGGTCGGCCGCGGCRATCTCCCGGCCGAGGGCGAGCGCGGGTTCGGCCCAGTCGAGCACGGTGACGGGCCGCTCCCCGCCCCAGGTCGCGCTCACGGCCCAGGCCGCGGCACCCGTACCGCCGCCGACGTCGGTGTGCGATCCGGGCACCCACGCGGGCGCGGCCTCGGCGAACGCCTCCAGCGCCGACCGCACCGCCTCGAAGGTGGCGGGCATCCGGTAGGCGGCGTAGGCGGCGACGTCGGCCCGGTCGCGGAGGATGGGGGCGTCGGTCGGGGTGGCCCCGCGATAGCTGGCGATCAGCCGCTCGACGGCCTGCGCGGCCTGCCGGGGCGGCAGCCCGTCGAGCAGACCGGCGAGGGCGGCACGGAGAGTTTCGGCCGGGGGTACGGGGGCGTTCACCCGGCGATTCTACGAGGGTCCCGGGCACGGAGGCTCACTCGTCCGGACCGGTCGGACTGTGCACGTGATGGGGTCGGCAGGACGCTGGAAACCAAGTTCTCGCGGTTCTCGCGCCGGCTCGCAGCTGCCCAGGAGCGTGATCACGGCCCGGAACCGCCGCCTGATCCTGAGCTCGCCGTCCGAAGTCCGGCGCCTGCTGTGCGACGGCCACCGCTACGGGGAGTGGGTGACAGGAACCCAGCAGGTCCTCGCCGCGGACCCGCACTGGCCAGAGGTGGGCGCCCGGCTGAAGGTCCGCGTCGGCGCCGGCCCTCTCAGCCTCGAAGAGCCCTGACCATCACCGAGTACACCGGCGAGTCGGCGAACGGCTGTTGCTCGCCCGCCTTGGTGTATCCCCAGGACTCGTAGAGAGGGACTGGACCTTGGGGTGCGTCGCGTCGACGAGGAGGACGGCGAGCCATCGCTTCAGGAGTTCAATCCGAGCCCGCTCCGGCAGCTGCCGTCGACTGGCGCGACGGCCGGACAGGGTCGCTGGTGTACGCCCTCGTCCGGCATCGTCGATGTCGCCGTGGATGTCAGAAGCCTTCTGATCCGTAGCTCTACAGAGATCGGTCAACGGAGGTCATACACGTCGCTCGGCGGCTGCGCGGCGTCGCTACGACGAGGGAGTCGGATTCCGGCGCCTGGCGAGCCGGCGCCAGGCCACCCAGAGATTGATCACAAGCAGCACCGCTCCCGCGATGGGCCAACCCAAGGATCCACCGTCGCGGTAGGTCTCCATGCCTATCACCAGCAGCATGACGCCGATCACCGGACCCATCAGGTCCATGACTGCGTCCAGACGATTTGCGATCTCCGACAGCTTCGCCACGGCTTGATCGTGGCAGGTCAATGCGTTGCCTGCAAAGAGCTGCCGCTCTCCGTCTTCATCAAGGCAGACCCCGGTGCACCGCCCTCAGCTTGGGAAGCTAAGGTGATCTAGGGCCCGCTGTGGTGCTGACCTGCGGCGGAGTGCTCGCAGTGATTGGCTGGCCGTCGCTCGATACCCCGGTGTTCCCCGTGATTCCCCGCTGCATCTGGCACGCATCTGGCACGTCATGATGTTCCGTGAAGTGGTCGCACCGAGCGTCCCGGTCTCTGATGATGTTGGGATGTCCGACGCCTTATGGAGCAAGCTCATCGGAACGGTTCCCTCAGTACTCTGGGTGGCCTTCGCCGCCACGGTGTACTTCACTCTGCGAGGGACGATCGTTCAACGCATGGTGCCGCGGTTGACCGCGGTACGCGCACTCGGAGTTGAAGTCGAGCTCGCTGGCGAGTTGCTCGATCGCGCTCAGGATGAGAGCACGACGACTGTCACTGCGACTGCCAGGCGTACGGCGTTGGGCAGGCTGGAGCATGCCGCCGACGTTCTGAGAGGCGGCAAGTTGCTGTGGGTTGATGACCGCCCTGAGGGCAATGCCCCACTAGTCGAGCTCTTTCGCACCGCCGGCATGCATATCGATGTGACCCTGTCGACTGAGGAGGCCACACCCCTGTTTCGCCGCAGGCCGTACGACATCATCGTGAGCGACATTGACCGGGACGGCGATCGACAGGCAGGGATCAAGATGCTGCGCCTGCTGGAGCAGTACAAGATCGACGTTCCCGTACTGATCTACACAGGGCGGTTCGATCCAGAGAGGGGCGTTGATCGCAGGATCTTCGCGGTTACTACCGCGCCTGTCGACCTAGTCCACTACGTAATTGATCTCATGGAGAGGGCGCGGCTGGGGTCACTCTAACCTCGCGGTTGGTGTCCCTGGGCACTGGCGGGAAACACCCCGTCTTGCCGTACCGCCACCCCTGGGTGGAAACGCGTATGGATGGGGGGCTCTGACCTGGGCGTTTGCTTGCTGACTACTGCTAGTCGACTGTCGCTGTCGGTCGTAGGTGGTCAGCCTCGGGTAGCCCCGGACGACCCAGGAGCGACCACGTCCGCAGCCACTGCCGTGCCGGCGCTCGGGTCATGTCGTGCGGGTCGAGGACCTTCCTATCCCTTCCGGGCCAGTGAAGCTTCATGAACGATTGAGGTTGACAGTCACCCCACTACTGAATATCGAATCATGCAACTGCAGCTTCACAGGTGTGACTTCTTTCGGAATATCAAAGACGACGATCCCCTTGACTGTGTTGCCCGGGTTGATTTCGTTGAGGAATGACTTACTCTCATCGAGATAGATCGCTGCCTCCGTGTCGGCACTGAACTCGCGGCCCTCCTTGTCGAAAAGCTTCTGAGCGCCGCCATCAAATAGCTGCGACTCGTCGCCGACGTTCGAGACGGTCACGTGGACGAGAACGAATTGCCCCTGGGCTTCCTTCCCGAACTCACCACCGATCCGCTGGACGCCGGGCTGGATCCGCGTGACGGTGAACTCGAACTTTCCGTCACGAGCTGGGTCGCCAATACCGGCCGCGACATCCTCTGAGGGGGTTTCCTGTCGATCTTCTTCGCGCGGTGCTGTTGGAGTGGTGTCGCCCCTTGTAGCTGCAGGCTGGCCGCCATTCCCGCCCCCTCCCGTGCTCGCAATGGAGATCACGACTATGAGGCCGATGATGGCAATCAGAGCTGTAAGGATCTTGTGGCGCCTTATCCAGCTATGGCGCCGCCGTGGCGGCTCAGGGGAACCCGGTGGTGGGTACCCCTCAGGCGCGTTCTTGTCAGTCACGGGAGCCTCCCGCAATACGCGACACTTTCGAAAGAAGGGCGGGCGGGCCCTCCGCTGGTGCGGCCGAGGTCCACTTCCATCATTCGCCCATCGGTCGCCCTGCGCCACAAGATAAACTGGGCATTACGGAGTGCCAATGGCTGGTAACTGAAAGTTGTCTATCACTGGCTCCAGCGGTATGGCCCAGTGGCCGTCTCGCAATTACGGACGCCGCCGCACGCAACAGAGGTCGGCGGAGCGGGTTTGGCCGGTGGCCTGCTCGGTCTGGGGTCGAGCATGATCAGGGGGCCGTACGCTGGTTGGCAACTCGGGCAGGCTTTGGGCCTGACCGCAATGTGCACGAGTGGCCCCCTGGTCTTGCTCGACGCGGGACCCGGACCGGGGAGGTGGCTAAAGCCGTGGAGCCCCCAGCCACGACGTACCCCTTCTCTGACATCAGGCGGCTGATCGCTGTGCGCGCGGATGCGAGCCGCCTTGAACCAGTAGAGAAAGCTGTAACTCACTCTGTGGCGTGGGGCGTGTCCGGTCCCGGTAGATGCTTGACACTTCGGGCCCAGCTGATGGTTGACGGTGGCCGTGACTGGCTTGGCTATGCGCGTTTGATCGCGCGCACGGGGAGGCCGACTTCGTGCCGGTGGAGTTGAGTGTGGTCGAGCAGCGGTACTCCGGCCATTCAAGTTGCTGACCGGCCCGCTGCGCCGTCAGTGGCGTTGTGCTGCGACTGCTCCGGTGTACGTCTCGCGTGTCAGGTCCGTGGGGCTGATGCCAAGGTCGGTGAGGACGGCGCGGATGTCGTTCAGGGCGGAGGCCAGGTCGTCCTCTTCGACGAGTGTTTCCACTTCGAGGAATGTGCCGTCGATCTCGGGGACGCGGACGAGGGTTGCGAGCATCTTGCGGGCGTGGGCTTCGAAGTCGTAGTTGCGGCAGTGCTTTTCGAAGGCGATGAACGGTACGTGGCCGAGACCGCGCAGGATGGCGTGTGCTGCCTCGGCGTCCTCGACGCGGGTCTCGTGCTCGGGTTTGGATCCCGAGGCCTCGTCGACTGTGGCGGCCTTGTACGTGAGGACCGTGCGGGTTCCGTCCGGGCCGTGCACGGTGCGTACGCGGAGTTCCTCGCCGGCCTTGTCCAGCGAGCCGTCGGGCCGGTCGTAGTAGGTGTCCTGGTAGACCTCGACGCGGGCCGTCGCCAGTTTGTCGAGTTGCTGCGTGACTGTCTCGGGTGCGTGCACACGGGCCTTCAACTCCGCCTCGATCACGAGCGGTTCTCCTTTCCTCAGACCGAGCGCCGGGCGCTGTCGATGACGGCGTCAAACATCCTGCGGAAGCCCCGGAACAGGGGGCCGTGCGGGGTTTCCATCACCTTGTACGTCGCCGACTCGTGGCCTTCCCAGCCTGCGTCGAAGGCGCCGACGAACAGAGTGGAGTCTGTGCGGATGAGCCGCCAGGTGGGCAGCATGCGGTAGCGCCATACGGCGATGTCACATGTTTCCGCCAGCTCGCGCAGCCGCGCCTCTGCGAGTCGTACGCCGCCGGCGAGGGACTCGGCTGACTCGCCGATCTCGGCCGCGCGCCGAGTCAGGGCAGGGCTGTCCGGGTCCAGGAGCGCCACCCGGACGCGGAGGCCCTTGCCGCGCTGCTCGCGTGGCAGGCAGGCGCGCAGGAGGCTGTCGTTGAGACCGATCAGGCCAAGTCCGCGCACGGCGAGGACGTCCAGCTCCTGTGCCTCGCGCGCTTGCTGCTGGATCTCCTGGGCTGCGGAGTGCTGGGTCGCGTATACGCGGACGACTTCGGGGAAGGCCGCGAGGTCGAACGCCGCACCGCCTGACCGTTTCTCGCGGCCGGCGGCCAGTCCGAGTAGGTGACGGGCGTCGTCGGGCATGTGAAGGCCGTCGGCGATCCGTTCGTAGACGTCGAGCTTTGAGACTTCGCGGCGGCCGTTGATGATCTCGTTGACGCGTGCCTGTGTCATTCCTGCTGCGGTGGCGATACGGGCCTGGCTCGCTCCGCCGTACTGCTGTACGTAGCGGAACACCACGCCTATGTCCCGCTTGCGCAGGGCCTGTCGCATCTCGGCGCGCTCCCACGCCCAGTCAGGCAGTGCAATCGGCTCCAGCGTGGTCCCCATGCACGGCCCCCGGCATCCACAACGGGATGGAAAGTCATCCCACCGTGAGATTACCGGATCGGTATCGAGTCGACACGAAGAGTCACAAGATCCTGACAGGACTCATGGACCCGGCGACCGCTCACACGGCCCCGGGGCGTGGCCAACCTGAGAGAGCAGGTCGACGTGGCAGAGACTACGGTCCCCGTGGCGGGCCGCACATCCCTGGTGAGTCCGCTCCTTTGCGGGACGGTTGAGAGGTGGCTGGCATCCGCCCACCCGTCACCAGACACAGTCCGCCGAGAGTGGAGCGGTGCCGCGAAGCTCGCGCTGATCCCGTTGGGGAGGGCTTTCGATGCGGTCCGCCTTGCCGACTGCATCGTGCATCGGGCTGTCGGAAGCGATGACTCGTGTGTGGCAAGAGATCGGCTTGCGCAGTACCTGGAGGATGGCCCGGTCATCCACGACCCGGGATTTCGCCGCTACTACGCCCTCGTACCCACCGGCACCGCCGAGACCTGGGGTACGCCGATTGCGGAGTGCCTGGGCGAGGGCACCTACCTGGGAGTGCCGCGCGCCGACCACGCCGAATTGGACGCGCACACACAGGCCTCGTACTGGGTGCGGCCCATGACCCGGCCGGGCCACCTGTGCAGGCCGGCCGACGTGCTGGCACTCGTGATGATGGGCGGCCGCGTGGACGACGAGGACGAGTCGTGAGGACGACCGAAACAAAGGCTGTACCGCTGGACCTTGAAACGATACGCGCCTGCGCGGACCGTCTCCTTGCGCACAACGCCGGGTCGCACTCTTCCGAGGAACTGGAGACGCTCACGCTCCAACTGCGTGGTCACATCATGGTGGCCATCCCCGACGTCGAGACGGCCGCGCTGGTCCTGCCCGAGGACAGAGTGCCCCGGGCCTGTGCGCTCTTCTGCGTCGGGGAAGCCCGCCTGCGGCTGAGTTCGGAACCCGGCCGCAACCTGTCCGCCCGCATCGCACACGCGCAACGCCTCGCCCTATCCGTCCGCGTCCTGTGCGACCACTACGAGAACGAGGACCATCAGTGCCCGAGCGGTCCCGAGCGCGCCGCGTACCTGCGCATGCTGCAGCACTACCCGGCATGCTCAGCGTGCCGGGCCGTGAACGAAGAAGGCGAGGCCATCGGCGTATGCGCGACCGGTGAACGGCTCTACGAGGAATACCGGCAGGCGCGGCGCGGCTCAGCTGCTCCCTGACCGTCCCGGGAGGAACGGAACCGGGCCTGCCGTGCAGAGCCACCCGTGGGCGCCGGCGCCTCAGGGGGTCCGTCCGGCTGATGTCACATCGGGATGCGAAAGGCCACCTACGGAGATCCGTAGGTGGCCTTTGCGCTGGTGCCCCCGCAGGATTCAAACCCGCAACACCCGCCTTAGGAGAGCGGTGCTCGCGCCCGGCCCCACATGAGCGCCCCGCACATCACCGCTCCCCCTCTCACATCCCCCGCACTGCCCGAGCCACCCGCGACCCCGCCGCCGCCCTGGGCGCGCTGTCCGGGCGGCGGCGACGGGGATGGACCGCGTTAGTAAGAAGAATCAAGAACGTGTCCGTCGCCGGGTCGAGGACGAGGGACGTGCCTGTGAAGCCCGTGTGACCCGCCGCGCCGCGCCCCGCCAGGTCGCCCATGAACCACGGCTGGTCGAGGGAGAAGCCCAGGCCGGGTGGGGTGAAGAGGAGGTCGACGAAGTCGGGGCCGAGGATGCGGGCGGGGCCGTAGGAGCCGCCGGCGAGGAGGGTGCGGCAGAACACGGCGAGGTCCCGGCCGGTGGAGAACAGGCCCGCGTGGCCCGCCACGCCGCCCAGCGCCCAGGCGTTCTCGTCGTGCACCTCGCCGCGCAGCATCCCCCGGTCCGCCTTGGCCCACGGCCGCCGCTGGTCCTCCGTCGCCGCCGCCTCGGGGCAGGGCCCGAACTCCGTCGCGGTCATGCCCAGCGGCCGGGTGATGCCGTCGCGGAAGAGGGCGTCGAGCGTGCGGCCGGTGATGCGTTCCAGGACGTGCTGGAGGAGCAGCATGTTCAGGTCGGAGTAGCGGTACGTGCCCGGTGCCCCGGTCGGCGCCTCCATCCGCAGCGCAGCCAGCCGCCCGGCCGCGTCGGCGCAGTCGTACAGCGGGAGTTCGGGTCGCAGCCCCGAGGTGTGGGTGAGGAGCTGCCGTACGGTGATGCCGTGGCGGGCCGCCGCCGTGAAGTCGGGCAGATATGCCCCGACCTTCGCGTCGATGCCGAGCGTGCCGCGCTCGATCTGCTGCACGGCGGCCACGGCTGTGAACAGTTTGGTCAGGGACGCCAGGTCGACGGGTGTGCCGACGGTCATCGGGACCCGGTCCTCGGCAGGCAGTTCCACGCCGGCGTCGGTGTCCTCGTCGTAGGCCGAGTAGCGGACGGCCCAGCCCGCCGCCTCCTCGACCGCGATCACGGGGCCGCGTCCGACGACCACGACGGCCCCCGGTGCCCAGGGGCGCTGCCCGGTCGTGAGGACGTGGACCTCCCGGACCAGGTGACGCAGTTCCCCGGGGTCGAGTCCGGCCCGTTCCGGCGTGCCGTCGCGCAGTCTTGGTGCGCTCAGCTGTCTGCTCCCTCCACGCTCGCGCGCCTGTCGTCCGTCTTCCCGGCCGTGTTTCCGTCCGGCTTCCCGGCCGTGTTTCCGTCCGGCTTCCAGGGTCGGCACATTCCCACGAAGCAGGCCAGTGCCACCAGTGCGGCGGCCAGTTGGACGACGGCCATCGGGACGGCCGTGTCCTCCCCGGCGACGCCGACGAGCGGGGAGGCGATCGCGCCGATGAGGAACGACGACGTGCCGAGCAGGGCGGACGCCGAGCCGGCGGCGTGCTTGGTGCGCATCAGGGCGAGTGCCTGGGTGTTGGGCAGGGTGATGCCCATCGCGGACATCAGCACGAACAGCGCGACGGCGACGGGCGCGAGAGGGACCTCGCCGAACACGCCCAGGGACATCAGCAGCAACGCGGTCGCGGCGGTGATGACGATGGCCAGACCGATCCCCAGGACGCGATCCAGGCTGACCCGGCCGACGAGGACCTTGCCGTTGATCTGGCCGACGAGGACCAGCCCGACCGAGTTGACGCCGAACAGCAGGCTGAACGTCTGCGGGGAGGCGCCGTAGATCTCCTGGATGACGAAGGGGGACGCGGAGATGTAGGCGAAGAGGGCGGCGAAGGCGAAGCCGCCGGTGAGGGTGTAGCCGGCGAAGGAGCGGTCGGCGAGCAGGCCGCGCATCGCGCGCAGGGCCTCGCCGACGCCGCCGCTGTGGCGCTGCGCGGGCGGCAGGGTCTCGGGCAGCCTCGTCCAGACCAGGGCGCCGATCAGGATCCCGATGCCCGTGAGGACGACGAACACGCCCCGCCAGTCCGTCACGCGCAGGACCTGTCCGCCGATCAGCGGAGCCACGATCGGGGCGACCCCGGAGATCAGCATGAGGGTGGAGAAGAACCGGGCCATGGCCATGCCGTCGTACAGGTCGCGGACGACGGCCCGGGCGATGACGATGGCAGCCGCGCCCGCGAGGCCCTGTGCCAGCCGGAAGGCGACGAGGAGTTCGACGGTGGGCGCGAGCGCGCACAGGACGGTGGCGACGACGAAGACGGCCAGTCCGGCGAGGAGGGGGCGGCGGCGTCCCCAGCGGTCGCTCATCGGACCGACGACGAGCTGGCCGAGCGCCATGCCGGCCAGGCAGGTGGTGAGGGTGAGCTGGACGGTCGCGGCGGGGGCGTGCAGGGCGCGGGTGACCTCCGGCAGCGCCGGGAGGTACATGTCCATCGCGAGCGGGGGTACGGCGGTCAGGGCGCCGAGGAGGAAGGTGACCAGGAGCCCGGTGCGGCGGTGCGGTGTGAGGTCGGGCCGTTCCGTCCCGGCTGCGGCCCCCTGCGCGGTGTTCGATATGGACGCCCCACCCTCGGGCATGAGTCCCTCCCTTTTCGAGTCGATCGCCACCTATGCTCTCAGCTCGTACGGACTGCTCGGGTTACGAGGTGAAGGCGGGGCGGGAATGACGGCGGACACGGTGCGGTGGGGGATCCTGGCGACCGGAGGCATCGCGGCGGCGTTCACCGCGGACCTGATCGACCTGCCGGACGCGGAGGTCGTGGCGGTGGCGTCCCGGTCGGAGGCGTCGGCGAAGACGTTCGCGGAGCGGTTCGGGATCCCCCGGGCCTACGGCGACTGGAACGCGCTCGCGCGGGACGAGGACATCGATGTCGTCTACGTCGCCACGCCGCACACGGCCCACCGGACCGCCGCCGGTCTGTGTCTGGCGGCCGGGCGGAACGTGCTGTGCGAGAAGCCGTTCACGCTGAACGTGCGCGAGGCGGCGGAACTCGTCGCGCTGGCGCGGGAGCACGGGCGCTTCCTGATGGAGGCGATGTGGATGTACTGCAATCCGCTGGTGCGGCGGCTGAAGTCGCTGGTGGACGACGGGGCGATCGGTGAAGTGCGCAGTGTGCAGGCCGATTTCGGGCTGGCTGGCCCGTTCCCGCCCTCGCACCGGCTGCGGAACCCGGAGCTGGGCGGGGGCGCGCTGCTCGATCTCGGCGTGTATCCGGTGTCGTTCGCGCAGCTGCTGCTCGGGGAGCCGTCGGACATCGCGGCGCGAGCGGTGCTCTCCGAGGAGGGCGTCGATCTCCAGACGGGAGCACTGCTCTCCTGGGAGAGTGGCGCTCTCGGCTCGGTGCACTGCTCCATCGTGGGTGGCACGGCGACCTCCACCTCGGTCACCGGCGCGCAGGGCCGTATCGACATCCCGCACGGCTTCTTCTTCCCGGACCGCTTCGTGCTGCACCGGGACGGCCGCGATCCCGAGGAGTTCACGGCCGACCCGGCGGACGGGCCCCGCAACAGCCTCCGTCACGAGGCTGCTGAGGTGATGCGTGCCCTGCGCGCCGGTGAGACCGAGTCCCCGCTCGTCCCGCTCGACGGCACACTCGCCGTGATGCGGACGCTCGACGCGATCCGGGACCGCGTCGGCGTCCGCTACCCGGGCGAGACCCCTGACGAGGACCTCACGGCCGAGCTCACGCCGGCTTGAGCCCCTGCTCCCCCACCTGAGTCACGAAGGACGCGGCCGTCGTGACCGGCGCCCCCTGCCGGGTCACGTACGGCACGGTCTTGAAGTCGGCCCGCGCCGACTCCCGTCCCAGGGCGACCGTGACGTAGCCGCGCCGCCCGTTGAAGAACTTCAGGTGCGGGTTGGCGGACATGTAGGTGTCCCAGGTGGCGGGCTTGTCGGCGCCGTCCCGGCCGCTGGAGATCGATGTCGCCACGATCTCGGTGCCGAGCGTCGCGGAGTTCTGGTCGTCGAAGTCGTCCTTGATGTCGAAGGCGTACGCCGCGTGCACGTCGCCGCTGAGCACCATCAGGTTCTCCACGCCGGCGGCCTTCGCCCCGTCGAGGACGCGCCGGCGTGAGGCGCTGTAGCCGTCCCAGGCGTCCATCGACACCCGCGACGGGGTGGTGGCGTCCATGTGCCGCCGGGCGAACAGGACCTGTTGCGGTACGACGTTCCACAGGGCGCGCGAGGAGCGCCAGCCGTCGAGCAGCCACCGTTCCTGCGTCGCCCCGGTCATGGTGCGCGCCGGGTCGTCGGACTCGGGGCCGGGGACGTGCGCCTTGTCGCCGTAGGCCTGGTCGGAGCGGTACTGGCGGGTGTCCAGGACGTCGAACTGGGCGAGCCTGCCCCAGTGCAGCCGGCGGTAGAGCCGCATGTCGGGTCCGGTGGGGCGCTGTGGCTGCCGCAGTGGCTGGTTCTCCCAGTAGGCGCGGTAGGCGGCGGCGCGGCGCAGCAGGAACTCCTCCGGCGGGACGCTGTTCTCGGGGATGTCGTCGGCGTAGTTGTTCTCGGTCTCGTGGTCGTCCCAGGTGACGACGAAGGGATGCGCGGCGTGCGCGGCGCTCAGGTCGGGGTCGGACTTGTAGAGGGCGTACCGCAGGCGGTAGTCCTCCAGGGTCAGCGTCTCGCGGTTGAAGAGGTCCGGCAGTGTGCGGTCGGTGTAGTTGCGCTGGCCGCCGACGGAGTTGACGGCGTACTCGTAGAGGTAGTCGCCGAGGTGGAGGACGAGGTCGACGTCGTCGGCCGCGAGGTGGGCGTACGGCGTGTAGTAGCCGTCGTGGTAGGCCTGGCAGGAGAC
>NZ_NGFN01000233.1 GCF_002148965.1 Streptomyces swartbergensis | reverse complement strand
GCCGGAGCTTTCGAACACCTCGGATGCCCAAGGTGGTCAGTATCCGGTATTAGACCCCGTTTCCAGGGCTTGTCCCAGAGTGCAGGGCAGATTGCCCACGTGTTACTCACCCGTTCGCCACTAATCCCCACCGAAGTGGTTCATCGTTCGACTTGCATGTGTTAAGCACGCCGCCAGCGTTCGTCCTGAGCCAGGATCAAACTCTCCGTGAATGTGTACCGGTAATCCGGTGCTACACCACGAGAGCGGAACAGTCAGGCGGAATAAGCCCGACCGTTCACAGCGTCCTCGCTGTGTTTWTTCAAAGGAACCTCGCCCCAGCTGATGCTGGAGACGGGGTATCAACATATCTGGCGTTGACTTTTGGCACGCTGTTGAGTTCTCAAGGAACGGTCGCTTCCTTTGTACTCACCCTCTCGGGCTTTCCTCCGGGCGCTTCCCTTCGGTCTTGCGTTTCCGACTCTATCAGATCCTTTTCTCGACCTGACCCCCAGTCAGCGGGGTTCGTCTTCCCGGCCCTTGGGCCGTTCCGACGGGTCCAACCTTAGCGCGTTCTCTCGGCGTTTCCAAAATCGAAGCCGGTTCGGAGTCGATCAGGTCGTCGAGTCCCAATTCGAATTGAATTCGGGCACGCCGAAATCAACCCCGTTGGGATCGATCTTGCTAGTGGTTGGGTGCCGCTGGTGCGGCGGAAGCGCTGTCGCAGAACCGTTACGGCTCCGCGGCAACCCGAAGAACTTTACGGATCGGGGAGGGGGCTGTCAAGTGGCCCCTGTCAAGATCTTTTGTGAGGCGTCAGTCCAGGTCGGAGAGGCGGCCGCCGGCGTCCGGCTGGGCGTCCTCCACCCGGCGCAGGAGGCGAGTGAGGACCTCGCCGAGCGCGGTGCGCTCGTCCGGGGACAGGTCCTGGAGCAGGTCCTCCTCGAAGACCGACGCCAGGCGCATCGCCTCCAGCCACTTCTCCCGACCTCCCTGGGTGAGCTCCACGATGACGCGGACCCGGTTGGACTCGTCCCGCTCACGGGTGACCAGTCCTTCGCCGACCATGCGGTCGATGCGGTGGGTCATGGCGGCCGGGGTCAGTCCGAGGCGCTTCGCGAGGTCGCTGGGCCCCAGACGGTAGGGGGCGCCGGAGAGGACGAGGGCCTTGAGGACCTCCCACTCGGCGTTGCTGATGCCGAGGGCCGCGGTCTGACGGCCGTAGGCGACGTTCATGCGGCGGTTCAGGCGGGACAAGGCGGAGACGATCTGCTCCACCTGGGGGTCGAGGTCCTGGAACTCGCGCTGGTACGCGGCGATCTGCTCTTCGAGGGTCGGCTCGCTGGGGCCGGGGGTGTCGCCCATGGGCGCAGTATGGCACGGCCGTTCTTTGCCTTGAAGTCCTTGAGTATGTACTCTTTAGCTTCAAAGTTTAGTTTCGAAGTCTTCACTCCTAACTTGTGAGAGAGGTGAACGTGACCAGGGCGATGGGCGCAGCGATGCGCCGGATCCACTTGGGCAACGCACTCAGCGCGTTCGGGCTCGGCTTCACCGTCCCCTATCTGTACGTCTACGTGGCGCAGGTGCGGGGACTGGGAGCCATGACGGCGGGTCTCGTACTCGCCGTTTTCGCTGTGGCGGCGCTGGTCGTGCTGCCGTTCGCCGGGCGGGCCATCGTCCGGCGTGGACCGTTGCCGGTGTTGCTCGCCGCCCTGGTCACCTCCGCCCTGGGTGCGCTGAGTCTGGGGGTCGCGAGCAGTGCGGCCGCCGTGCTGGCGTCGGCCTCCCTGCTGGGGGCCGGGCAGGCCGTGATGCAGCCGGCGCTGGCCACGATGATCGTGGACTGCTCGTCGGCGGAGACGCGGTCGCGGGCCTTCGCCACGCAGTTCTTCCTGCAGAACCTCGGGCTCGGGGTCGGTGGCCTCATCGGCGGTCATCTGGTCGACACGACGAGCGCTGCCTCCTTCACGCTGCTCTTCGCGATCGAGGCGGCGATGTTCCTGCTGCTGGTCGTGGTGATGGCGACCGTGCGGATGCCGCACGCGCCGCGGATCGAGGGCGCGCCCGTGGCGTCGGGGCGGGGCAGCTGGAAGCAGCTGCTGGGCAACCGGGCCATGGTGCAGCTGTGTGTGCTGGGCTTCGTGCTGTTCTTCGCCTGCTACGGGCAGTTCGAGTCGGGGCTGAGCGCGTACGGGGTCGAGGCTGCCGGGATTTCGACGTCCGCGCTGGGGACGGCGCTGGCCGCCAACACGCTGGTGATCGTCGTCGCGCAGTTCGCCGTGCTGCGGTTCGTGGAGCGGCGTCGGCGCTCGCGGGTGATCGCCGCTGTCGGGCTGATCTGGGCCGTGGCCTGGGCTGTCGCCGGGTACGCGGGCCTTGGGCACGGGAGCCAGGAGATGGCGACCGCCGCGTTCGTCTCGACGTACGCCTTGTTCGGGCTGGGTGAGGCGATGCTGTCGCCCACGGTCGCCCCGCTGGTCGCCGATCTGGCGCCGGAGGGGATGGCAGGGCAGTACAACTCCGCGTTCGCTCTGGTCAAGCAGCTCGCGCTGGCCGTCGGGCCGGCGGTGGGCGGGCCGCTGGGGGCTTCGCTGCACGCGCCGTACATCGTGGCCTTCCTGCTGTTCTCGCTGGGGATCAGCTTCCTTGCGGTGCGGCTGGGGCGGCAGCTCACGGAGGTGCAGGATCGGCCGTGGCTCGCGAAGAGCCGGGTCGTGGCGCGGGGTGGGGCGCCCGTTTCCGCGGACGTGTGAGGCACCGGCGCCGTCGGCGTGCGCCCGGGCCGGGCTGTCCGGGTCAGGCCGATCGCGCCTCGGTCACGCGAAGCCGGTGGGCCGAGTGGACCGCGGCGAGCAGCGCGGCGAAGTAGATCGCCGCGGCGAGGACGGCCAGCTGCCACCACGGGACGCTCAGCACGAAACCGGAGATCCGCGCCGCGAGGACGACGGTCGGGAATACAGCGATCACCAGGCCGAGCAGGGTGCTCACGGCGATGAGAGCCGCGTGCTGACAGAGCAGCACCTGGCGTGCCCAGCGCGGCGGGATGCCCACGGCGATCAGTCGGGCGAGGTAGCGACGCAGGATGCGGGTCTGGCTGCGGGTGGCGGCGAGCACGGCGGCGAGGGCCAGGGCCACCAGGCCCACCGCGGTGGCCAGGAGCGCTGTCGGGGGCACCGGGTCGTCGGGCTCCACGTGGATCAGCACCGCACCGGCGTCCAGGCCGGCGTCGATCACTGCCTGTTGCAGGGCGTGGGCCTTCTTGTCGGAGACACCGGTGACCATGACGGGTCCGTGTGCCTGGATCGGCAGGTCGAGCGCGGTCGCGGTGGCGCGCAGCATGATGCCGTCGGAGCCTGTGCGCCATTCGGCCGGGTCCACGTCGAGGGCCGTGGCGGGCAGGGCGGCGGTGCGGCCCAGGACCTTGTCGCCCTGGCGGACGGCGAGACGCAGGCGGGTGTCCGGCCCGGTGGGGGCGTCGGCGGCGTGTGACCAGACCAGGACGCCGCCGTCGCGCAGGACGGAGGTCTGGCCCGGGTCGAGTCGGCGGCCGGTCAGTCGTTCGACATCGCGGGGGTGGTTCGCGGCGAGCAGGCTGCCGTACTGGCCTTCCCGGCCGGCCATCAGGGGGTTGTCCGGGTCTCCGGCCATCAGGAAGCGCACCTCGGTGCGGGGCAGGCCGTCGAGCCCGCCGGAGGTGCCGGCCGTGCGCAGCAGTGCCTTGCTGGGCGGGTGGGTGTCGCTCCCGTAGCCGGCCAGCAGGACCTGCCCGGGCAGGACCGCCGGGTACGACTGCTTCTCGACCGTGCGGATGAGGGTGTCCAGCAGGGTGACGTAGCCCAGGGACGCGCCGAGCAGCACGGTGAGCACCGCCAGGGCGGCGCAGGCCCTGGCCCGGTCGGCGGCCAGCTGCCGTCGCACCAGGCGGCGCCGGGGGCCGCCCTCCGGCATCAGTCTGAGCAGCCCGGCGAACACCTCGGGGATGGTCAGGAGCACTGCGGCGATCATGATGCCGGTGAGGACCATGGCCTGGGCGGGCGAGTCGACCCGGGTGGCGTACACCGCCGTGGCGCACCACGCGGCGACGGCCAGCAGGTGCCGGGCGTCGCGGGCGCGGCGGCCGGACGGTCGATCGGCTCGTGACACGCTGTCGTCCGCGCCGGGCGGGCGGCTGGTCTCGCCCTGCCGGGTGCGGGCCAGCACCGCCCCGGCAATCAGGCCGGTCAGCAGGACCACGGCGAGCAGGCGCAGTGCGGGCATCGCGAGGTCGTCGAGCGGGCCACCCGGGCGCTCGCGCAGGTGGGAGATGAGCAGGCGGGCCCCCATGCCCACGGCGACACCGGCGACCGCTCCGCACACCGCCGCGGCCAGTGACCAGGCCAGCGCGGCCAGAGCCGGGGCGGCCGCCGCCGTCGTACGGGAGAGGCCGACGGACACCAGTGAGGTGGTGGTGCGCCGGAAACGGCGGCCGTTCAGCCCGAACACCAGGGCCACCGCTGCAGTGGGAACCAGCAGGGAGGGGACGGTGTAGCCGGCCGGGGTCTTCTCGATCCAGGTCTTCTGCGGGCGGGCGGACAGCTGGTCCCTGGTGACCAGGGTGGCGGTCACGGCGGTGCGCGGGTCCCGCCGCAGGGCGGCGGTGTCCTCGCTGTCGTCCCGGCCCTCGGCCCAGGTGCGTGCCGCCCCGGCGAAAGCGTCGACGACGGCCTGCTGCCGCTCCCCCGACCACACGACGTCCATCTGGGCGGCCAGGACCGGGAATCCCTGGCTCAGGCCCGGGTCGAGCGTCGCCCAGGTGCCCGGTCCGAGCAGCAGGTTCGCGGTGTCCGCGGACCGGTCGTCGACGGTGCCGACGACCTCGAGCCGTACGTCGCCCAGCACGGTGAGGGTCTTGCCGACCGAGGCCGGCACGTCACGCGGCTCGGTGACCGCCACCTCGCCCGGTCGGCTCGGCCACCGTCCCGACAGCAGCTTGTACCGCTCGGGGTACGGGTGGGCGGACCAGGCGGTCTCCAACGCCGTCACATTGCGGGCCGGTGTGGTGTTGAGCTGGACGTCGGTCGCGCTGAGCACGACCTCGGCGTCGGTGGCTCCTGCGGCGCGCAGCCGGGTCCGGAGATCTTCGAAGAACGTGTCGTCGCCGGGCAGCAGTGACACCCCGCTGCCATAGCCGACCTTGGCGCCGAAGCGGCCCAGTTCGTTGTCAGCGACCTGTTCTCCCGACAGGGACAGCGTCCGCAGGGTGACGAACATGGCCATCACCAGCAGCGCCGCGACGAAGACGAGCGCGACCGACCGGGCCAGGGCCCGGGAGCGGGCCAGCCGCCGGGCGAGCCGGAACGTCAGACGAACCCTGCCGCCGTAGGTCAGGGGGGCGGACGGCATCGGCTCCGACGGCACGGGTCCGGCGGTCGTGGGCCCGGCGGTGGTGGATCCGGCGGTCACAGGTCCGGACATCGGGTCGTCCGTCGTGCGGCCGTGGGTCCCGGACTCGTGCGTCATGCGGCCTGCCCTCCCGTGTCGTCGTCCGTGCTGGTCACGAGCGGGATTCCAGACGGCCGTCGACGACCTCGTAGACCGTGTCGGCGAAGTCGCGGCAGCGTGGGTCGTGCGAGCAGATCACGGCCAGGACGCCGTCGTCGCACAGTTTCCGGAACAGCTCGAACAGCTCCTTGGTGGCCGTCGAGTCCAATGCGCCGGTCGGTTCGTCCGCCAGCAGGACCGACCGCTGTCCGGTGAGCGCCCGGGCGACTCCCACGCGCTGCCGCTGGCCGCCGGACATCTGCCAGGGAAACCGGTCCTCCAGCCCGGCGAGGCCGACGCGGGCGAGCTGGTCCAGTGCCTGCCCACGAGCCTCGGCCACCGAGAGGCCGGCGGCCTCCAAGGGCAGTGCGACGTTCTCCGCCGCGGTGAACTCCTCGATGAGGTTGTGCTCCTGGAACACCACACCGACGGTACGCAGCCGCAGTGACGCGCGCAGCGCCTCGTCAGCCGTGCCCACGTCGACCCCGCCGACCCGGATCTCGCCGGAGTCGGCGGCATCCAGGCCGGCGAGCAGGTTCAGCAGAGTCGACTTGCCGGAGCCGCTGGCGCCGTACACGCACACGAACTCCCCCGCCCGGGCGGTGAAGTCCACGTCTCGCGCGGCCCATACGGTCTCGGCCGCGGAGCGGTACGCCTTGCACACCCCGCTCGTCCGGACAAGCGGTGCACCAGCGGCTGCGGTCAACTCAGCATCCGTTCGTCGTACGCCAGGACGAGATCTCGTCGCTGTTCCAGGGCGCGACGTTGTCGTCGCTGTCGTTGCGGTGCATGCTCTGCCGGTCGCCGGAGCCGTTGGAGTGCTCGGCCATGCAGCCGGTGTGGCTGGCGGAGCGGTTGGCCCACGAGTCCATCTCGTCGTTGCGGTCACCGCTGAGGTTCGTCCAGGTGCCGGAGCCGTGGCCGCGCTCGCCGATCATCCAGCGGAAGTCGTTGTTGCCCCACATGCACATGTTGTTGGAGTTGCAGTCGCTCAGGGCCGCGTTCGCCACGCCCTGCGTGGTGAACAGGCTCGCGCCGACGATCATCGTCGCCGCTATGGCGGTCTTGACTCTCATCATTCCCCCTCATAGTCGTGTACCGGTGTCCACCACGACCCTCGGGCACCGCCGCCACCGGCTGCACCCCCCCGTTGAGGGGTCCTTCGTTCCTTCGTCACCCTGTTGGGGGGTTGACAGGGAGGCAAGGGTCGGGCGGCACGGTAAGCGCTTGACCCGCGCATGACCAAGTGTGAGGCTGCAGGCGCCAGTTGACGTCTGAAGGACCCGCTCCTGACCACAGCGTGTTCTCACGACCAGCCTGACTCGACGGGGGTACGGATGTTGCGTGTCGCGTTGGTGGCTCCCTCGCTTTCCGCCCGCATCGCGGTGCGCAGGGTGCTGGACGAAGCAGAGCAGTTCGGCGTCGTCGCCGAGGGCGCTCCCGGCACTATGGCCGATATCGTGCGCTGGTCGCGGCCGGACGTCGTGGTTATCAGCCATGCCGCGGAGAGCGAGGCCCTGCACACGCTGCTGCGGCTCGGCGGTGGGAAACCGGAGGGACGACGGCACGCGAGGCCGGGGCAGCGCACCGGACGGCCCGCCAGCGTCGTGCTGGCCGAGCATCTCACCGGCCACGGCACACGCCAGCTGCTCGGCCAGGGCGCGACGGGCGTCCTGCGTCGCAGTACGGCCGCTCAGCACCTGCCCTGGGCGGTCACCGCAGTCGCCCAGGGCAGTCTGGCGCTGGACCCCTGCCTGACGGAGGCCCTCAAGACCGCCTACGTCCGGCCCGCTCCGGCCGACTCCGAACGCGTCCCGGCCGAGGCCCTGGTCTCCACGCTCACCCCACGCGAGCGGGACGTCCTCGCCCTCGTCGGCGAGGGCATGCCCAACCGGGAGATCGCCGCCGCCCTCAGCCTGAGCCCTGACACGGTCAAGGATCACCTGCGCCGCATCTACACCAAGCTCGGCGTCGAGACCCGGCTGCACGCGGCCCGCATCGCCTGGCACGCGGAGGGCGGTCCCGCTCACCGGCCGGTCCGGTACGCGCCTGAGCCGATCTAGCCAGTGCCGCGACAGGCGACGTTCGCCCTTCGAGGAGCGGCGTCCGGTGCGTGCTCTGGGGGTACCCCCTGCTCGAAGAGCTCGGGGGAGCGTGCCGGGCGTCATGACGGGGCGAACGCTGCCCGCCGCGGTGCTGGTGACCGGAGACCGCCGTTGTCGGTGACCGATGCCCAGCGGGCCGTGCTGGAGGGCTGGGTGCGTCGCCGTACGACGGCCCAGGCGCTGGCCCAGCGGTCGCGGATCGTGCTGGAGTGCGCCGACGGGCACTCGATCATGGAAGTGTCACGCCGGCTGCGGATCAGTCCGGACACGGTCCGCACCTGGCGCAGGCGCTTCCTCGAACGCGGCCTGGACGGCCTGTCCGACGAGCCACGGCCCGATGCCCCACGGAGGATCACCGACGTCGAACAACTCCGCCGCGAACGCCTCCAGGTCCTCCCGGAGCGAGGCTCCGTCGTCCGCCCGGAGGGCGGGCCTTGCGGCCCAGCGCCCGTGACGGCGGAGCCCGGTACGGGCGCCGCCGTCCGTCACATCCCCCCGCGCGGCAGGGCGAACTCGCACCACACCGCCTTGCCGCCGCCCGGTGTGCGGCGGCAGCCCCAGTTCGACGCGATCGTGGCGACGATGGCGATGCCCCGGCCCGATTCGTCGCCCGGTTCCGCGCGGCGGCGTCTGGGGAGGTGGTCGTCGCCGTCGGTGACCTCGATGATCAGGCGGCGGTCGGTGCGGCGCAGGCGCAGGCGCATCGGCGGGGTGCCGTGCTGGAGGGAATTGGCGACCAGTTCGCTGGTGGCCAGGACGCCCAGGTCGTGCAGGTCGGCGGGGAAGCGCCAGCTGGTCAGGACGCCGGAGGCGAAGGCACGCGCGCGTGGGGCCGCTTCGACGCCGCCCAGGAGTTCCAGGGCGGCGTTGCGGAAGAGCTCGCTGTCCGGGCCCGTCCGGGCCGGGTGCTGGAGGACCAGGACGGCCACGTCGTCGTCGTGGTCGGGGGTCACGCCGGCCGAGCGGACCAGGCGGTCGCAGACGACCTGGGGTGTGCCGGTGGCGCCGGCCAGGGCGCGTTCCAGGGCGGCGATGCCCTCGTCCAGGTCGGCGTCGCGGCGCTCCACCAGGCCGTCCGTGTAGAGGACGGCCGTGGAGCCGGGGCCGAGGGGGATGGAGCCGGAGGTGTGCATCCAGCCGCCGGTGCCGAGCGGCGGGCCGGTGGGTTCGTCGGCGCGCAGGACCGTGCCGTTCTCGTCGCGGACGAGGATGGGGAGGTGGCCCGCCGAGGCGTAGACCAGCTTGCCCTCGTTCGGGTCGTGGACCGCGTACGCGCACGTGGCGATCTGGTTGGCGTCGATCTCGGCTGCCAGGCCGTCGAGGAGCTGGAGGACCTCGTGCGGGGGCAGGTCGAGGCGGGCGTAGGCGCGGACCGCCGTGCGGAGCTGGCCCATGACCGCTGCCGCGCGGACGCCGCGGCCCATGACGTCGCCGATGACGAGGGCGGTGCGGCCGCCGCCCAGGGTGATGACGTCGTACCAGTCGCCGCCGACCGCGGCCTCCGTGCCGCCGGGGTGGTACGTGGCGGCGACGCGCAGGTCGTCGGGTTCCTCGAGTTCCTGGGGGAGCAGTGACCGCTGGAGGGTCACCGCCGTTTCGCGCTGGCGGCGTTCGCTGGCGCGCAGGCGTTCGGCGGCTTCGGCGTGGTCGGTGACGTCCGTGGCGAAGACGAGGACTCCGCGGGCGTCGCTGCCGCCCTTGCCGTCGCCCTGGGCGACCGGGGTGCAGGTGAAGGTGTAGGAGCGGCCGTCGGGGGCCTTGCGGGACTTGACCGTGCGGGGCTTGCCGCTGCGCTGGACCTGGTCCAGGAGGGGGAACAGGCCGAGGGCGTCCAGTTCGGGGAGGGCCTCGCGGGCGCGCTTGCCCAGGGGACGGACACCGAAGGCGGTCGTGTAGGCGTCGTTGACGTAGGCGATGCGGTGGTCGGGGCCGTGGACCAGGGCGACGAGGGACGGGACGCGGTCGAGGACCTCGCGCACCCGCAGTTCGTCGACGGCGGGTACGGACGGCGACTCATCGATCAGTTGTTCGGTACGGGCGGCGGGTACGGAACCTTCCCCCCGCCGGTCCGGGGAGGCCGTCTGCTCGGTCCGCGCTGCGGCGCGGCGCTGCGTTCCGGGGAGCCGGGCGCTCCAGCGCGTGAAGTTCACGAATCCTTGCCTCGTGTAGTCGTCGGCGGCCGGCACCGGAACCGGCCGGGGCCCCGGGGGCCCGCACCGGGGTGTGTGGGGGCACGCCCGCGGTGATGGACCAGTCTGGCAGTGAGCGGACCGGACCGGCATCCGTCAGACGCCGGGCCGGCCGGTGGAGTTCCTGGGTCCGGTCAGGACGACCCCTTCGGGTTGTGCGGGGGGTCCTGGAAAGGCTTTCCACCGGCCGCGAGTTCGAACTCGGCCCGGGGGTGTTCGAGTGAACCCAGGGAGACGATCTCTCGTTTGAACAGGCCGGCCAGGGTCCATTCGGCGAGCACGCGTGCCTTGCGGTTGAAGGTGGGCACGCGGCTGAGGTGGTAGGCGCGGTGCATGAACCAGGCGGGGTAGCCCTTGAGCTTGCGCCCGTAGACGTGCGCGACGCCCTTGTGCAGGCCGAGGGAGGCGACCGAGCCGGCGTAGGCGTGTTCGTACGTCTGCAGGGGCTCGCCGCGCAGGGTGTGCACGATGTTGTCGGCGAGGACCTTGGCCTGGCGCAGGGCGTGCTGGGCGTTGGGGGCGCATTCGCGGCCGGGTTCGGCGGTGACGTCGGGGACGGCGGCGGCGTCTCCCGCTGCCCACGCGTGCGTGGTGCCCTCGACGGCCAGTTCCGCCGTGCACCTGAGGCGTCCGCGGTCGTTGCGGGGCAGGTCGGTGGCGGCGAGCACCGGGTGGGGTTTGACGCCGGCCGTCCAGACGACCGTACGGGTGGGGAAGCGGGCGCCGTCGCTGAGGACGGCGACCCGGTCCGCGCAGGACTCCAGGCGGGTCTGGAGGCGTACGTCGATGTTGCGGCGGCGCAGTTCGGTGACGGTGTAGCGGCCCATCTCCTCGCCGACCTCGGGCAGGATGCGGTCCGAGGCCTCGACGAGGATCCACTTCATGTCCTCGGGCCGGATGTTGTGGTAGTAGCGCGCGGCGTAGCGGGCCATGTCCTCCAGCTCGCCGAGCGCCTCCACGCCGGCGAAGCCGCCGCCGACGAAGACGAAGGTGAGGGCCGCGTCGCGGATCGCGGGATCGCGGGTGGAGGAGGCGATGTCCATCTGCTCGATGACGTGGTTGCGCAGGCCGATCGCCTCCTCGACGGTCTTGAAGCCGATGCCGTGGTCGGCGAGGCCGGGGACCGGCAGGGTGCGCGAGACGGAGCCGGGGGCGAGGACGAGTTCGTCGTACATCAGCTGCTGCCCGCCCGTGCCCTCCTCCTCGGTGGCGAGGGTGGTGATGGTGGCGGTGCGCTTCGCGTGGTCGATGGCGGTGGCCTCGCCGATGACGATGCGGCAGCGGTCGAGGACGCGGCGCAGCGGTACGACGACATGGCGGGGGGAGATGGCGCCCGCGGCGGCCTCGGGAAGGAACGGCTGGTACGTCATGTACGGGTCGGGGGTGACGACCGTGATCTCCACCTCGCCCCGATCCAGTTCCCGTTTCAGTCTGCGCTGGAGGCGCAGGGCCGTGTACATCCCGACGTAGCCACCACCGACAACGAGAATGCGCGCACGTTCCTTCACCCTCCCATGACGCACCCACCGCTTGCGTTTGTCCACAGCCTCGACGAATTGTGTGACCGGAGCGGGAGAGCGCGCGGAGTTGGCCGGAAAGGCGAGCTGCGGTAAGTATGCGCAGGTCGACAGGGGTGGTGCGGGGGGCGGTCGGGGGCACATTCGGGACGTATACGGCCCGTACTCCGATCGGTGGGCGCTCCGTGCGGAACGTGCCCCTTCTGAATTGACTTCCTCTCAACTATGTTCGTGTGTCGACGGGGTGTAGGGGGATGCGCTCACCGGGTCCGCGACGGGCGGGCCCGCGGACCACGGGCCCGTTCCTCCGTCCCGGCATCGTATGGCGGGGAGTGTCTCCGGGGGGAGACGTCATTACCGGGGGAATGCATATGCATGTTCAGGACTCTCATTGGTCGTCCGCGTCCGCTGTCGCGGCGGGTGGCGTGACGATGAGCGCGACGGCGGGCAACGGACGCGGGAACGGACCGCGGACGACGCCGCTGCGCGTGGACGCACAGCGCAATCTGGAGCACGTGCTGCGGGCGGCGCGTGAGGTGTTCGGCGAGCTGGGGTACGGCGCGCCGATGGAGGACGTGGCGCGACGCGCGCGGGTCGGCGTGGGCACGGTGTACCGGCGGTTCCCGAGCAAGGACGTGCTGGTGCGGCGGATAGCCGAGGAGGAGACCTCCCGGCTGACCGACCAGGCCCGTGCGGCGCTCGGGCAGGAGGACGAGCCGTGGTCGGCGCTGTCGCGCTTCCTGCGGACGTCGGTGGCCTCCGGCGCCGGGCGGCTGCTGCCTCCGCAGGTGCTGCGGGTCTCGGTCGAGGAGGACCGGGCCGGTCAGGCGCGGGTGCCGCAGCAGCGGACGCAGCCGGGCTCTGCGGAGCTGCGGCTGGCGCCGGAGGAACCGGTGGCGGTCGCCTCGGTGCCGGCGTCGGCGGTCGCGGCGGAGGACGACTCCGGGGCGTCGGCGCTGCTCGAGGTCGTGGGTCAGCTCGTGGAGCGGGCGCGTGCGGCGGGTGAGCTGCGGGCGGACGTGTCGGTGTCGGACGTGCTGCTGGTGATCGCGACGGCCGCGCCCTCGCTGCCGGACGCGGCACAGCAGGCGGCCGCGTCGGCCCGGCTGCTGGACATCCTGCTGGAGGGGCTGCGGTCGCGGCCGGCGTGAGGTCGGGCCGTCGGCGTGACGTCATGCCGGCGTGGCCGGCCGCCGCAACGGGCGGACCCATCGGCCGGGCTGGTCGGCCGGGCTGGTCGGCCGGGCTGGTCGGCCGGGCTGGTCGGCCGGGCTGGTCGAACGCACCAGTCGGCTTCGCCGGCCGATCGGGCCGGTCGCCTTCCGAGCCGAAGTGACGGAGGATCATTCCCCGAATGAGTGACGGCCAGTACTGGGGTGCGGTAAATCCCCACGGATGAGTGATGGTCCGGGCTCCGGGGGTCTGACCAATAGCCAATATGGCACTGTGACCCGGTGGTCTGGACGTGTTGGCCGGCTGGCGGGGGCTTTCCGCGATGAGCGTTGACGGGCGGGACGAGTCGAGCGGGAACGGGGACGCCACAGCCGGCGGCCCGGTCCCGCCGCAGGTGCCGAGCCAGGGCGGACGCGGGAGCGTCCCACCGGGCGGGCATCCCGCCGACGGCTCGGTCCCGCCGCAGCGCGCATGGCGTGAGGACAGCGTCCTGCCGCCGCGCGAGCTGCCGCCCTCCGACGCCGACCTCATCGACCGGATGCGCTCGGGCGACGACACGGCGTACGAGGAGCTGTACCGGCGCCACGCGCAGGCGGTGCGCCGGTACGCCCGGACCTGCTGCCGTGACGCCTACACCGCGGACGACCTGACCGCCGAGGTCTTCGCCCGCATGCTCCAGGCGGTACGCGGCGGCTCCGGCCCCGAGCACGCCGTACGCGCGTACCTGCTCACCTCCGTGCGGCGGGTCGCCGCCTCGTGGACGCGGTCGGCGCGGCGGGAGCAGCTCGTCGACGACTTCGCGGTGTTCGCCGCCCAAGCGGCACGCGGCGCCGCCGGGTCCGACGACGACACGCTGGAACTGGGCGCGGACGTGCGGGCGATGCACCAGGCCGATCGGTCCCTGGCCATGCGGGCCTTCCGGTCGCTGCCGGAGCGGTGGCAGGCCGTGCTGTGGCACACCGAGGTGGAGGACGAGTCGCCCAGCGAGGTCGCCACGCTCTTCGGGCTGGACGCCAACGGCACGCGGGTGCTCGCCAGCCGGGCCCGCGAGGGCCTCAAGCAGGCCTACCTCCAGGCCCACGTCAGCGCCACGCTCACCGACGACGAGGAGTGCGCGCGCCACGCCGACCAGCTCGGCATGTATGCCCGCGGCCGGCTGCGCACACGTGCCGAGCGGGGGCTGCGCAAGCACCTGGAGGAGTGCGCGAAGTGCCGGCTGGCCGCGACGCAGATCGAGGAGGTCGCCGGCGGTATCCCCGCCGTCGTGCCGGTGGCGGTCATCGGCTGGTTCGGTGCCGCCGGGTACGCCAAGGCGGCCGGGCTCATCGCCGGAGGCGCGGGAGCGGGGGCGGCCGGAGCCG
>NZ_NGFN01000232.1 GCF_002148965.1 Streptomyces swartbergensis | reverse complement strand
GGGGAAGCACGGGTGTGAGAAGTTGGCTGAAAAGCAGCGTGCGCGTGCACGGAAACCGGTCAGCCGACCGGTGTATCCCCGCCAGTGTGCCGTCCGCCGCGGTGCGACCCCGTTCCGGTGCGGTGGTGCCGGCCCCGGTGGGGCGCCCGGTCCTCGGCCGCCAGCCGGGCCGCGCCCCGCTCGGACTGGCGCAGCAGGACCCGGCAGGCGCCCGTGACGGCCGCGAGTCCGAGGGCCGTGCCGACGGCATCGGCCAGGGAGGCGCCGTAGCCGAGGAGTACGACCGGGACGAGCAGGCAGCTGAAGGCCGCCCAGCGGACCACGTCCGTCGCGGAGTCCCGCGGCGGCGGGGTCGCGCGGTCCGCCTCGGAGGCGGGGCGAGGTCCGGGCATGCGTGCTCCCTGTGGCGTGACTCACGGAGTTCAACGCGTGGCCGGTGAGCAGGTCACTGTGTGACCGGATCATCCCCGACGGGTAAGTGAATCCTGTGCAAACCGCCTGTACAGCGCAGCAACCATTGCGTTACGGGCGTCGCCTCGTGCATGCTCCCTGGAACCCGCACGCACGGCGGGCGGGATCTGGGCTAAGGAGGCGTGCCGCCGTACCCTTGGGGGTATGGGGTTGGGAAGACCATTCCCGGACACAGCTCCGCCGCACATGTTGTCCCACCCATAAAGGATCACAACGCCGAGACAGCCATGGCCGGTCACGAATTCTTCGAACCCGCGGACCGCAAGCGGCCCGTCGCCGATCCCACGGCGGCCGAGCCCCTGGCGGCGGAAGAGTCACGCCACTCCTGCGATCCCGCCTTCAAGCACGGGGTCGTCGTCGGCTTCGACGGCTCCACGTCCAGTGAGCGCGCCCTGGCGTACGCGATCGGCATGGCCCATCGCTCCGGGTCGGGCCTGATCATCGTCCACGTCGCCAACCGGCTGCCGACCACCGTGTGGGCCGGCTGTGAGCCGCCCGTGTTCGTGGACGTGCCGGACCACCGGACCGAGGTGCTCGGTCTTGAGCTGGCCTGTGCGGACTACCTCGCCGAGGTGCCCTGGATCCTGGTCGAGCGTGGCGGTGACATCTGCCACGAACTCGAAGAGGTCGGCCGGGAGTACGAGGCCGACGCGATCGTCGTCGGGTCGACCCACGGTCTCGTCGGGCGGATCTTCGGCTCCGTCGCCGGGCGGCTCGCCAAGCGGGCGAAGCGGCCCGTCATCGTCATTCCCTGAGTGTCAACTCCCCTTGCTCCCTGGTGCGGTGCGTAAATCTACTCGCGCGTAGAGGTGTTTGTGCCCTTGTGAAGGGCATATACGGGACACCGCACAACTGCACATGCACGAAGGGAGCCCGCCGTGGACAAAGACGTCTCCGCGGGAAGCGGAATCACCACCGTGGTCGGTCGACTCGCCCTGGGAATCACCCTGTTGGCCTTCGGGCTGGGGCACACCGCCGTGATCGACGGGGTGTCGGCTGCTGACGCCGTGTCTATCGCCCGGTACGTGGGCGGCATCGCCCTCTTCGCCGCCGGGCTGATGGCCCTGCGGGGCGGGGACTCYGTCGGTGGGGCGGCGTTCTCGGCGCTCGGGGCACTGTGGTTCACGTGGGCCGTGTCGGTCGACGCCCAGGTTTCCGCCAACGCGGCAGGGTTGTTCCTGCTGTTGTTCGCGCTGGTGGCGTTGTCCCTGACGCTGGCCGGTGGGGATCAGCTCGGGCAGGGCGTGTACGGGCTGTTCTTCGTCTCGCTGCTGCTTCTCGCGATCGCCGTGTTCGCCGAGAACGACGGGCTGGCGAAGGTCGGTGGGTGGTTCGCCGTGGCGGCTGGGGCTGTCGCCTGGTACGCGGCCACCGCGGCGCTCGCGCACTGGCCCACGGCGCTTCCGCGACGCGCTGCCGGCCGGGGAGTGACGGCCACCGGTTAGCTGCGCGGGCCGGGGAGTTGGGCGGCTTCCCGGCGATTGAAACGGACCCCCCGTGCTTGGTGGCAGCACGTGGGGGTCCGTCCCTTTTTTGCGCCTAAACCGGCGCCGCTCTCGCGGACGTGGTGGCTCGCCGCGGGGGTTCCTCAATGATCGCTTCGGTGGTGAGAGTTACTCCACCGTCACCGACTTCGCCAAGTTCCTCGGCTTGTCGATGTCCCTGCCCAGGGCCAAGGCCGTGTGGTAGGCCAGGAGTTGGAGGGGGATGCCCATCAGGATGGGGTCGAGTTCGTCCTCGTTCTTGGGGACGACGATGGTTTCGTCGGCCTTCTCCTGGTGCTGGTGGGCGACCGCGAGGATCTTGCCGCTGCGGGCCTTGATCTCCTCCAGGGCGGCGCGGTTCTTCTCCAGGAGGTCGTCGTCGGGGACGATCGCGACCGTGGGGAGGGCGGGCTCGATCAGGGCCAGGGGGCCGTGCTTCAGCTCGGAGGCGGGGTAGGCCTCGGCGTGGATGTAGGAGACCTCCTTGAGCTTCAGGGAGGCCTCGCGGGCCACCGGGTAGCCCCGCACCCGGCCGATGAAGAGCATCGAGCGGGCCTCGGCGAACTGGAGGGCCAGCTTCTTGACGTCCTCCTCGTGCTCCATGATCTCGGCGATCTGGGCGGGCAGCTTGCGCAGGCCCTCGATGATCCGCTTGCCGTCGCGGACCGACAGGTCGCGGGTGCGGCCCAGGTGCAGGGCGAGGAGCGCGAAGGCGACCGTGGTGTTCGTGAAGCACTTCGTGGAGACGACGCAGACCTCCGGGCCCGCGTGGACGTAGATGCCGCCGTCGGCCTCGCGGGCGATCGCGGAGCCGACCACGTTCACCACGCCCAGGACCCGTGCGCCCTTGCGCTTGAGCTCCTGCACGGCGGCCAGGACGTCGTAGGTCTCGCCGGACTGGGAGACGGCGATGTAGAGGGTGTCGGGGTCGACCACCGCGTTGCGGTAGCGGAACTCCGAGGCCGGCTCGGCGTCGGCGGGGATGCGGGCCAGCTCCTCGATCATCTGGGCGCCGATCATGCCCGCGTGGTACGAGGTGCCGCAGCCGAGGATCTTCACGCGGCGGATCCGGCGGGCCTCGCGGGCGTCGAGGTTCAGGCCGCCCAGGTGCACGGTGGAGAAGCGGTCGTCGATGCGGCCGCGCAGCACGCGGTCCACGGCCTCGGCCTGCTCGTGGATCTCCTTGTGCATGTAGGTGTCGTGGCCGCCCATGTCGTAGGAGGCGGCCTCCCACTCCACGGTGGTGGGCTCCGCGGTGGTGCGGGTGCCCTCCGTCGTGTACGTGCGGAAGTCGTCGGCCTTCAGGGTGGCCATCTCGCCGTCGTCCAGCGTGACTATCTGGCGGGTGTGGGCGACCAGCGCGGCGATGTCCGAGGCGACGAACATCTCCTTCTCGCCGATGCCGAGGACGACCGGGGAGCCGTTGCGGGCGACGACGATCCGGTCGGGGAAGTCGGCGTGCAGCACGGCGATGCCGTAGGTGCCCTCGATGAGCCGGAGGGTCTCGCGGACCTTGTCCTCCAGCTTGGTGGCCTGCGAGCGGGCGATGAGGTGGGTGAGGACCTCGGTGTCGGTCTCGGAG
Source organism: Streptomyces swartbergensis (assembly GCF_002148965.1). Taxonomy (GTDB): domain Bacteria; phylum Actinomycetota; class Actinomycetes; order Streptomycetales; family Streptomycetaceae; genus Streptomyces; species Streptomyces swartbergensis. The sequence continues at coordinate 10,327 of NZ_NGFN01000232.1, read as the reverse complement.
AGGAACTCGACGCCGTCCGCCTCCAGCTTGCGGCGCAGGTCGGAGGCGTTGTCGATGATGCCGTTGTGGACGACCGCGACCTTGCCCTCGTGGTCGAGGTGAGGGTGGGCGTTGACGTCGGAGGGGGCGCCGTGGGTGGCCCAGCGGGTGTGGGCGATGCCGGTCGTGCCCTTGAAGCGGGCCGGGACCTTGGCCTCCAGATCGCGGACGCGGCCCTTGGCCTTGACCATCTTCAGGCCGGAGGCCTTCGGGGACGTGATGACGACGCCCGCGGAGTCGTACCCGCGGTACTCCAGGCGCTGGAGGCCCTCCAGGAGGAGGGGAGCGACGTCACGCTTCCCGATGTAACCGACGATTCCGCACATATATACGCATTCCTAGCCGTAGACGATGCGCCGCAGCTGCCGGAGCGAGAGCTCCGGCGGTGCCACCGCGCGGTATTTGAGATCCGCCTCGATCCGCTCGAAGATCGCCGCGTTCACCAGGCCCTGGGCCTGGAGCTCGCGGTGGCGGCGACGGACGTACTCCTCGGTCGTCTCGTCGAAGTAGGCGAGCACGTCCTGGATCACGCGCAGTGCCTCGCCCCGGCTGAGGGGCGTGGACCGCGTCAGATGATCAACGAGTTCGTCGTGCACTCGGTAGATCCTGGGGTACCGGCGGCGCTTTCGCAAGAATTCTGCCCGGTTTCGGGCACGTGGCCCTGGGGTTTCTTTGGGAGAACGTTGAACCCCTCATGAGTGCTTGTTCGTGCGGCGTCCACCGGGTGGCCGGTATCCCGTTGCCCGAGGCGTCGATTTTTGGACGCCATGGACATTCCTCGTATGGGCGTACCCGAGCGGCTCGCCGAGCGCATGAGCATGGCCGAGCAGCACGAGTACCTGCGCGCCAGGTTCTCCCGGCGCTCGATGATCAGAGGCGGTGCCGTCACGCTCGGTGCCGTCGTGGGTGGCGCCTTCGTGCCGGGTGCCACCGCCCAGGCCGCCGTTCCGAGCGGGCGAACCAGCACCGAGACCGTCGACGGCGCCCTCGTCGCCCCCTTCGGCCGCCACCTCGCCTACGGCACCGACCCGCGCACGGAGATGACCGTCTCCTGGCAGGTCCCGGTCGCCGTCAAGAAACCGTTCATCCGGATCGGCGCCCACCCCACGGACCTCTCCCGGAGGATCGACGCCGAGGTCCGCACGCTCTTCACGCCGGCCGGTGTCGGCGCCAGCGGCAACCACACCCAGTACTACGTCCACGCCAAGCTGACCCACCTGCGCCCGGGCCGGACGTACTACTACGGCGTCGGCCACCAGGGCTTCGACCCGGCCGAACCGCACCTGCTGGGCACCCTCGGCACCTTCACCACCGCCCCCGCGCACAAGGCGCCGTTCACCTTCACCGCCTTCGGCGACGAGGGCGTCAGCTACCACGCGCTCGCCAACAACAGCCTGCTCCTCGGCCAGAACCCGGCCTTCCACCTGCACGCCGGCGACATCGCCTACGGCGACCCGGCCGGCCAGGGCAGGATCGACGACACCGGCTTCGACTCGCGCGTGTGGGACCAGTTCCTCGCCCAGACCGAGTCCGTCGCCAAGTCCGTCCCGTGGATGCCCGCCTACGGCAACCACGACATGGAGGCCTGGTACTCGCCCAACGGCTACGGCGGCGAGGAGGCCCGCTGGACCCTCCCGGACAACGGCCCCGACAAGAAGAACCTCCCGGGCGTCTACTCCTTCGCCTACGGCAACACGGCCGTCATCTCGCTCGACGCCAACGACATCTCCTTCGAGATCCCGGCCAACCTGGGCATCTCCGGCGGCACCCAGACCACGTGGCTGGAAGCCCAGCTGAAGAAGTACCGGGCCGCGCGCGACATCGACTTCATCGTCGTGTTCTTCCACCACTGCGCCTACTGCACCTCCACCTCCCACGCCTCCGAGGGCGGGGTCCGGCAGGAGTGGGTGCCGCTGTTCGAGAAGTACACCGTGGACCTGGTCATCAACGGCCACAACCACCAGTACGAGCGCACCGACGTCATCAAGGACGGCGAGGTCACCAGGAAGCTCCCGATCGGCGGCACCGCCCACCCCGAGACCGACGGCGTGGTGTACGTGACGGCCGGTGCGGCGGGCCGCAGCCTCTACGCGTTCAGCGCCCCGCTGTCGTACGAGGGCAACGAGCACGACGTGGACTCCGTGTCCTCGTTCGTCAACGTCAAGGGCGGCAAGCAGAACGAGACCGTCACCTGGTCCCGGGTGCGCTACCTCGACTACTCCTTCCTGCGCGTGGACGTCACCCCCGCGCCGAAGGGACGCCTGGCCACGCTCACGGTGCGCGGCATCGCCGAGACCGGTGACCAGGTGGACCACTTCACGGTGGCGCGCCGGGCGAAGTAGCGCCCCATGGTGTCCCGGGGTGCTACATCCGCTTGAGGATCGCCTGCTTGGCCAGCGCGAACTCGTCGTCCGTCAGCACGCCCGTGCGGTGCAGCTCACCGAGCTCGCGCAGGCGGCGCAGCAGGGCGTCGTGATCGTCCTCGGCGGAGGCGACCGGAGGAGAAGGCAGTTCCGGTCGCGTGTCCGTCATGTCGCCGGCGGCGGCCCGGGCCGGGTGCGGAAGCCTGGCCTGGACCGCCGCCGCGACCAGCGCCATCAGCGGGTCCTTCTTGAAGCCCCACAGCTCCACGGCGTTGGGGTCGTACTTGGGCGGGGCCTTGGTGGGCGCGTTCCGTACGGTGAAGCGGAGGTAGCCGTTCTCCAGGCCGGCCGCCGGCTGCCACTCCACGCCCGTGATGTCGGTGAGCGCGAGCGTGCGGGCACCGGCGGCGGCCTTGGCGTCCTCCGTCTTCCAGTTCCACTCCAGGCGTATGCGCTCGCCGTCGAAGCCGGCGGTGCCGTCTCCGGCGGAGACCGACAGCGGTACGGCGGGTCCCGGCAGCAGGTACTCGTCGACCGGGTCGGCGGGGACCTGGTCGAGGAGCAGGGCGTTACGGACCTCGTCCGTGAAGTACTCGGCGACTCCGTAGCGGTCGGACTCCACGATCAGCTGGTACGGGTCGTGGGGCTCGGTGAGCCGGCCGCCCGTGGCGTGGAGCAGCGGGTCGGCGCCGTCGCGCAGGCGAAGCCTGAGCCGCCCCGCCTTCTTGCCCTGTTCGAAGGAGATCCCGGCCAACGCCCCCAGCGGGACGACCAGTTCACCCAGCTCCCTGCGCAGCAGACTGACGTTCTTGTCCCGCCCGGGGGTCAGCCGCAGGGCGTCGCCGTCGAAGGCCCAGGTGCCGTCCTTCTGGATGATTTCCGCCATGGGGTGGATTGTTCCACCAGTCTCGCGAGAGAGTGGTCCAGACCTCTTGGAGCTCAACGGCTCATGGAAGGGACACGCTTGTGAGAGACGGCCGTGTGAGACCGCACCACAGAACGCTCCGCATTCTCGGTTCCCTGCTGCTGGTCGCGATGGGCGTCTCCATGACAGGGGCCGCCCCCGCACAGGCGGCATCGCCCACCCCGCTCGACCGCGTGATACCCGCGCCCACTTCGGTCGCCCCGGGCGGCTCCCCCTACCGCATCACCCGCGGCACGCACATCCACGTCGACGGCTCACGGGAGGCGCGGCGCGTCGCCGAGTACCTCGCGGCCTTCCTGCGGCCCTCGACCGGCTACCGCCTCCCCGTCACCGAACACGGCGCCGGGGGCATCCGACTGCGCCTCGCCAAGGGCCCCTTCGGTGCGGAGGGCTACCGCCTCGACAGCGGCCGCCAGGGCGTCACCCTCACCGCGGCCGGGCCCGCCGGTCTCTTCCACGGCGTCCAGACCCTGCGTCAGCTCCTCCCCGCGGCCGTCGAGAAGGACACCGTCCAGCCCGGCCCCTGGCTGGTCGCCGGCGGCACCATCACGGACAGCCCGCGCTACGGCTGGCGCGGCGCCATGCTCGACGTCTCCCGGCACTTCTTCACCGTCGACCAGGTCAAGCGCTACATCGACCAGCTCGCCCTCTACAAGATCAACAAGCTGCACCTGCACCTCAGCGACGACCAAGGCTGGCGCATCGCCGTCGACTCCTGGCCGCGCCTGGCGACCTACGGCGGTTCGACGGAGGTCGGCGGCGGTCCCGGCGGCTTCTACACCAAGGCCGACTACAGGGAGATCGTGCGGTACGCCGCCTCCCGCTACCTGGAGGTCGTCCCCGAGATCGACATGCCGGGCCACACCAACGCGGCGCTGGCCTCGTACGCCGACTTGAACTGCGACGGCGTCGCGCCCCCGCTCTACACCGGCACCGAGGTCGGCTTCAGCTCGCTGTGCGTCGGCAAGGAGATCACGTACGACTTCGTGGACGACGTGATCCGGGAGCTGGCGGCGCTCACGCCCGGGCGCTATCTGCACATCGGCGGTGACGAGGCGCACTCCACCAGTCATGAGGACTACGTCAAGTTCATGGACCGGGTGCAGCCGGTCGTCGCGAAGTACGGCAAGACGGTGGTCGGCTGGCACCAGCTCACCGGGGCGACTCCGGCGAAGGGGGCACTCGCCCAGTACTGGGGGCTGGACAGCACCAGTGCCGAGGAGAAGGCGCGGGTCGTGAAGGCCGCGCAGAGCGGGACGGGGCTGATCCTGTCTCCGGCCGACCGGGTGTATCTCGACATGAAGTACACGAAGGACACGCCACTGGGACTGTCCTGGGCGGGGTATGTCGAGGTGCGGCGGTCGTACGACTGGGATCCGGGGGCGTATCTGCCCGGCGTGCCGGCCGGGGCCGTGCGGGGTGTGGAGGCGCCGATGTGGTCGGAGACCCTCGAGAACTCCGAGCACATCGAGTACATGGCGTTTCCGCGGTTGCCGGGGGTTGCCGAGCTGGGGTGGTCGTCGGGTGCTTCTCGCGATTGGGAGCGGTACAAGGTGCGGCTTGCTGCGCAGGCTGAGCGGTGGAACGCCCTGGGCATCGGCTATTACAGGTCGCCGCAGGTGCCGTGGGATTCCGCCGGTCGGTGATTCGTCTGCGGGTGCGTGGGGGCTGGTCGCGCAGTTCCCCGCGCCCCCAAAACAGAATGCGCAGTTCCCCGCGCCCCTAAAAGACTTCGCCGTTCCCCGCGCCCCTAAGAGAATGCGCCGTTCCCCGTGCCCCTGAAACGACGGGCACCCCGGAGGACCGTACTCCGGGGTGCCCGTCTGTCTGTGGGTCAGAACTTCGCGATCGGGTTCTTGAGGGTGCCGACCAGTTGGAGGGCGCCGGATGGGTCCGACAGGTCGACCATCTGTTCGTTGTTGCGGAGTTGGAGGCGGTTGAGGCAGGACAGTGCGAACTCGGGGGCGAACATGTCGTACTGCTGGAACTTGTCGGCGAGTCCGGGCACCGACTCCTGGTACTCGCGGGTGACCTCCGCGACCGTGCGCCAGAAGTCGTCCTCCTCCAGGATGCCCTCGGTGGCGAGGTTCGCCGCGAGGAAGCGGAAGAAGCAGTCGAAGACGTCCGTGAAGACCGACAGGAGTTTCTTGTCCTCCGGGACCTCCACGCGCAGTCGCTCCACCGTCGGCGGCAGCACCGCGTCCGGGTCCATGACGGCGATCTCCTCGGCGATGTCCTTGTAGATCGCGCGCTGCACGACCCCGTCCTTCAGCACGAGGATGACGTTCTCGCCGTGCGGCATGAAGACCAGGTCGTAGGCGTAGAAGCTGTGCAGGAGGGGAGTGAAGTACGCGCGGAGGTAGTGGCGCAGCCACTCCTTCGGGGTGAGGCCCGACTGCTCGATCAGCGCGCCCGCGACGGACGCCCCCTGGTGGTCGACATGGACCAGCGAGGCCATGGTGGCCAGGGACTCGCCGTCCTTCAGGGACGGCACCGGGCTCTCCCGCCACAGCGCGGCGAGCATCTTGCGGTAGGGCGAGTAGCGGTCCGTCGCCTGCTCGTACTCCAGGTGCCGGTAGCCGACGGCGGCGCGCTCGCGGATGATCGACAGGCCGGTCGACTTCAGGACCTCGTCGTTGTCGATGAGCTGGGCCAGCCAGTCGTTGATCGCGGGGGTGGCCTCCATGTAGGCGGCCGACAGTCCGCGCATGAAGCCCATGTTGATGACGGACAGGGCCGTCTTCACGTAGTGCTTCTCGGGGCTGGACTTGTTGAAGAAGGTCCGGATGGACTGCTGGGCCAGGTACTCGTCGTCGCCCTCGCCGAGGCAGACGAGGTGCTTCCTGGCGACTTCGGCCGCGAAGGTGACGGTGAGTTTGTTCCACCACTGCCAGGGGTGGACCGGGATGAGGAGGTAGTCGGCCGGGTCCAAGTCCTGGTCGCGCAGGACGCCGTGGAAGCGTTCGACGGTCTCCGCGCCCAGCTCCTCACGCAGGAACGACTCGTACTCGATGCCGGCACCGGCCGTGAAGGCGGCACGCGAGCGGTGGGCGGCCAGCCACACCAGGCGGACCGGGCTCGCCGTCTCCGGCGCGTACGACAGGTACTCGTGGATGCCGAAGCCGAGCCGGCCGTTGTTGGCCACGAAGCAGGGGTGGCCCTCGGTCATGCCGGTCTCGATGGTCTGGAAGTCGCCGCGTGCCAGCTCGGCGGCCGTGGTCTCCGGCTTGGTGAGCTTGTAGCAGGTGCCCGAGAGAGTGGAGGAGATCTCCTCCAGGTAGACGGGCAGGATCTCGTCGCTCAGGCCCAGGGACTTCTGCAACTCGATGAAGAAGTCCAGGGCGGCGAGCGGGAGTTCGGAGCCGTCCCGGTGGCGGGTGATCGAGTCGGCGTCGACCTGCCAGTGGTCTAGGGCGCGGACCGTGGCCGTGAAGGTGTACCGGGTCAGGCCGTCGTCGCTGCGGACGACGTAACCGTTCCCGTCCTGCTCGGGGGTGATCAGGCGCTCGTGCGCGAACTCGGCGAGTGCCTTGCGGATCAGGAGGCGGTTGGCCTGCGCCCAGCGGTGGGGGGACAGATGCGCTACGGCGTCGGACAGGGTCATACGGCTACTCCTCGGGCGGCCAGGAACTGCTCACGCGTGCAGAAGCTCAGCAGCGCGCGCTTCTCCGGCTTGTCGATCTCACGGACGGGCACGAAGCCGACGGCCTCGTTCAGCGCGTGCACGGCCTTGTTGCTCACGTCGGGCTCCACGACGACCCGGCGGGTGCGCGGGTCGGCGAACAGCTCGTCCATCACGGCGGTGATGACGGCCCGGGTGAAGCCGTGGATCGGCCGGTCGGTCGGCGCGACGAGGAAGTGCATGCCGACGTCGCCGGGCTCCGGGTCGTACAGCCCGGTCAGCTCGACGTACCGGGGGTCGTACTTCTCCATCAGGAACGCCGGCCGGCCCTCGTGCAGGCCGAGGTAGGCGTGGTGGTGCTCGTGCGCCGCGATACGCATGTACTCGCGCTCGACGTCCGGGAGTTTCGCGTCCTGCATCATCCAGTAGGCCGCCTTGGGGTGGGTGACCCAGGAGTGCAGCAGCTCGGCGTCCTTCAGGGGGTCGAGCGGGCGGATGGTGAACGTGCCGATGCCGGTGGTGCTCATACGGAGAACTCCTGGAACGCGATCGTCTTCTCCACCGGGTAGTACTCGGTGCCGAGCAGCTCGCGGATGATGTACGCGTTCCGGTACGGGCCCATGCCCAGGTCGGGGCTGGTGATGCTGTGGGTGTGGACGCCGGCGTTCTGGAGGAAGATGCCCCGGCCGGTGACGTCGATGGTGTAGTTGCGGGCGACGTCGAAGTTGCCCCGGGAGTCGTAGACCAGGCGGTCCCGCACGGGCTTGAGGAACTCCGGCTCGGCGTACCGGTAGCCGGTGGCCAGGACCAGGCCCTCGGAGGTCAGCTCGAAGTCCTTGCCCTGCTCCTCCTGGCGGAAGCCGAGCGTGTACGTGCCGTTCTCGTACGTGGCGCTGGTCAGGGAGGAGTTGGTGAGCAGGCGCGTGGGCACGGGACCGCCGAGGTTCTTCTGGTAGAGCAGGTCGAAGATCTCGTTGATCAGGTCGCCGTCGATGCCCTTGAACAGGGCCTTCTGCTCGGCCGTGAGGCGGTAACGGGTGGCCTCGGGCAGCTCGCGGAAGTAGTCGACGTACTCCGGCGACGTCATCTCCAGCGTGAGCTTGGTGTACTCCAGCGGGAAGAAGCGCGGGGAGCGGGTGACCCAGTTCAGCCGGTAGCCGTGGACGTCGATCTCGCTGAGCAGGTCGTAGTAGATCTCGGCGGCCGACTGGCCCGAGCCGACGAGCGTGATCGAGTCCTTCTTCTGGAGCTCCGCCTTGTGGCTCAGGTAGCGGGAGTTGTGGATGAAGTCGCCGCCCAGGTCCTGGCAGGCCTCGGGGATGTGGGGCGGGGTGCCCGTGCCGAGGACGAGGTGACGGGCGCGGAGAACGTCTCCGGCCTCGGTGTGTACGAGGTAGACGTCGTCCTCGTACCGGACTTCCGTCACCGTCGTGTCGAAGCGGATGCTGCTCAGTCTGTTCGCGGCCCAGCGGCAGTAGTCGTCGTACTCGACGCGCAGCGGGTAGAAGTTCTCGCGGATGTAGAACGAGTACAGTCGGCCCTTCTCCTTCAGGTAGTTCAGGAAGGAGTACGGGGACGTCGGGTCGGCGAGGGTGACCAGGTCCGACATGAACGGCGTCTGGAGGTGGGCGCCGTCGAGGAACATCCCCGCGTGCCACTCGAAGTCGGGCTTCGACTCCAGGAAGACGCCGTCGAGTTCGTCGATCGGTTCGGTGAGGCAGGCCAGGCCGAGGTTGAAGGGGCCGAGCCCGATGCCCACGAAGTCATGAGTCGCAGGAAGGGGGGACGGGTGTTCAGGACGCGCGGTCAAGGGACTCTCCCAGGTACTGCTCGGCGTGGCCGGCGATCAGATCGAGGACGGCGGCGATGTCGGACGCCTGCGTCTCGGGGTTGAGCAGGGTGAACTTCAGGTAGTGACGGGCGCCGACCTTGGTGCCCGCGACGATGGCGTCACCGGAGGCGAACAGGGCCTTGCGGGCGTAGAGGTTGGCGCGGTCGATCTCGGCGGGGTCGGTGACGGAGCCCGGGATGTAGCGGAAGACGAGGGTGGACAGGCTCGGCTCCACGACGACGTCGAAGCGCGGGTCGCCGGCGAGCAGCTTCCAGCCTTCTCGGGCCAGCTCGCACACCTCGTCGAAGAGCTGCCCGATGCCGTCGGCGCCCATGGTCCTCAGCGTCATCCACAGCTTGAGGGCGTCGAAGCGGCGGGTGGTCTGGAGGGACTTGTCCACCTGGTTGGGGATACGTTCCTCCACCATGCGGCGCGGGTTCAGGTACTCGGCGTGGTAGGTGGCGTGCCGGAGCGTGGCCGCGTCGCGGACCAGCACGGCGGACGAACTCACCGGCTGGAAGAAGGACTTGTGGTAGTCCACGGTGACGGAGTCGGCGCGCTCGATGCCGTTCAGCCGGTCCCGGTGCTTCAGGGAGGCGAGCAGCCCGCAGCCGTAGGCGGCGTCGACGTGCATCCAGGTGCCGAACTGCTCGCACAGCTCGGCGATCTCGGGCAGCGGGTCGATGGAGCCGAAGTCGGTGGTGCCGGCGGTGGCGACGACGGCCATGGGGACGAGGCCGTCCTGCTTGCAGCGCTCCAGTTCGCGGGCGAGGGCGACGGTCTGCATGCGCTTGTCGTGGTCGACGGGTATGGAGACCACGGCGTCCTGGCCGAGCCCGAGCAGTTTCGCGGACTTCTTCACGCTGAAGTGGCTGACCTCGGAGGAGAAGATCCGCAGTTTCGCCAGGGTGTCGGTCTTGGCCTCCTCGCGGGCGAGCAGCAGCGCCTGGAGGTTGGACTGGGTGCCGCCGGAGGTGAACACGCCGTCGGCGGCGGGGCCGAGGCCGATGCGCTCGTTCGTCCAGTCGATCAGTTTGCGCTCGATGAGGGTGCCGCCGGCCGACTGGTCCCAGGTGTCCAGGGAGGAGTTCACGGCGGACAGGACGGCCTCGCCGAGCACGGCCGGGATCACGACCGGGCAGTTGAGGTGGGCCAGGTAGCGGGGGTGGTGGAAGTAGATCGCGTCCCGGAGGTAGACGTCCTCCAGTTCGTCGAGCACCGCGGCGGTGTCGTGCAGCGGCTTGTCGAGGTCGATCGCGTCGATGACGGGAGCGAGGGCGTCGACGGTGACGCCGGTGAACGGCCGTTCAGTGGTGGCGAGTTTGGCGGCCACCCGCTCGACTCCGTCGGTCACGGAGCGGCGGTACTGCTCCGCCGTGGTGTCGTTGAGCAGGTGCGAGCGCATGTGGGGGTCCTCCGGTGGGGACAGTCCGGTGCGGGACAGGGGCGGGCTGAACCGCGGGTTCAACTTAGGTAAGGCTAACCTAAGTTATTTGCCGATCAACCGGGCCCTGCCGTGACTGTGGTCACTCGGGTCGGGTGGGGTG
>NZ_NGFN01000231.1 GCF_002148965.1 Streptomyces swartbergensis | reverse complement strand
CCCGTGAGAACACCCCGCTGCGCCCGCTGCGCGCCACCGGTTCCCGGCCCCCGCTGTTCCTCGTCCACGCGGCCGGCGGTCCGGTCGCCGTCTACAGCACGCTCGCCGAACGGCTCGGCGAGGACCGGCCGGTGTTCGGGCTGGAGCGGATCGAGGAGGCCCGGACCGTGCCGGAGAAGGCGCGCCGCTACGCCGAGGCGATCGCCGCCGCCCGGCCCGACGGGCCCTTCCTGCTGGGCGGCTGGTCATTCGGCGGCTTCGTCGCCCAGGAGACCGCGCGGCAGCTGACCGCCGCCGGACGGGACGTGCCGCTGGTCGTGCTCATCGACTCCGTACGCCCTCTCCCCCGGCCCGGTCTGACGCACGCCGACCGGATCCGGGCGCACTTCGAGGGCTTCGCCGACCACGTCGCCGACGCCTACGGCGTGCGGCTGGAGTTGCCGTACGACGAACTCGTGGCCATGGACGACGACGAGGACCGCATCGACACCGTGCTGCGGGCACTGCGCGAGGCCGCCGAGGTGCCGCCCGCCGCACTGGAGCACCAGCGCGCCTCCTACCTCGACATGGGCATCGGGGAATTGCACCGACCCGGCGGCTACGACGGTCCGGTCGTCCTCTACCGGGCCACCGAGCCCGCGCCCCACACCGTGCGCGACCCGGCGTACGAACGGGACGACGAGGCGCTGGGCTGGGACGAGGTGTGCCCGCGCCTGGAGGTCGTGCCGGTGCCCGGTCACCATCTGTCCCTGCTCGATCCGCCGCACGTCGACGAGATCGCCGCCCACCTGAGCCGGGTGCTCGCCGAACGGGCCCCCTGAACCGCACACCGAGGAGCCGCCATGCCCGACCTGCCGCCGAAGCACGCTGCCGGAGTGTCCCGGCGCACCGTCGCCAGAGCGACGGCCGCCGCCGGTCTCGCCGTCCTGTTCGGGGCCGCGAGCGGTACGGCCCGTGCCGGGGCCGCGACCCGGCTCGGGCCGCGCACGCTGGACGTGTCCGTGCCGTCCGCCGCGCTCGGCCGCAGCGCGCCGGTCCGGCTGATCCTGCCGTCGGGCTTCGGTGCGCGGCCGGAACGGACGTATCCCGTGCTGTATCTGCTGCACGGCGCCCACGACGACTACACGTCCTGGACCCGGGAGACCGACATCGAGGCCTTCACCGAGGGCCGCGACCTGATCGTGGCGATGCCGGACGCGGGTCCCACCGGCATCCCCAGCGTCTGGCGCGGCGGCCCCGACTACGAGACGTTCCAGGTGAAGGAGGTGCCGGCGCTGCTCGCCCGGGAGTACCGGGCCTCCGGCGTACGGGCGGTCGCCGGGGTCTCCACCGGCGGTTACGGCGCGATGGCCCACGCGGCCCGCCACCCCGGGGCGTTCAGGGCCGCGGCCTCATTCAGCGGCATCCTCGACACCACCGCCCCCGGCGTTCCCGCCATCATGGACGCCATCGTCGCCCGCGAGAACCTGCCGGCCGCGTCCCTGTGGGGCCATCCGCTGCTGAACCTGCTGACCTGGCGGGACTTCAATCCGCGGGCCCGCGCCACGGGGCTGCGCGGTACCGCCCTGTACGTCTCCCAGGGCAGCGGGGTCGGCGGCGGCAGCGGCGGCGATCCGCTGCCCGGACTGCTGGAGAGCGCCCTGTGGCCCTCCGCCCAGGGCTTCACCGGCACGCTCGCCCGCCTGGGCATCCGGGCCACCACGCACCTCTACTCGGGAGGAGGACACGACTGGCCTTACTGGAAGCGGGAGTTCACCGCCTCGTGGCCGATGCTCGCCCATGCGCTGGGCGTGCCGGAGTGACGGGGGTGCCGTCGGGGCACGGAACGGAGCGCAGGGGTCGTCCGTCCAACACAGGACTTCCCGCTCGTCCCAGCGGCAACAGCCCGCGGGTGAGCCGCTTCCGGCCGAAAGGAGTGCCCGTGATGGCTGTGCCCACCCCGCACGGCGTGCCGAACCGCCCCGAGACGCCACTGGTGCCGCCCGATCTGGCGGAGCTGCTGCGCGCCCAGCTCGCGGCCGTCGCCGACCAGGTGGAGGAGGAGGTCCGCCGTGAGGTTCCCGAGTACGCGCGGCCCGCCGACGGGGCGTACGGCAGGAACCTGCGGGCCGGGGTGGTGCAGGCGCTGACCCTGTTCGTCGACCACATCGCCGACCCGCGCGACGACGGGGGCGCGATCGCGGCGACGTACTACGAACTCGGGCGTGGCGAGGCCCTGGAGGGCCGCAGCCTGGACGCGTTGCAGTCCGCGCTGCGCGTCGGAGGGTTGCACGCCTGGCGGCTGATGGGTCGTACGGCGGAGGAACTCGGCCTGGACTCCACGGTCGTCGCGGCGCTCGGCGAGCTGGCGTTCCGGACCGTGCACGAGGTCGCCCAGGCGGCCGCGGCCGGCTACGCGGAGGCGCAGCTGCGCAGCTCGGACGAGCTGGAGCGGCGCCGCAGACGGCTGCTCGACCTGCTGCTGGAGGACGGGCCGGTGGCGCTGGAGGCCGTGCAGGATCTGGCGCACAGCGCGCGCTGGCCGGTGCCCCGGACGGTCGCCGTCGTGGCACTCGCGGCGGCACCGGACCAGCGGGAGGAGGACCGGCCGCTGGCCGCGGCAGGCGCGCTGGTGGACATGGAGTCCCGGCCTCCGCGCATGCTGGTGCCCGACCCGGACGGCTCCGGCCGCTTCGGCCGGGCGTTCACGCTCGCGCTGCGCGGCCGGCCCGCCGCGATCGGCCCGACGGTCGCGGTCACCGACGCCGCGCAGTCGCTGCGCCTCGCCACCCGGGCGCTCGGGCTGATGGGGCGCGGGATCCTCCCCCGCCAGGGCGTGGTGCGATGCGCCGACCATCTCTCGACCCTGCTGCTGTACGGCGACGAGCCGCTGCTCGAACGGCTCCGGGAGCGGGTCCTCGCGCCGCTCGACACGGTCTCGGCCGGGCAGCGCGACCGGCTCGGCGAGACACTGCTGGCGTGGCTGATCAGCGGCAGCAACGTGCCGGACGTCGCCGTGCGGCTGCACATCCACCCGCAGACGGTCCGCTACCGCCTGCGCCAGCTGGAGAAGCTGTTCGGCGACGCCCTGCACGATCCCGAGACCCGCCTCGACCTGATTCTCGCGCTCCGCGCGGAGTCACTGCGTACGCGGCAGAACTGATTCCCCGTACGCAACGCAATCGGCGAGTTACTCAATCGGCGACGTACTCAATCGGCAACAAAAAACCGCGGCGATTCCATAATCCCGTCCATAACACTCCGGGAGACACAGCGAATACGTTCGGGCCGTCCTTTTTCGCAGGCGCTCGACGCGCCTCACCCGCGGAGGATTCCCCCATGCGTATCCGTTTGTGTCTCGCCGCGCTCTCGCTGGCCGGCGGGGCCGGTCTCGCCACCCTCTCGGCTCCCTCGGCCACGGCCACGGCCACGACTGCGGCCACGACCGCGGCTGCGGCCTGCACGGACGTCGAGGTGGTCTCGGCGCGCGGCACCTTCGAGCCGGGCACGCTCGGCTTCATCGTCGGCGATCCGGTGTATTCCGCCCTTCAGAAGAAGGCGGCGGGCAAGAGCCTTTCCAGCTACGCGGTGGACTATCCCGCGAACCTTTCCCCGACGTCTGCCGCGCGGGGCAACACGGACCTGGTGAACCATGTGAGGAGCCAGGCCGCCGCCTGCCCGAATCAGCGTTTCGTTCTCGTCGGCTATTCGCAGGGCGCGAACGTCGTCGACAACTCGATCGGCATCAGCAGCGCGGGCGCGGTGGTCGGCAGCCCCATCGTGGCCACGCTGCCCGCGGCGGTCGAGCCGAAGGTCGCCGCGGTACTGCTGTTCGGCAACCCGATCCGCGCCCTCGGCAAGAGCGTCACCGGCACGTACCAGAGCCGCACCCTGGACATCTGCGCCAAGGGCGACCCGGTCTGCGAAAGGGGCGGCAACGACACCGGGGCACACCTGAGCTACCGCGACAACGCGGACGAAGCGGCGACGTTCGCGGCGAGCAGGCTCTGACCGAAGCGACAAGGACCCGCGCCGGGGCACGACTTGCCGCGGCGCGGGTCTTGGCGTGGGGGCTGGTCTTGGCCCGGGCGCGGGCCCTGGTACGGCACGGGCCCTGGTCACGGCGCGGGCCCTGGTCACGGCGCGGGCCCTGGTCACGGTCGCGGGTCCTGGTCACGGGGCGGATCTGTGCCGGGCGGCGGGCCCTCACACGAACCTGTGCCGCGGCACGGGGCTCGGCCGTCGCACGGGCCTTGGCTGCCGCACGGGCCTTGGCTGCCGCGCGGGCGTTGGCTACCGCACGGGCGTTGGCTAGCGCGCGAATCTCGCCGCGGCACGGACTCGAGCCGCGCAGCGGGGGCTCGGTCCGGCGTGGCTCGAACCGGACGGCGGGCCTTGACCCCGGTACGAACCTCGGTCCGGCGCCGATCTGCGCCGGACAGCGGAACGTGGCCGCAGCACGGGCCAGGCCTCGGCCGTTGCACGGCCATGGCTGCCGCGCGCGTTAGCTTCCGCGCGAATCTCGCCGCAGCACGGACCCGACCCCGGCAGACGGGGGCTCAGCTGCGGCACGGGACCTGAACCAGCGGCCGGCCTTGCCCTCGACACGGATCTCGGCCCCGGCACAGACCTGACCCAGGCGGCCGGCCTTGAGCCGATACGGAACTCGGCGCCGGAACGGATCTCGGGCCCAGCACCGGGCCCCTCGCCGACACGCCGACCCGAGCCGATGCAGTGGTCATGAGCCGGGCAGCGGGACTTGTCGCAGCACGGGTCTGTGCCCTGTAGCAGGTTCGGCCGCAGCGGTGTCCGAGCAGCTGTGTCGCCCGAGTCGTAGCGGCACGCGAAGAGGCCCGGGAGGAATCCTCCCGGGCCTCGGTCGTGCGTGCGGGGTGGGCTAGCGCGGGGAGTGTGCGAAAGCGGCGAGGCTCGTGGAGACGGGCTCGGGGCGGCCGTTGTTCTGGGTGGGTGCGGCGGTCAGTACGTCGAGGTGCTGGTAGCCGTCGGCGATGACGGGGTGGAGCTCGGGCGCGACCCGGCCGGCCAGCAGGCCCTCGCCGGCGAGGACGGTGAGGACCGGGTTGGCCTTGAGCCCGCCGGGATGTACGACGAGCTTCTTGACCTGCGGCGAGGTGGACATCTGGATGTCCGTCACCAGCTTGGTCGGGAAGTACTGCTCGGTGAAGTCCAGCGGCTGCTCGGCCAGGCTGCGGGCCAGTTGGCGAACATCGGTGACCTCCTCGCCCGCGCCGGTGAACGGCGTGCCGTCGGCCGACCGGTGGCCGGGGTCGTCGGGGTCGCCGACGCGGTCGTAGTTGCGCCAGGTGTAGAGGGGTCCCTGCGGCCGGTCCGGGATGGCCTTGTACGCGGTGCCGTACGGCCCGGGCTGCTGCGCCCCGCCGTTGGCCACGGGGAAGCTCTTGTCGGCGATCGGCCCGCCGTCGAAGAAGCCGACGCTGGTCTGGAGGAAGGCGAGTGGTACGGAGTTGTCGTCCAGCAGGGCACCGAGCACCGCCCCGTTGGTGAGCCGGAAGTCCTTCACCGCGGGCTTGCCGGTGAGGAAGGCGGCGGTGTCCTTGGAGAACAGGACGCGGTGGGTGGCCTCGATGTTGAGGTTGGAGGGAAGGTAGCGCGGCAGGCTCGCCTCGGCGTCCGGGGCCTTGAGGGCACCCATCCCCGCGATGCCGAGCAGCGTCATGGTCTCGGGATTGAGCAGCACCGGCGCGGACAGCGTGCGCGGCAGCACCCCGCTGTCGAGCCCGGCCTGCACCACGCCGTAACCGAGACCGATGTCGGGCAGGTTGGTGTCGTCCGGCAGGCTGCCGCTGAGGTCGG
Source organism: Streptomyces swartbergensis (assembly GCF_002148965.1). Lineage (GTDB taxonomy): Bacteria > Actinomycetota > Actinomycetes > Streptomycetales > Streptomycetaceae > Streptomyces > Streptomyces swartbergensis. The sequence goes on along the minus strand of NZ_NGFN01000231.1, from coordinate 8,145 downwards.
CCAGCGAGGTGGAGACGGTCGTGTCGAGGGCGAAGTAGCCGGCGCACTGGTTGTACCCGGCGTCCGCCGTGGTGGCCCGGTCGCCGTCGAAGTCGGCGGCGGCGAAGTACCCGGTGATCACACCGCCCAGTGAGTGCCCGCCGCACAGCACCTTCGCCTTGCGCTGCGTCTGGTCGGGCAACTCGGCGGTGAGCAGGTCGTACTGGTCGCGTACAGTCTGCTCGATGCCGAGCTTCGCCATCCAGCCCAGCTTCTCGTTGCCGGCGAAGCCGGCGAAGGTCCGGCCGTCGACCTGCTTGCCGCGGTAGTAGTAGTCGACGGCGGTGTGCTGGTCGCCGGAGGCGATGCCGGTGCGGTCCTCCAGGCAGTTCGAGCGCCGGTCCAGCGCCCAGAACTCGATGTGCAGGCCCTGCTCGGCGGCGCGCGCCACGGTGTTGCGGGCCACGCTGTCGAACGCTCCGGCCCCTTCCAGGATGCCGGGCTGGGCGACGAGGATCCGGTCCGCGTCGGACGAGGCGGCAGGCCCGTCGGCGGAGCGGTAGCGCAGGTACGACAGCCAGTCGCAGGCGGCCGGACGCGGCCCGGCCGACTCCGGCAGCGGTACCCTCACCCGCACCACCGACTCCGTCACCCCGGTCACCGGCGACGTCGACGCGACCGGCGTCTCGGTCCGCCCGCCGTCGGCCCGGGCACCCGGAGCCGCGGCCGTGAGCGTCCCGGCGGTCAGCAGCACCGCCAATGCGGCACCCCGCCACTTCCCTCTTGTCCTACGGTTCATGTCCATGCCACGGACGCTAGGGCTCCGGCAGGAGGTCGCTCAGGGGGTGCTGATGAGAACTCAGTTTCCGGATCGTGCCTTGTCACCGGCGCACAGGAACGCGAAGACGCCCAGTGCAACGACACCTCCCGCGACCAGCAACACGGTGCCCGTGATCAGCGACCGGCCCTCAGGCGATCGACCCAGCGGCTTGAATCTGCGGCCACAACTTCGACCTCACCTTCGCCCACGCGGCCCCCTGCTCCCGGACATCGACCATGCCGCCCCCTCAGCCGCAGAGGCAGTCGGCGTACGCCTGCGCTGCATCCTCAGGGGCGGAGGATGAGCTTTCCGCGCGGGTGACCGGAATCGCTGAGCTCGTGGGCCTCGGCGGCGTCGGCGAGCGGGCAGCTCTGGTCGATGCGGACGCGCAGGCGGCCGTCGGCGGCGAGCTGGGCGTAGCCGGCGAGCTGGGGCCCGAACCCGCGATCGTGGCCGGCGAAGATGACCCCCAGTTCGGCGGCCCGGAGGTCGGCGATGGGGACGATACGGTCAGCGAGGCCGTTGCCGTAAGCGACGGGGACGGCACCGAGGGAGCACAGGTAGTTGGCCGGCTCAGACCGATGACGGAGAAGCCTCACTCACCCGCTTCCGCGGGTGGGCGGTGGAGAATGCCCCCGACGAGCGGCAGGACGGCCTCGGCTCGATACTCAGCTCCAAACACCGGGCCACTCTCGTCACGCCGGTGATCCACATCAAAAGCCTTGGCGTGCCGGAATTCACTGCATGTGCGGTGCATGCACTCCCGGGAGTCATATGATCCGGAGATGTTCACTCGAATACTTGCGCGGGCGGGCGGAGGTCCGGTGGACGTCGACGCCCAGGTGCTCGCCGGATTCCTCCGTCCTGGAGACACGGTCCCCGGCCAGGTGGTCGTTCGGGGCGGCTTGCTCGGCACGGAGATCCAGCGCTTCTCCTTCGAGGTGCTCGCGTCCTGGACCGCCGCCCTCGGTGTCCGTGCCGGGGACGACGAGGTCAACCGCGCCTACGCGTACGGCCCCTTTTCGGTCCCGAGGGGCGAGGAGGTCGTCGTGCCGTTCACGGTCCGGTTGCCCTGGGCGACGCCGTTCACCGAAGTGGCGGGGCGAGCGCTGGGAGTCGTCCTGGAACTGCGGACCCGCGTGGACGACAGTGCGATCAGAACCGGTTCGGACGAGGATCTGCTGCACGTCTCGCCCTTGCCTCTGCACGAGGCCGTCCTCGACGCCTTCACCGGGCACGGATACACCTGCGAGGCCGGGCGGTTGGTCGAGGAGTGGATCCCGGACGTCGACCAACCGTACGACTTCTACCAGTTGCTCGAACTGCGGGACCGTGCGTCAGACGGGGTCAGCACGGACCTCGAACTCGTCTTCCTGACCAACGCAGTCGGCTGCGAGGTCCTGCTGCGACGCTCCGGCCACGGCGTCCAGTCGTGGGAAGAGAAGCCCCCGGCCTGCCGTTTTGTCGTGGCGCACCACGATCTCGACCGCACCGACTGGAACCGGCTGGTGGGCGATTGGCTTCGCCAGGTGGGGGCGGCCTGACCCTCCCGGCTCTCAGCGGCGTCCGAGTCGGCGTGCGCGTCGGCGTCCGGGTCCCGGGACGATTCTCCGGGTGCGGACTGGGGCGCTCCGTTCCTTCCCGTGCCGTCGCCGGATCGAGCTGATCCGCGCCCCGGCGGCACACGACGCCCACAAGTCAATGGGGCTTCAGGCCGAGGTGCGACACTAATCGCATCACCAACCAGGTCTTCGGCCGCTTTGAATCGGCACCACTGCGTGGTCGAGCGCACAATGTCCTGGCTGAACGGCCGTCGGCGCCTGCACCGCCGTTACGAGCGGAAGGCCGAGCATTTCCTCGCCTTCGTCGGCATCGCCAGTGCCCTCATCTGCTATCGCGGGGTCGCACCCTCCCGGAGTGGCCGAACTCAGATGTTGGCCGCCCCGTAGTGCAGGACTCCTTCGTGCGGAAGCAGGTAGCCGATCGCGCGCTCCTGCGGGAGCTTGTGTGCCAACGTTGCCGCATCGGTGCATCCAGAGACTTCCCAGCCGATCACGCCGAGGCTGAACATCGCCTGCTCGAAGGTCTCGGTCCCAATGACCGCGAGCCAGTCGTCCATGACGGCGGACCGGAAGAACGGCCGGCCGTCCCAGTAGGCGATGCCCGCCTTGTCCAACGCTCCGAGGGGGATGTAAAAGTCCAGCCAGTCGCTGCTGTCGTCACCTCCGCGGATCGCCACGCAACCGCACACGGCCGGCTGGCCGGTCGGCAAGCGGACCTGACCGTGAAGGTGGCCGAACTCGGTCAGGGAGGCGACCGTGCATGGCACGGATTCCTGCTCGTGGGGCTCACGGTCGTTGAACGCGAATGATCCCTGCACACCTGCTGCCGACCACACAGCGCTCAGGACTGCCTGTATCTCAGCGGCATCAGTGGACCCAACCTCGATCGCAAGTTCGTAGTAGCCGTCGGACCAGTTGGTCTGGTCACGGAATGAAGCAGGATTCGGCATGACGCGATCATGCAGCACGGTCCGGTCCCGTGATACCCCATTTCGGCGCTCAGATGCACCAATCGAGACGACCTCCAAGACCCCGTCGTGACCGGCGAGGACGCGGTTGAATCGGTCGACGACCTTCTGTTCTCGCCTGTCCGGCTTCATCGGGGCTTCGCCCCCAGTGATCGTCGGGCGGCAGGAGCGGCGCCTTGCGTTCTGCTTGAGCTCGGATCTCGACGTGATGCGTGAGCAGTGGTGCGGAACGCCTCCTCGTAGGAGGCCAGGGCTGCGCTCATGGCGCCGCCTGCGATACCCCGGCGGCCAATACGTGATGCCGGCCAGGCGGCAAGGTCGTTGACTTCCCTGTGGCGTTGGCGTACCCGCTCCAGGCGCGGAGTCGCCGGGCCGTCGGCGGCGGGGTGCCTGCGGCAGGGGGCTGGCGCGGACATACGCGATGCTGTCGGCACGTTTTCTCCACCGCCAGCCATCAGGCGCTCACGCCACACCTCGACGCCGGGGTGCTCGTGGAGCCAGGCGGCAACGGAGCCGGTCTCGCGATCAGGCAGCGCATCGCCGACCGTTGCCGTGGAAGAACGCCGCGGCTCGGTCGGACCCGGCACTTGCTCCACGAACGTCGGCGCGCCGACACTGACTCTGGTCGCAGAAGAACCGAGGCACGTGCAGACGAACGACCAACCCCCGGCCATTGACAGGTAGCCGGCGACGTGACGCCAGTACCGGCTGTGAACCCGCGTAGCCGGATGCTGGCACTGTCCCCCGGAGGAGCAGGGTCTCCGCGAGTCAGGGATTGGGCAACTGCGTCTGGCCCGGGTAAGCGCGGAGCCCATCGAGAATGATCACCAGATAGCGCCGCCACATCTTGGAGGGATACTCCGCGGGCACAGCCATCACGGCGTCGATCATCGCGGCGATCGGCACGAGGGCGGCCTGATGCTCCGCCAGAGGCCGTAGCCGCCGACCCGACACCTCCGGGACCGACCCTGCTACCGGTGTTCGAGCAACACCACCAAGATCGCTGCAAGTGCGAAGCACGCCCTGCCGGCCTCACCGAGGACCGGCTCGGGACCGGCGGGCCCGACCGGCTCGTCCCGGTACAGGACCCCCTTATCGGCCCGGCCGAGCTGCGAACCGGCGGTTTCGGGAGCATGGTGGGGCTATGGACGGTCAACCCCCTGTGGTCGTGCAGCCGCCCGCGTCGGACGGCGGACGGCTGGTGACCATCCACGGCGAGCGCATGGGCGTCGCCTACAGCCTCTTCGACGTGCTGGACCTCCTGCACCGCGAGGGCCTGCCCACCACCGACACGGCCGTCGACGACACCGAGCTGATCGAGTGGCGCGGCGGCGGCCCCTACGACTGGAACAGCGGGTCGTCCGACGAGGCCTGAGCCTTCGTGGGGCCGCCTTTCGTGGGGCCGCCTTTCGCGAAGCCGCCATTCGTGGCCCCTTTCGCGGGGCGCCCTTGCGCGCGAGGCCCTGTCTCAGTCCGCTCCCGACGCAGCCGCCACTCCCCCGGCCAGCCGGTCGAGGCGGTCTCGGTGGGCGGGCGTCAGGTCCAGGCCCGCCGCGGCGAGATTCTCCTCCAGGTGCTCGATGCGTGCCGTGCCGGGAATCGGCAGGACGACCGGCGAGCGGTGGAGGAGCCAGGCGAGCGCGACCTGCGTCGGCGTCGCACCGAGGTCGGCCGCCACGGCCGCGATCTCCGCCTCCGCCCCCGCCTTCCCCCAGGCGACGGGCCGCCACGGCAGGAAGGCGATTCCGGCCGCCGCACAGGCGTCGAGCACCGGCTCGTGCTCACGGTCGAGCAGGTTGTAGCGGTTCTGCACGCTCACGATGTCGACGATCTCCCGGGCCTGCGCCAGCTCGGCGACAGTGACCTCCGACAGCCCGATCCGGCCGACCAGGCCCTCGGCCTGGAGGTCCCGCAGCGTGCCGAGCTGGTCGGCGAGCGGTGTCGCAGGGTCGAGGCGGTGCAGTTGGAGCAGCTCGATCCGCTCGACGCGCAGCCGGCGCAGGGCCTGCTCGACCTGGTGGCGCAGGGTGTCGGGCCGCCCGTCGAGCCGCCACTCGCCGTCGATGCGCGCGACACCGACCTTGGTGGTGATCAGCAGCCCCTCCGGATAGGGGTGCAGGGCCTCGGCGAGGAGCTCCTCGTTCGCTCCCCAGCCGTACATGTGGGCCGTGTCGATCAGTGTGACGCCCAGCTCCACGGCCCGCCGGGCGACCGCGAGGGCGTTCTCCCGCGCGGGGCCGGGCTCGGCCGGCAGATGCATGGCTCCGAAACCGAGCCGGCGTACGTCCAGATCCCCGCCGATGCGGAAGGTGGTCGTTGTCATGAGCGCTGTCTCCCCCTCTGCTCAAGCGGCCACGGTAACAGCGCGGTTGGCGGCACCGCCGGTCACAGGGGCCGCGCCGGACCGCCGCGCACCCCCGGCACGGCACCGCTCGACGAGCCGTTGCCAGTGCCCGGCGTTACGCTGCGCGCACATGGCCCTCGGCCCCTTCACGGAGGTTCTCATGGTCTCGCGTCTCAACCCGTACCTGTCCTTCGACGGCGACGCCCGACAGGCGATGGAGTTCTACCAGGAGGTCTTCGGCGGCACCCTCACCCTCAACACCTACGGTGACTTCGGCCATGCGGAAGCCCCCAACGCCGACAAGATCATGCACGGCATGCTGGAGACCCCCAGCGGATTCACCCTGATGGGCGCCGACAACCCGCCGGGCATGGAGTCAGCGCCGGGCCAGCCCTTCTCGGTGAGCCTGAGCGGCGACGACGACGCAGAGCTGACCGGCTACTGGGAGAAGCTGTCCGAGGGCGGCTCGGTGTCGGTACCGCTGGAGAAGCAGATGTGGGGCGATGTGTTCGGCATGTGCACGGACCGCTTCGGCGTCCCGTGGATGGTCAACATCAGCAGACCGGAGAGCTGAGCGGGACCGACCGGACGGTCAGAGACCGTCCACCCCGCGGGGCCGCCCGCACACGCCGTGCACCGCCGGTGTGTGCGGGCGGCCTTGTTTGTCGAGACGCGTGTGGATCGCCCTGTTCGTTGGATCGTCCTGTTTGTTGGTACGTCCTGACAAAGCTGTTGACATCTCCAAAAGGCGCCCGCATAGTACCTGCCACTAGAGCGCGCTAGTGACGCGCTCCAGCTGTCTCCCCGGACCGGGCACGACCCGCTCCCCCCAGCACACCGAGGTGCACCCGACATGCGCAGACACCACAGATCCGCCGCCCTGACCACCGCCGTCCTCGTGGGCGCGCTGCTCGCCGCCGGCTGTTCCAGCGGCTCCGGCGGGAAGCAGTCCGAGACCGGCGGCACCGACGCCGCCGCGGGCAAGGCCACCACGCCTCGGATGACCGTTGCCATGGTCACCCACGCGGCACCCGGCGACACCTTCTGGGACCTGATCCGCAAGGGTGCCCAGGCCGCCGCCGCGAAGGACAACATCAAGCTCGTCTACTCCAGCGACCCCGTCGCCGGAAACCAGGCCAACCTCGTGCAGAACGCCATCGACCAGAAGGTCGACGGCATCGCGCTCACCGCCGCCAAGCCCGACGCCATGAAGGCGGTCGTGGCCAAGGCCAAGGCGGCCGGCATCCCCGTCGTCGGCTTCAACTCCGGCCTGGACAACTGGAAGGAACTCGGCATGCTCGAGTACTTCGGCCAGGACGAGAACATCGCCGGCCAGGCCTTCGGCGAGCGCCTCAACCAGCAGGGCGCCAAGCACGCCGTCTGCGTGATCCAGGAGCAGGGCCAGGTCGCGCTGGAGGCGCGCTGCGCCGGCCTGAAGAAGGGCTTCAAGGGCACGACGGAGAACCTGTACGTCAACGGCACCGACATGCCCTCCGTGAAGTCGACGCTGACCGCCAAGCTCCAGAAGGAGTCCAGCATCGACCAGGTGGTCACGCTGGGCGCCCCGATCGCCATGACCGCCGTGCAGTCGGTCAAGGACGCGGGCAGCAAGGCCAAGATCGCCACCTTCGACCTCAACAAGGACCTCGTCGGCGCCATCCAGAGCGGGGACATCCAGTTCGCCGTCGACCAGCAGCCCTACCTCCAGGGTTACCTCGCCGTCGACGCGCTGTGGCTCTACAAGACGAACGGCAACGTCAGCGGCGGCGGCACCGCGCCGGTGCTCACCGGGCCGGCCTTCGTCACGAAGGACAACGTCGACAGCGTCGCCGAGTTCGCGAAGAAGGGGACGCGCTGAGAGAAGAAGGGGACGCGCTGAGAAAGGGACTGGCTAGGTGTGCTATCCCGGGACGTTGGTGACAGGCGACACGCCTTGAGTGGTCCTTGAAAGAGGTGAGGGCCTCCGGGTTCGGTGTGGATTGCGACATCTACAACCGGCTCCCAGGAGGCCCTCGTTGTTCCACCGTAACGCCCCGCTGACCGCGACCGGCCGGCTGCGTCTGGCCCGGTGTGTCGTCGACGACGGCTGGCCGCTACGGCGGGCCGCGGAACGCTTCCAGGTCAGCCACACCACCGCAGCACGCTGGGCAGGCCGCTACCGCAAGCACGGGCACCGGGATGCAGGACCGCTCCAGCCGCCCACACCACCAGCCCCGCCGCACCCCGGACGCCGTTGAGGAGCAGGTCGTGCGCCTGCGACGCGAACATCGCATCGGGCCGCTGCGGCTGGCCGCCCGCTGCAACATCGCCGCCTCCACCGCCCACCGCATCCTCGTCCGGCACCACCTGCCCGCCCTGGCAGCCTGCGACCGGGCCACCGGCGAACCAGTACGCCGCTACGAACGGGCCCGGCCCGGCGAACTGCTCCACATAGACGTCAAGAAACTCGGCCGCATCCCTGATGGCGGCGGC
>NZ_NGFN01000230.1 GCF_002148965.1 Streptomyces swartbergensis | reverse complement strand
AGCCTTACCTGTCGCCATCCCCCCGACCCCACCGCCGCCGGCTCCGTCCAGGCGTGGGCGCCTGACCCGAGCGCGCGCTCTTAGAGTGACCCCCATGACGGGAACTGGAAACCGGAAACACCGGAAACAGGGGGAACGCATGAACGAGGACACCCGCAGCGCGGCACGCGCGATCATCGACGGGAACATGTACATGGTGCTGGCCACCGTCGGCCCGGACGGCGCGCCCTGGGCATCACCCGTCTTCTACTCCACCGAGGACGGACGGGACTTGTACTGGGTCTCGTCCCCCGAGGTCACCCACTCCCGCAACATCGCCCACGAGCCCCGGATCGGCATCGTCCTGCACGACTCGCGGGCCCCGGTGGGCACGGCGAGCCCCTTCGCCCTGTACCTGAAGGCCACGGCGGTGGAACTCCCCGGGGAGGAGGTCCTGGAGGGCCTGCGGGTGATCCCCGGCCCCGCCGGGCGCGGCGGCCGCTCCCTCGCGCCGGAGGAGGTCCGTCCGCCCGCCCCGTGGCGGGTGTACCGGGCCCGGATCAGCGAGTACTCGATGATCTGCCCCCGCGGAGAGGGACGCTGCGCCGAACACGGGCTGGACTACGAACACCGCGCGACAGTCCGCCTCTGACGAGGGATCACACAGCGTCCGAACCCCTCACTCCCCGCGTTTTGGAACAGCACTTCTCCTGCCCTGCATCAGCGCTGTACGGGCGCTAACCGGCCTCCCACGACAGTTGGATCACCGCTCCCGCCAGGGAGGACGGAGACCGAAAGGGACGGCCACATGGGTACCGCCAGGACACCGCAGCGCAGGGCCATACTCACCGGCGGGCTGGCTGCCACCGCAGCCATGCTCACCGCCTGTTCGTCGAACCCGGACAGCACGAACGGGGGGAAGACGTCGGCCGTGGGCGCGGCGAAGACCCCGTCGCCCTCACCCGCGGCGGGTCCGCGACCGGACTCGCCCTGGGCGGCGTTCGCCCGGCTGATGGGAGGCAACAAGCGCTGGGTGGACGGAAACCTCCAGCACCCCGACCGTGACCCGAAGCGGCGCGAGTTCGTCGCCGAGGCACAGGACCCCTACGGCGTCATCCTCTCCTGCATCGACTCCCGCGTTCCGCCGGAACTCGTCTTCGACACAGGGCTCGGCGACCTGTTCGTGATGCGCACCGGCGGACAGGTCGTGGGACCGGTGGTCGTCGGCTCCGTGGAGTACGGGCCGATGACGTCCGGCACCCCGCTGATCGTGGTCCTCGGACACCAGCGCTGCGGCGCCGTCAAGGCGGCCTACGAGGCGATGCGCGACGGCAAGAAGCTCCCCGGCAACCTCCAGGCGATCTCCGACGCCCTGCGGCCCGCCTACCGGGAGACCACCCGGGCGAAGCACGCCGACCCCGTCGACGCCATGGTGCGGATCCACACCAAGCAGACCGCCGCCGAGCTGCGCACCAACCGGGACCTCGCCCCGCTCGTGAAGAAGGGCGACCTGGCCGTCGTCAGCGCCTACTACTCGCTGGACACCGGCCGCGTGGAAGTCTTGACCGGCGCGCCCTCCGCCTGATCCGGAGAAGTGACGACGACCGGGCGGGAAAAACGTTCCATGCCCGGTCACGTTATACTTGCGGCGCCCGTGAAGGACACCGTCGTGCCTGGTCGCACGGCTTGCGACAGCGAGGGGGGTGGACGCCGTTCCGGCACGCCCCGCCCGCATCCAGGACGTCGCGGCCGCCGCCGGCGTCTCGGTGTCCACCGTGTCGAACGTGCTCAACCGGCCCGAGCGCGTCAACGCACAGACCGCCGAACGCGTCCGCATCGCGGTCGCCGCGCTCGACTACGTCCCCCACCCGGGAGCCGCCGGCCTGCGCACCGGCCGCGCCTCGGCCATCGGCCTGGTCCTGCCCGACGTGACCAACTCCTTCTACGCGCGCATCGCCCGGGGCGCCGCGGACGCGGCCTACGACCACGGCTACTCCCTCGTCCTGTGCCACAGCGGGGACGCCCCGGAGCGGGAGCAGGGCTACTTCAGCATGCTCGTCGAGCAGCGGGCCGTCGGCGTCGTCGTCGTGCCGCTCAGCGCCGACCCGGGCCGGCTCGCCCGGCTGCGCGAGCGGGGCATCCCGCTCGTCCTGGCCGACCGCGCGATGCCCGACCGGGAGGGCTGCTCCGCATCCGTCGACGACATCGCCGGCGGCCGGATCGCCGTACAGCACCTCCTCGACCGCGGCGCGCGCGACATCCTCGTCGTCAACGGCGAGCGCGGCATACGCCAGTGCGCCGACCGCTACCAGGGCGCCCGGCAGGCCGTGCGCAGCCGGCGCGAGGCACGGCTGGACCAGGTCGTCGCCGAGCGGATGACCGTCGCGTACGGCACACGGATCGCGCACGACCTCGGGGAACTGCCCGACGGGGTCTTCTGCACCAACGACTTCCTCGCGGCGGGCCTGTGCCGGGGCCTGACCGACCGGGGCGTGCGCATCCCCGAGGACGTACAGGTCGTCGGCTACGGCGACCTCGACATCGCGACCTTCGGCGCCACCACCCTCACGACGGTCCGGCAGCCGGTCGAGGAGCTGGGCCGGGCGGCCGTGGAGATGCTCCTCGACGAGATCGAGGCCCGCGCGGACCACGTCCACGAGACCCGAGTCTTCGCCCCCGGCCTCGTCCTGCGCGACTCCACCCGACCGCCCGCCGAGGACTAGACCCCGCCACCCCGGTGGTCGGACGGGATCCGCAGCGTCACCGGCCCCCACAGCCCCGACGACAGCTGGGAGTCGAACGCCCAGGCCGTCGGCGTGGCCTCCGCGAGATACGGCGCCAGCGTGCCCCGGACGGTCACCTCCAGCCGGACGGTACGCCCGGCGACGCCGCGCAACGGGAAACGGTACGGCGCGCAGAACGCCTCACCGGCCGGCTCCCCGTCGACCGACACCTCCACACTGCCCCGCACCCGCCCGAGATCCAGCACGGGATCGGGCCCCGACGGCACCTCCAGCGCCCGCGCGTAGGTCACGCCCCCGCTCCAACTGCCCAGCCCCAGCTCCCGCCAGGCCCCCAGGGGCAGCGGCGCCGGGACGGCACGCACTCGCACCGGCCCGTGCCAGGCGGAGCCACCCCGCAGGACGGCGGTGGGTTCCGTGACCACCTCGACCAGTGTGTGCGCCGGGAGTGGTCGAGGAAGTGTCAGCTGGTCGGTCTTCAGGGGCAGTTCCGGCCCGTCCCCGACGCGCACGCTCGCGCGAAGCGCCAACGGCAGGTCGAGCGACACCGTTCCCGCCGGCACGGTGAACCGGAAGCGCTGCGGCGTCGCGTGGACGTCGTCGGTGGACCGCGAAGGCCATACGGTCCCGCCGAGCACCGGCCGGCCCGTCAGCCACCCGGAGTCCGGCAGCGGGTGCGGCCGTACCGCGGCGTGGCAGTGCTGCAACTCGCCCCGCCTGTGCTCGTCCTCGACGGTCCGCCCGCGCCGGCCGCCCGACTCGGCCTCCCAGCCGGCGCCGCTGACCAGGGCCGTCACCCCGGCCCCGGAACGCACCACCAGATCGACGAACACCGCGTCCCGGGCGTCGGTGCTGTCGGCCATGACCTCCAGGGTGTGCTCGCCCGCCCCGAGCGCGGGTTCGTGGCGGAAGAACATCGGCACGGCGCCCCAGTCCGCCTCGTAGTACTCCACCTTCTCCTGCCGCGCCACGACCTCACCGTCGAGCAGCACGGTGACCGCCGAGGCGGCACCCACGACGAGCACCGCCCGTGCGTCGTCGCCCGGGACCTGTAGCCGCGCGCGATAGGTGACGCGGCCGTCCGGCCGTACCCCGTCCGGTGGGCGCATGAACCGCGGACGCGGCCCGAGCCCGCCCGGCTCCGACAGACAGAAGAAGCTGTCCAGGGGAGTGCCGTCGGCGGCCGAGATCGTCGAGGGGCGGCTCTGGGCGTCGGACAGTTCGTACTCGAGCACATTGCGGTCCCGGGTGACCGTGACCCGGGCGGAGGCCAAGTAGCCACCGCCGTCCGGCTCCAGTGGCTCGCCATTCCACCACACCCGCTTGACGCACTCCGCGCCGACATGCAGTTCGGCGGGCCCCCGATGGCCGGTCTCCACGATCGCCCGGACCCGGGCGGCCGTTCCGCCGCCCGGCACCGGGACGCGTACGAACTCCTCGTTCACCAGGCCCTTGAGGCCCAGCAGCCCGCCCGGGTCCGGGATGCCCCGGCTCGACGAGTACACGGCGACGTCCCAGCCCGAGTCGTGTGGCACCAGGGCCAGTTCACCGGCCAGGATCCGCTCCACGGACGCGGCGTCCAGCGGCTCGGGCAGCTGACCGAGCGGCACCGGCGGCAGGACGCGGACCCGGTTGCCGTAGGTGATCCGGGTCCGCTCCCAAGCCCCGCCCTCGGTCCACTCCATGTCCCAGATCTGCGGCTCGTCCACCGACGAACCGGGGGGCAGTGCCAGATCGCCCCAGGTGTTGTCCATGGTGGGGACCAGCCGGCCGTGCCAGCCGGTCGAGACGTCGATCACCTGGGCGGGTGCCTTGCGTCGAGGACGCGTGGGCGTCGGCCGGCCCTCGCGCCACACGACCAGGGCAGCGGGGGCGCCGTCCAGCGGTACGTCCATGGTCGAGACGGCGCCGTCGGCGGAGACGGTGACGTGCGCGGGGGTGCGGGACCCGGTCGCCGGGTTCCAGACCTCGGCCTCGGCGACCGAGGCCCGGACGGTGACGGACGAGGTGCCGACGGTGCCGACGGCATCACCCGACGGGGAGGTTCCGGCCCGCAGCGGATGCGCGCCGATCTCGGGAAAGGCCGCCGTGACCAGCGCCACCGCCTCGTTCCCCGTCCGCCTGACGAGCAGCGGCACCTCGCCCGTGGCGTGACCGGCAGCGTCCGCCACGGCCGCCGCACCCGACTCCGGGTCGCGTACCCGCTCCAGCCGGGGATGCGCCAGCAGGGCCGCCACCACCGAGTCGTCGCCGGACCGGCCGGCGGCCGTGGCGGGCGGACGGCCCACGACGACGACGCGGCCGCCCGCGTCGAGCAGTTCGGTCAGCCGCCGCGCCGTCTCCTCCTCCAGCACGCTCGCCGACGGCAGCAGCACCGCGCGGTACGCCAGGTCCCTGATCCGCAGGGCGCCGTCGGCGGCCTTGGCGCGCTGCACCGAGTCGTCGTCGACCACGTCGAAGGAGATGCCGCGCCGGTCGAGGGCGCCGGGGTGCGGGGCGAGCCAGTTGTTCGTGCCGCACAGGTCGAGATAATGGCGCTGCGTCTCGTCGGCATCGGCGTAACCGTCGCCCAGCCGGCCGTCGCCGAAGTGCTGCACGGGCGCGTCCAGCGGGACGAGGGCCTGCATGGTGGCGGTCGGGTGCAGGACCGCCACGTCGGCCACGTAGCTGCCCCAGGACATGATCGAGCAGATCCGGGCCACGGCCCGGGAGAACGCCGGGTACTGCTTCCAGTACGGCTGACGCCAGTCGGTGGACGGCGGCGCCCACTCGAACCAGCCGCCCGCTGTGCCGAAGTAACTCGCGTGCGGGTTGTAGAGGTTGGCGCCGCTGCGCAGGAACGGCAGCAGCCAGTGGTAGGTGTCCTCCAGCGTGCCGCCCCAGCCGGAGGAGTGGAACGCCTCGATCCACACCCGCTCGTGGCCGTAGAGGTGGGCCATGGAGGAGTGCACCTTGGCGTCGCCGTGGTGGTCGCTGCCGGCGGCGCCGTACCAGCGGTGGGTGCGGAAGTAGTCGGTGTAGATCTGCGTCGACTGGGCCGGGTATCCGGCGCGGGCGGGGTGGCTCTGGTCGCTGCCCAGCAGCATCCCGCGCTCGCGGTGCCATGCGGCCAGCGGCCGGAAGAGGGCCTCTTCGGTGAGTTCCGCGCGGACCGCGTAGTAGTCGGCGCGGATCTTCGTCTCCGGGACGGTGGCGTCCGTGCCGAACAGGGCCGGCAGGTGGTCGAGCAGGTCGTAGCCGCGCCGGGCGCGGAACTCGTCGGCGAAGCGGTGGCTCCAGGCGTTCGTGCCCGGCAGTTCGTCCTGGAAGCTGCCCGCGATGACGGTGCCCAGGTGCGCGGGCACACGGCGGTCGTACTCGTGGTGCACGGCGTCCATCAGCAGGCCGACGGCGTGCGGGTCCAGGTAGTCGAACGCCGTGGGGACGGTGGTGACGAGCCGTACGCCGGTTCCGTCGGCGGCTGCGACGGACAGGGTGCCCGGGCCGCCCGCGGCGAGGTCGAGGCGCCGGCCCTGCGCGGTGTACGCGGCCAGCGGGGTCTCGGCATCCCGCAGGGAGACCGTCCCCCGGGAGACGGTGACGTCGCGGCAGCGCAGCGCACAGCCCCTAGCCTCGGGTTGACGCCGTGTCACACCGCCTTGCACATTGGCGCCGGAGAACCCGATCTGGTCGTAGAACCACAGGCGTGTGCCCAGCTCCGCGGCGATCTCGCAGGCGTCGGTGAAACGCGCCCACCACTCCTCGCCGAACCACGCCGGATCGTCGGCCCGGGCGCCGAACGTCGGGCCGGCCGGAGCCAGGTTGATCACGACGAGATTGTGGACACCGCCCTCGGCGAACGCCCGCATCTGCCAGGCGAGTCGCTCACGGGTGACCTTCGCACCCGACCACCACCACAGGGGAGCGGGGCCGAAATCGCGAGGCGGATCATCGAACAGCTGCCGGAGCACGGGGGAGATCACGGATGCGGTCCTTCCCCTAAAACGTTTTTAGGCCGCCCTTCACGGTAGGCGACCTGGAACGGTCACGCCATATGCGAGCACGCCGTCGGGAACGCCGACGTCATGTCACCCATGTCTGCGCGACACCTTGTTGCAACGTTTTTCTCGCCCTATATTCGCTGCGACCAGGCCCCCGGAACCGCGATGTCACCAGACGACGGAGTCGCATCATGGCCGGTACCCGCCCCATCCCCAAACCGCTCTGGAAGGCCGCCGCCCTGTCGGGCATGGCCTCCTATCTCGACGCCGGGCTGATCGTCAGCATCTCCGTCAACCTGGCCATCTACCGCGACAGTTACGACATGGGCGTGTGGATGGCCGGTGCGATCAGCGCGATCGTCACCGGCTGCATCGCCGTCGGATCCCTGGTCGGCGGCCGGCTCGCCGACCTCTTCGGCCGCCGCCGCGTCTACAACTGGGACATCTTCTGCTTCGCGCTCGGGGCGATCGTCATCACGCTGGCGCCCGACGACATCACGCTGCTGATCGGCGTCCTCGTCGCCGGACTCGCGGCCGGCGCCGATCTGCCGACCTCCCTGGCCGTGGTCTCGGACGCCGCGCCCTCCTGGGCCCGGGGACGGCTCGTCGCCTTCACACAGGTCATGTGGATGCTGGGCATCGCCGTCGCCATCTTCCTCGGCTTCGTCCTGTCCACCACGGGCATGACCGGCGCCCGGCTCATCACCGGACAACTGGCCGTCGCCGCGCTCGTCACCTGGGCCCTGCGCTCCCGCCTGAAACTGTCCGACGAACAGGACACGCAGGAGGAGACGGCGGCCGCCCCGCGCGGCAGCTCCCTGAAGAACATCTGGACGCGCGCCGCCCTGCTGCCGATGACCGCGACGTTCGTCTTCTACGTCACCTGGGGCCTCGGGGCCAATACCTTCGGCCAGTTCGGCACCTATCTGCTCGTCACCGTCAGCGATGCCTCACAGAGCCTGGCCACCGGAATCAACCTGGCCTTCATCCCGATCGGCGTGCTGCTCACCTTCGCGTTCGTCCGCGTCGCCGACAGCCCCTGGCGCGACCGGCTGTTCCATGTGGCCGCGGTGGTGCAGATCCTCGCCTTCGTCATCGCGTCCCTGACCGCGGGCGCGCTCGTCGGCATGCTCGTCTTCTTCGTGCTCTACCAGCTCTCCAATCCCTTCGCCGGAGAGGCGAACTACAAGGTGTGGTCGCAGCTCACGCTGCCCGCGGACACCCGCGGCACCACCCAGGGCTTCACCTACGCCCTGTCCCGGGGAGTCTTCGCGGTCGCCGCGTTCTTCACCCCCGCCCTGGCCGACTACAGCCCGGCCGTCCTGCTCTGGACGATCACCGCCTGCATGACGGTGGCCGCGTTCGCGGGTGTGTTCATCATCCGCGTGCTGGTGCCCCGTGCCACCGGCGCGGCGCACGACAGAGCGGACCTGCGAGTCCCCAGCACCTGAGCCGCAGCACACCGACCCCTCAAGGAGCACCGACCATGGCAACGACCGCGGACCGCGCCGCCGGACGGGCCGCCGCCCTGCACGACCTGCTCCCGCCGGTCACCCGGCGACGCACCCGGATCGGACTGGTCGCCGGCGGACTCGGCACGTACTGGCCGCAGTTCCCCGGTCTCCTCCCGCAGCTGAAGGAGTCGGCCGCCTACGTCGCCGAGCGCTTCCGCGGGATGGACGCGGAGGTGACCGACGCCGGGTTCGTCTCCGACGCCCAGGAAGGCGCGCGCGCCGCCGAGCAGTTGCGCAAGGCCGACTGCGACCTCATCGTGCTGTTCCTGACGACCTACCTCACCTCCTCGATGGTGCTGCCGATCGCGCAGCGCACGCACACACCGGTCCTGGTCATCGACCTCCAGCCGACCGAGAAGATGGACCACGCCTCCTTCGACACCGGGGCCTGGCTGGCCTACTGCGGGCAGTGCCCCGTCCCCGAGGTCGGCAACGTCTTCCGGCGTGCCGGCGTCCCCTTCCGGTCGGTGTCGGGCTGGCTGCGGCAGGAGTCCGCCTGGCGGCGCATCGAACAGTGGATCCGGGCCGCGCACATCCGCGCCGCGCTCCGGCACGCCCGGCACGGCCTCATGGGACACGTGTACCCCGGCATGCTCGACGTGCAGACCGATCCGACGCTGCTGTCCACGGCGTTCGGCTCGCACGTGGAGGTGCTGGAGTTCGACGACCTGCGGCACCGGGTGCAGCGCGTGACCGAGCAGGAGACCAAGGAGCGCATGGCGCTCGCCCGGCAGGTCTTCACCCTCGACGACAGCGTGGTGGAGGAGGACTTCGCCTGGGGTGCGACCGTGTCGGTCGCCCTGGACCGGCTCGTGGCGGACTTCGAGCTCGACAGCCTCGCGTACTACCACCGGGGCCTCGACGGGGAGCTGCACGAGCGGCTCGGCGCCGGCATGATCCTGGGTGCCTCCCTGCTCACGGCCAGGGGCGTGCCGGCGGCCGGGGAGTACGAACTGCGCACCAGCGTCGCCCAGCTCGCCTCCCAGAGCGTCGGCGCCGGAGGCTCCTTCACCGAGATCCAGGCCCTCAACTTCGAGGACGGCGTCGTGGAGATGGGCCACGACGGACCCGCCCACCTCGCGGTCAGCGCCCGCGACCCGCTGCTGCGCGGGCTCGGCGTCTACCACGGCAAGCGCGGCTGGGGCGTGAGCGTCGAGTTCGACGTCCAGCACGGACCCGTCACGCTGCTCGGCCTGGGCCAGGACGCCGACGGCAGCCTGTCCTTCGTCACCTCCGAGGGCACCGTCGTACCGGGACCCCTGCTGGAGATCGGCAACACCACCAGCCGCGTCGACTTCGGCCGCGATCCCGGCGAATGGGTGGACGCGTGGAGCGCCACGGGTGTCGGCCACCACTGGTCCCTCGCGGTCGGCCACCACGCGGCCGACTTCAGGGCGGCGGCGAGCCTGCTGGGCATCGACCACCGGACCGTGTGACGGGGGGACAGGTGTCACCCCACCCGGAGATGGGTGTCGCTCCTGCCCGGAGATGGGTGTGGGCACCGATGGTGACGGGCCCGGAGCCCGTGTGAGGCTGGAGCGTCGCCGAGGCTCGCGTCGGTCGTCATGACTGCATGGCTGCGGCTCGCGCGGCGCCGAGACGCGCGCGTCGCCGTCCGACCCAGCCCCACGAAGGAGGAGCGCCTATCCATCCCCG
The DNA here is from genome assembly GCF_002148965.1 of Streptomyces swartbergensis. Taxonomy (GTDB): domain Bacteria; phylum Actinomycetota; class Actinomycetes; order Streptomycetales; family Streptomycetaceae; genus Streptomyces; species Streptomyces swartbergensis. Next base: position 4,207 of record NZ_NGFN01000230.1, on the reverse strand, counting down.
CACGGTGAAACGATCCGCCCCCTGCGTGCCCGAGAAGGCGGTGACCCGTGGGACACGCTGACAGCCTTCTCGCCATGGGCGGAGCCTTCCTGGCCGCCGCCCTCCTCGCCCGCCTCGGCGGCAGGATCGGACTCCCGACCATCCCGCTCTTCATGCTCGCGGGCATCCTGCTCGGCCCGCACACCCCTGGCCTGGTCATAGTCGAGGACGCACACGACTTCGAGATGCTCTCCGCGCTCGGACTGGTGCTGCTGCTGTTCTACCTGGGCCTGGAGTTCCACCGCGACGACCTCAAGAGCGGCGGCCGGCGCCTGCTGACGGCGGGCGGCATCTACCTGCTGCTCAACGTCGGCGCGGGGCTGGTCTTCGGATTCGCCCAGGGCTGGGGCGTCCGGGAGGCGCTGGTGCTCGCCGGTGTCCTGGGGATCTCCTCGTCCGCCATCGTCACCAAGATCCTCATCGACCAGGGCCGCCTCGGCCGCCCGGAGACACGCCTCATCCTGGGCGTCATCGTGGTCGAGGACATCTTCCTGGCCCTCTACCTCGCCGCGCTCCAGCCCGTCATCAGCGGCGCCCAGGGCATCGGCGACACGGTCCTCCAGAGCGCCAAGGCCTTCGGCTTCCTGCTGGTACTGGCCGCGGCCGCCCGCTACGGCACCAGGCCGGCCGGCCGTCTGATCGCGACCCGCGACAACGAACTGCTCGTCATCAGCTTCCTCGGCGCGGCCGTCCTCGTGGCGGGAGTCGCCGAGGTCCTCGGAGTCGCCGACGCCATCGGCGCGTTCATGGTCGGCCTGATCCTGGCCGGCACGCCCTCCGGACCGCGCATCCGGGAACTCGTGCACCCGCTGCGCGACGCCTTCGCGGCGATCTTCTTCTTCGCCTTCGGGCTCTCCATCGACCCAGGCGACATCGTCTCCGTCGTCGGACCGGTCACCGCGGCGGCGGCGCTGACCGTCGTCATGAACGTCGCCGCGGGACTCCTCGTCGCCCGTGTGTACCGCTACGGCACCGAGCCCGCCGCCGAGATCGCCACCACCCTCGTGGCCCGCGGGGAGTTCGCCCTGATCCTGGCCGCCATGGCCGCCGGCGCCGGGCTCGACGCCCGCCTCGCCCCGTTCATCGCCGGGTACGTCCTCGTCCTCGCGATCCTCGGCCCCATCGCCGCCGGCCGAGCCCACCTGCTCGCCCGCGCACTCCGAGCCGCCCAGGACCTCCGGCCCGGCCGCACGATCCCGTCGTACGACACCGAGCCCCGCCCCCGGGACGACAGCACACCCTCGTCCGCCTCCGCCGCACTGCCCGCCGAGGCCGAGCGCTAGCGCACTCCCGGCTCAGGGCTCGATCAGCCCCACGCGGTCGGCGTAGCGGGTCAGCTCCAGACGGTCCTTCATGCCGAGCCGCTGGAGCAGGTTGGCTCGGCGGCGCTGGGCTGCCCCCGCCCGACGGCGAGGCCGTCACCCTCGGCGAGGTCCGGCAGGCGGCCTGGAGCCCCGTCAGAGAGGCACGACGATGTCGAGGACGCGCTCGGGCGCACTTCGGTGCCCTCGCCCGGGCCGAGGTCGGTGCCGACGAGCAGGGCACGTGCACGCCTACCCCGGATGCGGGCTCCCTCCGGCGCGTCGCCATCCGTGCCACCACCCATCCTCGGCCGAACATCCGCCTTACGGCAGGGCGTTCGTGGGGGGCGGCCACCGGGAAGGATGAGGATTGGGCCCGATGGCGGACGCCGCTGGAGGAGGGAGAAGCTGAAGCCCTGGTGAGACCGGCCGCGCCGCGCGTCGGCGGGCTGTCTCCCTCAGCGCTGCCACACGGCCCGACACCCCAGGACTTGCCATGGCCTCGGCCGTGCCCTGCCTCGAAGCGCTGTCGGGTTCCGGGAGAGGAGAAGCCGTGCCCCAGTCCGAAGACGAACGCCTCGTCGACCTCGAAGCTCGACTCGAGCGGGAGGACCCCAGGTTCACCCGGGCCATGAGATCAGGTCGCCCTGCCCGGCCCCGGGAGTACCGGCGTACCGGAGCCTGGTGGGCGCTGGCCCTCGGCGTGGCCGTCCTGGGCTCCGGCATCGCCCTGGCACAGGGGCTGCTCATCGCGGCCGGGCTGGTCCTCGTCGGCATGGCGGCGCAACTGGTCGACCCGGACCCGAGCAGCCTGGGGCGTCAGCGGCAGAGGCGATGGTGACCAGTGGGGCAGCCGGACCTAGGTGGGGCAGCCGGACCTAGGGGTGCGCAAAGTCCCGCCTGCCCCGCGACGCTCGGCACTCTCCCCCAAGCTCTTCGAGCAGGTGGCACCCCCAGAGCACGCACCGGACGCCGCAGGGCCCGCCCTCCGGGGGGACGACGGGACTTTGCGGACACCCCTACGCCCCGGCCCACTTCCGCAGCAGCGCCTCGCGTTCCTCGCGCTGCGGGGGTGCCCTCGGCCGCGTGGTCACGGCCCCAGGCGAGGAGGTCACCGATGTCGGTGCCGCCGTCGGCGAGCCGCTGGAGGAGGGTGACGGAGAGCTCGTACTCGGAGGGCAGGTAGAGCCCTCCGGCGACAGCCGCGTGCACATCGGCCTGGACGGTCTCCTCGGCCGTCGCCACCTCCACGGTGAAGGCGGGGCGGCAGCTGGCCGTCACCCGTGACCACGACGAGCGCGGCGTCGAAGGCCATGGACGCCAGTCTCCGCACCCCGGACCGCACGGGCACATCGCGCGTCTCGATCCGGACCACCTCGTCCCAGGTCCAGAACCTGCCCCGGCCGCCCCCCAGCGTCTCGACGCCGTGCTCGGACAGCCGCACCCCGGAGGCCGCTCCCTCGGGCTCGGCCCCCACGTACACCGAGTCCTCGCCGATCCAGAACAGGCCGACCATGGCCATGAACGCCTCCCGCAGCTGGTCCGGTGGAGAGCTGACCTCGCCCCCGTGTCGCCGTAGGAGACGGGCGTGACCGGCGAGAGATTGCGATCTTTCCGGCCGGACCGGCGTGGGTGAATGCCGCCGTCAGGGTGTGGTCGTAACCCATCTGAACGCCCCTGGTGGTGGGACGGTCCGGCATGACTGACGGTGGTGCACGTCGGGGCCGGGTCTCGTGAGCTGGCGAGGCGTCAGCGCCCGGTCCGTGACGGAAGGACTCACCGATGCGCTCTGCAGGCATGCTGCTCGCGACGGCCACGGCCACGGCCGCCCTCGCGATCGCCGCACCCACCGCCTACGCCGAGACGATGGGCGACCGGGACCACGACTCCACTTCCTACAGCAAGGAGCACGACAAGGACGGCAAACACCACAAGCCGCGCGGCGGGATGCACACGGGTGGCGGAGCGCTCGCCGCCGTGACCGCGGACGACGACCGGGACACCGCCAAGCACGACGAGCACGGCAAGCATGACGAGCACGGCAAGCACGACGAGCACGCCAAGCACGACGAGCACGCCAAGCACGACGAGCACGGCAAACACCACAAGCCGCGCGGCGGGATGCACACGGGTGGCGGAGCGCTCGCCGCCGTGACCGCGGACGACGACCGGGACACCGCCAAGCACGACGAGCACGGCAAGCACGATGAGCACGGCAAGCATGACGAGCACGGCAAGCACGACGAGCACGGCAAGCACGACGAGCACGGGAAGCACGACGAGCACGGCAAGCACGACAAGGACTCCCGGCACGGCGACAAGCACCACAAGCCGCACGGCGGGGTGAACACGGGCGGCGGAGCGCTGACCGTGGTGAACACGTACGACGACTGGGACGACCCCAAGCACGACCCGGGCACCTACAAGGACGGCGAGCACGGCGACGACTCGTGGGACGACAAGCACGACGAGGACCCCTGGGGCGACAAGCACGACGAGCACGGCAAGCACGACGACCACGAGAAGGGCTCCTGGCACGGCGACAAGCACGACAAGCCGCGCGGCGGGATGCACACCGGTGGCGGCGGCCTGGCCTCCTCGCCGGGCGTGACGGCCGGCGGTCTCGCGATGCTGGCGGTGGCCGGCACCGGCCTGTACGCCCTGCGGCGCCAGAGGGCCTCACAGGGTGCGGCATGACCGAGTCCTGACCGCATAGCCGCCGCGGCCGCCGCACGTGCTCCTCGCGTCGCGGCGGCCCGGCTCGTCCTCCCGCGCGCCGTGTCCGCTGCCGTGTCCGTTCCGCTGCCGTGCCCGAATGAGGTGGTCTCCGATGGCAGCCAGCCCCAGCCCCCCGTCCCCTGCTGAGC
>NZ_NGFN01000023.1 GCF_002148965.1 Streptomyces swartbergensis | reverse complement strand
AGACCCCGGCGTCCCGCCAGACGCGAAAGCGCCCGTAGACGGTCGCCCACGGTCCGAACTCGGAGGGCATCTCGCGCCACTGGGCGCTGGACCGAAACCGCCAGATCACCCCCTCGAACTGCTCCCGCAGCCGCTCGGGGTACGGACCGTACTCGCCTATCGGCAGGTACGGCTCGATGAACTCCCACTGCTCGTCTGTGAGTTGCCTACGTGTCACACCCAGCGTCCTACCGCATCCCGCCCCCGCACGGGGCCAGAACCCGAGATTGATCACGACCTCACACACGCCCTAGTGGCCCGCTCGTACGACGCCGCCTTGCTCCGCTGCCGCAGCTCACTCCCCGCCCCGGCTGCGGAAGGGGACGATGTGCAGGCTGTTTCCTCAGAGCCGCCTTCCTGGCGGCGGTCTTCTTCGCGCCCTTCGCGGCGGGCAGGACATCATCGAAGCTGCCGGGAAGCACGACGAGCGCTCTCATGAACATTGCCGCTCAGGGCTTCCGTGAGCTGCAGGAGGGGCAGAAAGTCGAGTTCGACGTCACGCAGGGCCAGAAGGGACCGCAGGCGGAGAACATCCGACCGGCGTGACCACAGCGCCCTGCAAGGACGGATGGGCGCTGAGGGTGTGACACACTCCCGGTCACCGGTGGGCTGTCATCAGTGAGCCGTGAATGCGGCTCCGCAAGGCCCGCGTCCACCGGCATGCTGCAGCGCGTTGACGAACCGCGTCATCGTCTTCTGGTTTCTCCGTAGCTGACACCCCGCTGGGACGATCTGCCGATGACGCACTTCGACACCGAAGCGGATGCCGAAGAGGACCAGAGACCGCACGGTATGGCCCTGCCCTGCAGTCGACGGCGTGCAGGTAGGGATCAACCCTGCGGGAGCGTCCCCGGAACCGTTCCCCGGTGTCCTTGACATGGTCGCGACCGGCGTGGGGGGCCGGGCACAAGGTCGGGGCGTGCGCATCCTGTCGAGGCGCGGAACTGCAGCGTCCGGAGGCTTTCGCAGTGCCATGGGGGATCTTCCGCCGTACGGTCGAGGATGAGGGCGAGTCAGGTTTCCACGGGGTGCGGAGACCGGTCCGCCGGAATATCGGCCGGCCGATATCCCGCGTCCCATGTCCCAAGTCCCATGTCCCAAGTCCTGTGTCCCAAGTCCTGTGTCCTGTGAGGAAAGTTGAACGCAAAGCGAACATTGGTGTCAGAGCCCTGACGGGCCGTTCGGACAGACATACGGTGACCCCACCATGTGAGCTCTGGGAGTGGCGGGGGACCACCAATGGAGTGGCTGAGCATCGAGAATGTCATCGCCGTCGGCACATCCGTCCTCGGTCTCCTCGTGCCCATCGTGATGTTCCTGTACGACCGCCGGGTGCCGCGCCGCAAGCTGATCGGCTACCGCGTACAGATGGACAGCCCCATAGGCGACGGATCGTCCAACCCCCGCCTCGGCGACTTCGACGTACCGAACATGGCCGACGCGTCGCTCGTCCTCCTGCGCATCGAGAACGACGGATCGCAGAGCGTCGCCGACAATGACTACACTTCCTCCGAAGTCCACGGGCTTACCGCCGAGTTCACGGGCCGCACGGTCCAGGCCGTCGCGGTCACCCAGCCGTCCGGAATCGAGCATCTGAGCAGTCACTTCACGAGCGCCAACGGGTTCGAACACGTCGGCAGTACGGTGACCATCCCGCGCGTCCCACTCAATCCGGGCGACCACTTCAAGCTGCTGGTGCTGCTCTCCGGCGGTCCGGCCGAAGGGGAGGTCAAGCTGATCGGCGGCCTCCGGGACGGCCGGGTCCACCGCAACAGTGCTCCCCAAACGGACGACAAGCTGCGTACGTTCAGTCTCCCTGCCCGGCTGCTCAGCGGCGCGCTGGCCCTCGCCGTGCTCGCTCTTGCCGGCATCATCCTGCTGCGGGTCGGCAACCCGATCGAGTGCGAACAGGGCGAGTTGACCCTGACGGGCTCGACCGCCTTCGAGCCCGTCGTCCGGACGCTCGCCAAGCAGTACGAGAACAAGTGCCAGGGCGCCGACATCTCCGTCGAGGTGCGGGGCAGCGAGGACGGCGTCTTCGAACTCGCGGAGCTGGGTGAGCGGTCAGCGAGCGCCGCCCAGTCCGTGATCACCTTCTCGGACGGGCCGATGGGGGAGCGCTGGAACCTGACGGGGAAGGAGATCGCGGTGTCCTTCTTCACCCTCGTCGTCCACAAGGACATCGACCTCGGCCCGCACGGGATGTCCCTTCAGCAGGTGCGGGACATGTATGCGGGCAAGTACCAGCGCTGGGGCCAGGTCGTCCCCGGCGAGGAGGAGATCGCCGACCTGCCCATCGTCCTGGTCAGCCGGGGGGACGAGTCGGGTACGCGGCAGATCTTCCAGGACCGGGTGCTCAAGGGGTGGGAACAGGCGCCGAGCACATCATTGGACTGCAGGCCGCTCGCGCGGGCCGGTGACACCGTCACGCGCTGCGAACTCAGCTCGACCAGAGCTGTCCTGAACAAGGTCGAGGAACAGCCCGGCGCCATCGGTTACAGCGAAGTCGGCCTCGCCAGGGAGCGGGGCGGCAAGGTGAACACGGTGCCCTTGGCCGGCGACTGGCCCGACGACGGGCAGATCGACCTGGGCGCCGGCCACTACCCGTACAAGGACATCGAGTACGCCTACACCTACGGCCCCCCTCGCCCTGGCTCCCTCGCCGCCGGCTTCCTGGCCTACCTCGACGAGGCCACCAGCCAGAACGTGATCCGCGGGAAGGGGCACCTGCCATGCCTGCGGGAGCCGGAGCAGTGCCGGTGAGGCTCCGGACCCACGTGCGGCGTGCTTGATTGGCAGTAGCTGGGGGTCCGGTCAGTAGCTGGGGGTCTGGCCTGCAATGATCAGTTTGCAGAGGGCAACCAAACAGCCTGGACGGAACGCCCCGTGGGCCAAGGTCTTCGGGGCTTTCGTCCTCGCCCTGCTAACGGCTGTCGTCACCGCCTACGGCATCGGCACCTCCGCGAAGCGGAGAGGAAACGCTCCGCCTTCGAGGTCACCTATCGGCGCTTTATGCCTGCGCTGGTTGCAGCGGGGTCCATTGGGCGGTGTCGTTCGGCTGCCGCCCCTGGGTGGCTGGGGTGCTGCTCCGGCTGCTGGGGAGCGGACCAGTCAGGGTCGAAGCCTTCGCTTCTCACATGGGTGGGTCAGGGCGGGGCACCCGTGTATCCGTCCATCAGCGAAGGGAGCCGATCATGGTAGTCGCCGCCGTCATCGTCGTGTGTGTTGTCCTGGCCGTCCTGGCCTTCCTCGTCCCCCGTCTCTCCCGCCATCCCGAACGCGGCACGCAGCGTACGCTCGGTGCCGGGGCGCGGGCTGGTGGCAAGGCGCCCGGCATTCTGGGCCGGCTCTTCAGCAAGCCCTTCCACACCAGTTCGCGCGCGGTGACCCGCAGCGGTTCGGCTGGCCGCCGCTCCCGCGGTCGCATGCCCTTCTGACCGACGGGGCGGGCCGAACGGGAGCCTGGTGATGAACGCCGAAGACGCGGACAAACTGCTGGACGGACTGACCGTGGATGCCCGTCGGCGAGAGCAGCCGATCGTGCTGGACGAAGACGGGCGTCCCATCCGGACCTGGCAGGAGAACCATCCGTACAACCGCAAGGTGGGCCGCAAGGAGTACGAGCGGACCAAACGCGTCCTGCAGATCGAGCTGCTCAAACTCCAGCGGTGGGTCAAGGACACCGGCGCCCGTGTGGTCGTCGTGTGCGAGGGACGTGACGCGGCAGGCAAGGGCGGCACGATCCAGCGGCTCACCGAGCGGCTCAACCCTCGCGGCGCACACGTGGTCGCCCTGGACAAGCCCACCGAACGCGAGGCGGGCCAGTGGTACTTCCAGCGGTACATCGCGCATCTGCCGACGGCCGGGGAGATCGTCTTCTTCGACCGCTCCTGGTACAACCGAGCCGGCGTGGAGCGCGTGATGGGGTACTGCTCCAAGGACGAGTACGAGCTGTTTTTCGACCAGTGCCCGGCCTTCGAGCGGATGCTGGTCGACGACGGCATCCTGCTGGTGAAGTTCTGGTTCTCCGTATCCCGCTCCGAGCAGCGCACGCGCTTCGCGATCCGGCAGGTCGACCCGGTGCGCCAGTGGAAGCTCTCTCCCACCGACCTGGCCTCGCTGGACCTCTGGGACGACTACACCGAGGCGAAGGTCGACATGTTCCGCGCCACGGACACCCCACACGCCCCCTGGACCGTCGTCAAGAGCAACGACAAGCGGCGCGCCCGGCTGGAGACCATGCGCAGTCTGCTGTCGCGCATCGATTACGCCAGCAAGGACCGCGAGGCGATCGGCACACCCGACCCCCTCATCGTCGGCGCCGCCGACACCCTTCTTGAGCCCGGTGAGGAGGACACCACACTGTCACCCACTCCGCTGTCTTCCGACGCCGACGGGCCCGGCAAGCACCCTGGGACTGACTGACAATCACGAACCCCTCGTCTCACCCGACGGGCCCAGGCCTGCGTCATCGCTGCGCGGAGGCCCGCCGTGCGCGGGTGCGGTGTGTCAGTCCGTAGCTGATCGGCGCGTACAGCGCGCGAGCGCCCAGGCCCCCAGAGCGGGGAGCCGACGAAACGGGGCTTCCCGGGTGACGGGTGCGCGGGGCGGGGTCAGGGGGACGTGTGGCCGCCGCAGTGTTCGGCGGCGCTCGTGCCGCGCCGGGTTCCCAGTCCGGGAACCGGGACCTGCTCGGGGATCTCGGGTCGCTCGCCTGGGACCAGCCGCGCGCAGCATGCCGACTGTTCGACGTCGCCCGTGCCTTGGGCGCCATCCACGACGCTGTCACCGCCGGCACCGATCCATCTCGCATGCGAGGCACCGACGCGGCCGCGCTCGACTGCGGCCGACCCCACCGCGCCTGATCGACGTCTCCGCCAGTCGCGGCGACGTCGCGGATCGGCAGGGCTCGGAGCCATCGGCCCTGGACTGGGAATGATCGATGGTTGCCTCTGCGTCTGAACGAGTTCAGGCCCCCACGCGTTGCGATCGCCGGACGCCGAGATCACTATGGCCGACGAGGAGACGAGGTCGTGCGGCCAGCCTGACCCAGCCCTGCCTGACCTCCGGCCGACAGCGACGCCCTTGCGGCCTCGCTGCCAGCATCGCCCCCGGCAGGAGCTGCCGGGGGACGAACACCGCCTCCAGCCGGACGGTCGGGAGCGCGTCCGGTGTTGCCGCTCCGGCCTGTCGGAGGCGGATCGGCAGGACGTCCGGCTGTTGCTGCCGGTGCCTCCGTGGCTCCAGGGGCGGAGCGGTCGGCCGGAGGGCTACTGCCACCGAGTGATGCTGGACGCGGTGCGCTATTACTGCACCTGCTCGGCCTCCTCCCGCAGCCGCGCGGACGACCTCTTCCCGGATCTTCTTCTCCCGGGCCTCCCAGTAGAGCGAGCTACCGACGGCATCAGCCATCTCCGCAAGCGACGTGAACGGACGAACCACGCCCAACTCTCCCCGCCAACGACCGGAGTCCATGCCCACCCGGCCCACAAACGCTCACGCTCGGAAATCGGATGGCTTCCGAGACCCGACACCTGACACCTGTCAGGACCGGCGCGGTCRGCACCCTTCTAGCCTTGCGGGGCGCAACCACACCCCCTGGCAGTCCGGCCGCAAGGAGCGCCATGCAGCTGTGCACCCGTACGGCCGCCACGCCGAGCGTGGCCGCTTCGTTCGCCGGTCTCGTCGGACTCCCGCCGGCAGCATCAGCCGCGGCATCTCCGGGCGGTACGTACTGCACTCTGGTGGTGGAGAGGGCGAAGCCAGGTGACCCGGCCTCCCGGGTGAAGAGCCGGATCTGTTCCGACAACAGGGCGACGGCGGTGGCGAAGAACCGCAGCGCCCGGACAAAGCTCATGGCCTGGTACTCGCACGCGGACTACGGCGACGCCATCACCGATGTGCACGGGGACCAGGGCCCCTGCGAGGGGCCCGGTTGTGTACTGGACGCCGGCCCGCCGGGGGTTGCTACCCATGTCGGCCGCGAGACCAAGGGGGTTGACGCGCGGCGGACCACTTCACCGTCACCCTCCCCCTCTTCCTCGCCGAGTCCGCTTCGCGGCGTTTTCGAGGGCGGCCGGTAGCAGACCTGGCCCGCACAGCAGTCCCGTTCACACCCAACGCGAGAGGATGTCATGCGCAAGGCTGTGATCAGCCTGCTCCTTGTGTCGGCCGTCATCACCGGCTGCGGCAGTGCCCGGCACACTCCGCAGAGCACGGCGTCTCCGTCGGCCGGGGGAGCCCGGCAACTGACCGATGCCGAGCAGTTGCGGATCTCGGACGCGCAGCAACAGTTGATCGGCACGTGCATGAGACGACATGGTTTCGAGTTCTGGGAGGCCGAGCGGCTGAGCCTGGAGGAAAGCCGCACGCTCGGTTATGTGTTGGACGATGTCGGCTGGGCCCGCAAGCACGGATACGGCAGCCGCATCCAGGCCAAGGAAGCGGCCGCCCGGGCTTCCAACCCCAACCTCGCGTACCGCAAGAGCTTGTCCGAGCGGCGGCGCCAGGCCTACGACGAGGCTCTGGACGAGGGGATCGACGCGCCGGTGATCACCGTCGAGATCCCCGGCGGCGGCAGCCTGCGCAAGCGGATGGGCGGCTGCGTGGCCGAGGCCGAGAAGAGGCTGTACGGGGATCCCAGGGCTTGGTTTCGTGCGGAGAAGGCCGTCGGGCATCTCCGGTCGCTCTACGTTCCCCGGGTACTGGCCGACCAGCGGTTCTCGGCGGCGCAGAACGCCTGGTCGCGGTGCATGAAACGGGCGGGGTACGTCCACCGGGACCCGGGTGCGTCCCGTCAGTCAGCGGTCGCGCAGGCTTACCGGACGGCTGAGTCCAAGGCCTTCGAGGCCGAGCGGAAGCTCGCCGTGGCCGACGCCACCTGCGCCCGGGACACCGGCCTTCGCCCCATCGGTGAGGAGCGCGAGAGCCATTACGTCGCCCAGTTGCGCGGCCGCTACGGCGAAGCCCTGGACACGCACACCCGGTTGCAGCACCAGGCGCTCGACCGAGCCAAGAAGATCGTCAGCCCACGGGCCTGACTGCCCATCACCTCCACGGCTCATCCGTGGAATCGCATGCCTCGTCCCAGAGGCGGACACCAAGGAGTACGCCATGCGCAGACCAGGTACAGCCGTCATCGCCATCGCCCTGACCTCCCTCGGACTTGCGGCACCGACCACCTCTGCCGCGGCGGCAACACAGGAGTACCGCTGTCAGCAGGAATGGCCGGGCCGTGACGGCAATGTGAGGGCTTGGACGGACTACGGCTGTGACGGGAACCTCCTCGGCGCGACACCGGGAGACGATCGCTTCTGGGGCGATACCAGCGGCGCGTTCCAGACAATCGCCTACAAAGAGGCGTCCTCTGTGATGAACAGCGGGTTCATCGGGGGCAAGGACGTCGTCGCCTTCTACTACGACAAGGACTACCAGTATCAGAACGGCTACGTCTGCCTCGCTCCGGGAGAGATGTGGGCCGATAACCTCACGGACAACTACTTCTACAACAGGCCAGGGCAGGTCGTGAACGACCGCATCGGGTCTCACCGGTGGGTCACCGCCTCCGAATGCGCGGCGGGCAGCTGGCTCACCTGACCGAAGGGGTCGCTGGGTTTGATCGTGGGGGACCTCCGGTGTGGTGGTGGTGTCCTGGACTGCACCAATCCGGAGGTCTTCGTGTCCCACCGGAGTGCCCGGCTGATTGTTCACGGCAGGCGGCTGCTGGTCGAGCGTGTCCGCGCGGGCCGCCCGGTGCGCTTGCCCCAAGCGAGACGGGCATCTCGCGCGCCGCTGCCCATGAGTGGATCGGCTGCTGGCGTGTGGAGGCGGTCCATAACTTGGTTCTGCGGCCCAGCTGGGCCGGCAGGATCCGGTACGGGCGAGGTAAGCATCGGCTCCGGCAGTGTCCACGTCACGCACCATGCTTTCAACAGTGGTCGGCCGCCGTTCGAGCGCTATGACCCGAGCACCGCGTCGGGCGGCCGAAGCGATCTGCCCGCGTGTGGTCTGCAAGTGAGACCGGGCTCTGATCCATTTTCTGTGGAGCGGACACACTGGGTGGCAGGCCCTGAATCGCTTCTACCAGGTGGTGGCTTGAAGTACTTGCAGGGCGATGTCCCACACCGACCGGTCGTCCGTCGGGAGTCGGGATACGGACGGTGCCCCCTGGAGTCTCCTCGTCGAGATGCCGTGCCATCCGTAGGCTCCGGTCGATGTGAGCGTGTAGCTGGGATCCGGTTTCGCGCTGAGCGAGGCGCTGTCGCACGGTGGCTTCCTCGGCCGTGAGCAGAATGCGGACAGCGCTGATGGCGCCGCCCCATGGCCCGGCTCACCATCGACTCTTCCAGGATGCTCACCGTGTTGTTGCAGATCGGATGGTTCTCCGTCCTGGAACCAGTCCTGCAGGCAGTCGCGGGCGACGGCGTAGTCCCGGGCGAGAAGGCAAGCTCGGGTTCGGCGGACGAGTCGGCGGTGCCGGCGGTTGGCCTGTTGCACTTCGGGCAGGGCGTGGAGGTGATACTGCGCGTCACCGAGGAGCCAGCGATGGTGCTGCAAGGGGTGACCTGCGGCCTCCGTATGATCGTTTGTCTTCCCACGCCGATGGTCAACGGTGGCCGCATCCACGTGCCGACCGTCCCGACCAGCAAGACCCGTCAGGTGTGCGGGCGACTGGGAACAGCCGGACGCCGCCCGGTCATCGGCGGCTTGAGCATGACCGGGCGATGACCGCCTCACGCAGGCCTGCGGCCATCGCTGCCGCCTGGCCCGGCGGCAGCGCCAGGACATCGTTCTCCGTCATCAGAGCGTGGAACTGCTGCTCAGGGTAGGGGACGCCGGGCGGCAGAGCGGCGATGTGCCAGTGCAGATGCGCATTGCCCTGCTGGCTGCCGAGCGAGTACAGGTATGTGCGCTCCGGCTCGCAGACGGCCTCGACGGCGAGGGCGATCTCCCGGACGAACAGCATGAGCCGGCTGTAGGCCGCCTCGTCCAGGTCGCGCACGACGTGCTCGACGTGAGCCTTCGGAGCGACCAGGACCTTGCCCGGCACCGTGGGCCACCTGTCCAGGAACGCTACGTGATCGGCATCCTCAAAAACCGTCTCGTGCGCGTAGTCCGGGTTCCCGGCCAGGAACGCACAGACGAAGCACGGGCCGCTCCGGGTCCGTTCCACATACGCCTCAAGGTTCATTGGTCGTCGGTCCGCTGACACCTGAGCACCTCTCCGTTGAGGTGCATCAGTCTGCCGCAGGTCCACGACACCTACCGACTCGAAGGAGCGCCAACGGTTGGACGACATTTCCCGCAACCGACGCGGCCTGCGAAGCCTTCTGCTGCTCTGGCACGCGCGGTCACGACGTGGGGAACCGGATCTCTGCGAGCGGCGAAGTACCGGTGAAAGCCCAAGATTTGAGAGCGCGTGAATCGATGAAAGGAGCCCCGATGACCGTCGAACCAGGCGTCAGGGTGGGGCAGGACAGTGACGCCTCGGTGATCGAACGGTCGTGGGATGAGCCCGAGGCATTCGCCGCACTCTTCGACCGCCATGCCGACTCGGTGCACAGATACGCGGCGCGCCGGCTCGGTGCGGAGGCGGCCGAGGACGTGATGGCAGATACCTTCACCACCGCATTCCAGCTGCGTTTCCGGTACGACACGGGGCAGGCCAGCGCCCGCCCGTGGCTGTTCGGCATCACGACCAACCTCATAGGCCGCCACAAGCGCGCCGAGGCCCGGCGTCTGAAGGCGCTCGGACGGCTTCCTTCGTCCGCCCCCGGCGACCAAGCCGAAGAGATGCTCGCGGACCGGGTGGCGGCGCGGGTCAGCGCGCAGGCGGTAGGCCGCGAACTCGCCGGCGCCCTGGCCCGGTTGCCCGCCCGCCACCGGGACGTGCTGCTGCTGGTCGCCTGGGCCGACCTCGGCTACGAGGAGGTCGCACGCGCCCTGGGGGTGCCCGTGGGGACGGTCCGGTCGCGGCTGCACAGGGCTCGCAGAACAGTTCGTGAGGCATTGGGCGGATCCGATCCAACTACTCTCCGAGAGGAATCTGACGATGAATGAACTCAAGCTCCTGAGGGAGTGGGACGCGGACGCGCCTCCTCTCACGGATACCGTCCGCGCCCGTGCCCGCTTCCGCCTGTATCAGGCGATGCGGGCTCCCGCCGCCCCCACGACCGTTCGCCGCCGTCCGCTGCTGCGGATCGCGGTGGCCGCCGTCGCCGCGGCGGCGGTCACCGCGACTGTGGTGGTCGCCGAGAACACGGGGACCTCGCCTCGCACCCAGACGGTGAGCACGGCCACTGTGCTGCGAGGGGCGGCCGCCGAGGAACGCAGGCTCGAAAAGCCGATCGCGCCGCGCGACGACCAGTTCATCTACACCAAGGAGATCACCAAGGAAACCCCGGTCGGAGGCGGCCGGAGCAAGACGTACGTCGACGAGAGCTGGAGCTCGGTCGACGGCTCCAAGAAGTCCTACGTCAGCGAGCTGGGTCACACCCAGTGGGTCCCGCCGGACCAGCCGGGTCAGAGCAGCTGGCCGCCGCGCAGGTGGTCGCAGCTGAAGCAGCTGCCCACCGAGCCGGGCAAGCTGCCGATCGCACTGCGCGACATCGGCAGGACGCCGGACTACGACCGGCCGATGAAGGCCGACGAGTGGCCGATGGTCCAGCTCTTCCTCTCAGGCCTGCTCCGCACCCCCGTTCTGCCGAAGGGCCTGCGCCCCGCGGCGTTCGAGGCACTCGCAACCGTCCCAGGCGTCAAGGTGCTGCCGGGCCGGACGGACGCAGACGGCCGCGCGGGCATCGGCATCCAGTACGTGGGCAAGCCCGGCACTCCCTGGGCAGAGGGCGGACCGGTGCTGGTCTTCGACGCGAAGACGTACCAGTACCTCGGCATGCGTGACCAGCGCAACGCAGGAGCAGAGACGTACGAGCAGTGGTCATACGTGGCCGCCGACGCCGTGGTGGACCGAGTGATGCAACGCCCCTGAGCGGCCGCCCGCGAACGCTGTATCGCACCGCTCGGCGCCCGGAAACCTCACCAGGGCGTCGAGCGGTTGCGGCGCGCCCGCCCCGCCGAGGCAAGGCCGAGACCGCAGCGACCAACCATCTCTGAGCGAACCGGCCAACTGTCCTTGAGCACAGGCCGTTGTAATCCCACGGCGCTGGGTCGTCGAGCGGACCTTGTGTGCACCGGCCGGCTGATGCACGACCGCCGTCTCGCCCGCGCCGCCCACCGACTCAGCCGTTCCGACTGGCGACGCCACCAGGAGTGCTCACGCCCAGTGTTCGCTCGGGTGGCAGGCCGGTTCGCCCGGGCGGATCTACGGCGGCGGATGCGGGACCACGTGCGTGGTCTGCTGGCGCCGGTCGAGCGAAAGAACGGCTGGCAGCTGGCCGGATGGGCCGGCCACCGCGACTCGGCGGGCCTGCAGCACCTCCTCAACGGCGCTGAGACCGCGCTCGCCTACACCCTGGCCGGTGACGTCGACTACTACACCGACCCGACCGGGAAGACCGACTACACCTGGGACAAGGCCGGCCGCCCGGACTACCTGACAGCCCCGGACGGCAAGAAGACCGACTTCGACTACGACAACAACGACAGGCGCACCAAGACCGTCTACCCCGGCGGCACGACACAAGCCGGTCGACATCGACGACAACGGCCGCCCCGGGGGCATCAAAACCACGTCCGGGACCGCGACGCTGATCGACCTGGCCAACGGCTACAAGAACACCGCGGGCAAGGACACCACCAAGATCCGTACCCGCACCGACAACCTCACCGACAGCGACCCGACAGGACTCTTCAAGATCGGGGCATTCCTCGAGGGAGGCGTTTTGAGTGAATCCAGCCAGCAAGAAGACAGCCGCGGTTCTCGCCATCGTGCTTCTGGCATGTCTGGGCTTCGTGGTGTCAGCGTGGACAAGGTAAGGTACAGCGTTGCCCGCGTGCTGATCATCGAGGGTATCGCCCTTGTGGTCGTCGGCAGCCTGGTCTGGCTGGCGGGGCGACGGCGAACCTGGACGACTGCGACGCGGCCTCGGCGGTACCCTCCGCCGAGGCCGCAGTGCTGGGGCCGCTGCCGTATCGCGCGGATCAGTGACTTGGGACGACATCAACGGGTTGCTGGCCGGCCATCTCGGGAGCCTCCCTGACGAGGAGACGTTACCGGTAGGCAAGGACTCGGCTCCGCTAGTGGGTGTCCGCAAAGTGGTTGGTGCGGTGGTCCGTTCGTGGTGCGTCGTCATGAGCTGACCGACGAGTCGTGGGCGGGCATCGAGCCGTTGTTGGCTCCGCCGCGGATGGGCCGTCCGGCGCGTGATCGCCGCCGGGGCGGCTCCGTCCAGGCGGACGGTGATACGCGTCAGCGAACCCACGTAGACGGCCGTTTCTACCGTGCCGGTACAACAACTCTCCTCGGCGCCGACCATGCGCAGCTTGCCCGGCCGGACCGCAGCCCGGACCCGCTGCCCGGGAACACAGGGGTGCTGCCGGGCCGTGAGGACGCCGCCGGTGTCGAGGCGCACCTGGGTGCAGTTGTCCTCCGTAGACTCCTCGACCTTGCCGGTGAGGAAGTTGGCGGCGCCGAGAAAGTCGGCCACGAACGGCGTGCGGGGGCGTTCTAACAGGCCGCGGGGCGTGTCGAACTGCTCGATCCGGCCGTCCTTCATGATGGCGATCCGGTCCGACAGAACCAGCGCTTCCTCCTGGTCGTGCGTCACATACACCACGGTCAGGCCGAGTTCTCGCTGGATGGACTTGATCTCGGTCTGCATCTGGTCACGCAGCTTCTTGTCCAATGCACCCAGCGGCTCGTCCATCAGCACGATCGGCGGCCGGCCCGGCACAGGGCCACGCGTTGCTGCTGACCACCGGACAGCTCACGCGGCTTGCGGCCGGCGAACTTCGACAGCCCGGCCGCCTCCAGGGTCTCGCCCACCCGGCGGCGGATCTCCGCCTTGGGCAACCCTCGCAGCTGGGCGATGACCTGCGCCGACTGGTAGTTGACCGTCGTGACCGTGATGCCGGTCTCCTTGGCGAACGGCTCGTAGATCGCCTTGGTCAGAGCGTCGTTGTAGGCGCCACCGCTGTTGCTGACGACGATCCTCTTCCTGCCGCCGCCGGACGAACTGCTGCCGGTCGCGGTGCCGCAGCCGGCGACCGCCGTGGCTGCGGCCACTGCGCCTGGGTGCGGAGTACGGTTCTGCGTCCTATCCGGTTGCCTTCCATGGCGGTGCCTCCTGGGAATCGTTGGGGATACTGGGGTATCTGTTGCAGGGACGTATTGGTTCCGGGGGAGGTGGCTGGTACGCCGAAATCGGCGGACGTCAAACGGCTCGGGGCTGATGAGGGTGCCGCGCGAGACCGGAGAGAGAGAAGAGAACGCTGCCATGTGCAGCGGCGTCGCACGCTGTCAGAACACCGGCTATGACACGACGGCGTATTTCCTGTCGTTCTGATTGCCGTCGGGCCCGCAGTGACTCTGTCAAACAGCTGCGGAAGGCACCGGATTCTTGTCCCGCACGGCAAACACAAACCGTGGGAGAAACCCGGGTGTGTGCCGTGCGGGACTGGTGTTGGCTTCCGGTCAGATGCCGAGCATGGTGTTGAGGTCGTCCAGGGACTTCACCGTCACGTAGTCGTAGCCGTGGGTGACCGGGTCGTATCCGCGGTCCAGCAGGACCAGGTTGCGGAATCCCATGTCGTGCATCGGCATGTGGTCGTAGCGGGTGTGCGAGGCGACGTGTACGAAGTCCTCGGGGGACGCGTCGAGTTGGTCGAGCATGTACTCGAACGCGGCGTAGCGGGGCTTGTAGAAGCCGGCCTGCTCCGCGGTGAAGACCGCGTGGAAGTCCGCCCCGAGCTTCGGCACGCTTTCCGCGAGGAAGGAGTCGTCGGCGTTGGACAGGATCACCAGCTTGTAGTTCTCGCCCATCTTCTTCAGCGGCTCGGGCACGTCGGCGTGGGGGCCCCAGCTGCGGACGCCGTCGGCGAACCGCTTGCCCGCGTCCGACGCCGCCTTCACGCCCCACTTGCGGCAGACCCGCTCGAAGGAGTCCTGCAGCACCTGCTCGTAGGGGTAGTACTCGCCGCGAACCTGGTCGTAGCGGTAGCCGCGGAACTCGCGAACGAACTGGTCCCACTGCTCGGCGGGGACCTGGTCGCCGACGAGTTCACGCGTGATGGGAGTGATCGGGAACTCGATCAACGTGCCGTAACAGTCGAACGAGACGTATTTCGGCCGGAACTGCAACGAGGGAATGGCCATGAGAATGCTCCTGTCTTTTGTGAGAAAACTGCACATGTTCGGGACTGGCTTTCAGGAATGCCCGTGACGGGTTTCCCTGAGGTGCGCGACGACGTCGTCCAGGCTCACGGTCAAGGAACGCTCGATATTGATCCAGTCGTCCTTGGCGTGACCGAGGAGGTACTCGCGCCGTTCGGGTGCGCGCTCCGCGCGCCAGTTCGTGATCAGCGCACGCAGTGTGAGTCGTGCCAGCGCGGCAACCGGGAGCAGCGGAAGTTCCGAGGCCTGGACGGGCCGCTCCCGTTGGTATCCGGCAGCGAAGGCGCAGGCGTCCCGCCAGGGATGATCCGGGGTCCTGCCGAGCAGGTTCGCCATGGGAACGGCGGGGTCGAAGATCACCGCACTGCGCACCGTGTCGCCGAAGTCGATGACACCGGTGACGAAGTGATCGCTCTGTGGATCCACCACGATGTTGTAAGGGCTGAAGTCACCGTGGATCACTTGCGTTTCGAGATCGGTCAGCCTCGGGACGATGTTTTCGCCGAAGAGCCGGAAGACCGACTGGGCCAGCCGGCGGTGCTCGGGGCTCGGCGTGTGCTCGACCAGTTCGGTCAGCTGGTGGAAATGCCGGATGTCCCACGCCAGACCTCGTCGGTCCGCCGGGTGCGTGAACGGCCTGAGCGCCACGTCGATCAGCCCCAGCATCTCGCCCGCCTTGGAGAGCCGCTCCGCGTCCGGGTTCGCATCGGCCAGGACCTGGCCTTCGACGAAGTCGAACACCCGCAGGATTCGAGTCCTGCCGTCGTTCAGCCGGATCGTGACGTGGTCGTCTGCGTCGGCGGTCAGCTTCACCCGCTGGACGGGCAAGTGCGAAGCGGTGGTTTCGAGGTAGCGCATCGCGGCGGTCTGGAGGGCGACAACCGCCTCCGCTTCGTCAGGTGGTGAGACCTTCACGAGGTAGTTGCCCGAGTCGGTACTGAGTCTGAACGTGTCGTCCTTCTCGGTCGCCAGTCGCCCCAAGCGCCCGTTGAGGCGGTAGTGCTCCTCGAGGAAAATGCTCACCAGCATCACGTCGATGGGCTCATGGGACGACGTCAGGCCGCTCTCCTCGAGGAGCCGTTGAGCATAGTTCACAGCTGGTGAGGTGTTCACGGTCAGTCCCTTCGGCCGGCCTGTTACAGACGGTTTTTCGCGACCTCGGCGAAGGTCTCCAGGAATCGCGTCACATCGGCGGAGTCGAAGGCCAGCGGAGGGCGGATCTTCAGCGTGTTCGCCGACGTGCCCGTGCCGCTGATCAGGATGCGGCGATCGCGCATGTCGTTGATGACGTCGTCGGCACGTGCGCGGTCGGGCTCGAGGGTCTGGCGGTCCTTGACGATCTCCACGCCGACGTAGAGACCGGCGCCGCGGACTTCGGCGACGTAGGGGGAATCCTTGGCGATCTCCCGCAGCCCCGCGCGCAGAGCGTTGCCGTTCTCCAGGACGCGCTGCTGCACGTTCTCCTTCTCGAAGACGTCCAGCACCGCGGCGCCGGCGGCCACGGGGATGGAGCTGCCGCCGAAGGTGTTGAAGTAGCGGACGTTGCGTCCGAACTCCTCGCAGACCTCGGGGCGGAAGACCACACCCGAGATCGGCAGGCCGTTGCCCATCGGCTTGCCCATGGTCACGATGTCCGGCAGCACACCGTGGCGGCTGAAGCCCCACATCGAGTCCCCGAGCCGGGCGAATCCCGACTGGACCTCGTCCGCGATGTAGACACCGCCGGCCGCGTGCACCTCCTCCACCACGGCCCGCATGTAGCCGGGGGGGTCGGTGAAGATGCCGTCGCTGGAGTGGGCGCAGTCGGTGATCAGGGCCGCGAGCCGGTAGCCGTGGCGCTCGAGGTCGTCGATCGCGCCGCGCACCTGCTGCCGCATGTGCTCGTCGAGCGTGGATCCCGGCGCGACGAGGCGCGGGTCAGGAGCGTCGATGAGCCGGACGTTCGGGCCCAGCGGCGAGCCCGCGCCGAGGGTCGGTGAGAAGCTTGCCACCTCACGGGTGAGGCCGTGGTAGGCCCAACGGGTGACGATGATGCCCTCGCCGCCCGTGTGGAACCGCGCCACCCGCACCGCCAGGTCGTTCGCCTCCGACCCGCTGCACGCGATGCTCAGTTTGGACAGCTCCTCGGGGAACGTCGAAAGAAGCCGCTCCGCGTAGTCGACCAGGGCTTCCTGGACGTAGCGCGTGTTGGTGTTGACCGTCGCCATCTGGCGGGCGACGGCCTCGGCCACGTGGGGGTGGGCGTGACCGACACAGGGGACGTTGTTGTAGGCGTCGAGGTAGTCGTTGCCGTGCCGGTCGATCAGGTGAGCCCCGTGACCGGAGACGAACTCGACCGGCTCCTTGTAGATCAGTGTGTAGCCAGGACCCAGCACGTCGTTCCGGCGCTGGATGGTCTTCCGGAGGTGTTCGGGGAGCTCGCTCAGTACCCCGGGGTCGAACCGGTTGGGGTAGTGGGCGATCGCCCGACTCAGCGTTGCAGTCATCGGCAGGCACACCTTCAGTCTTTTCCGGGGTTGCTCGCTGCGTTGGCCGGAAACATACCATCATTCATTCCAGTTCCAACCTGAAACTAGGAACTTTTTTCTCGACTTGCGAGGGCACCAGCAGCCCGCTCCGCATGCCACGAGGGCGTTTCGCCACCGCACACCCCGCCGAGGGAGGCCCGGGGAGCGCCGCCGGTCCGGGGCAGACAGTCCGCCCGGGGATCCCCCGAGGCTGACCCCGGCCCCCCTGCAGGGGAAGGGGAGAGGAAGGATGCCTTGGTCGGGTCGACCCAGGCGCCAGAAGGGACGTAAGGGAGCGTGCCGGAACTGGCGAGGCCACTGCCTTGGACCGGCGCCCCACGCCCGGCTGGGGGAGGGGAGCCGGGCCGGCCCGAACTGCTCGACTCGCCGAGCGGGGCTGCGGGGCTGGAGACGAGGCCGGTGTTCAGGCCGCCTCCAGATGCTCGCTGACGCGCAGGCCGCAGCCCAGTCTCAGGGCGAAGATGTACGTAACCGACGAGACCCAGGGCGTGTCGCTGGCGCGGCGCAGGACCCTGTCCTCGTCGTCGAAGGTACCGAAGATCTTCGGCACCTCTAGGACGGTGACCGGTGGTGCTTGGCCACGGCCTCCAGGACGCGCCAGCCTTCCACGCCAACCGGCTTCCCGGCGGAGCTTCTCTGCTGCACATCCAGTAGCTCGGCAGCCCGGGCGTTGACCGCGGGCCTGGTCGTCGCCTTCGAGTTCGACGTACAGCCAGGCCCGCCCCTCGGGCAGGCCGGTGACCGAGGCGGCACCGCGGCGGGCGCGCATGGTGGCGACGATCGCCTCGTCCATGCCCTCCACCGCGCTGGGCGAGAAGCGCAGGATCTCCGGCACGTCCTCGGCCGCCTGGACCACGGCAGGCCCGCAGCACCGCGACCACGTCGTCGGCGGTGCGCGGGAAGGCCACCGCCCGCGGCAGCACACGGTAGTTGGAGGCGTCGTAGGCGTAGGGGCCCGTCGCTCCCGGGCCGGTCTCCACCAGCAGGCCGGGCGCGATCTCGGCGATACACCCGACCAGAAACGTGAGGGAGGCAGTCATCGGACCACCGCCCTGGAGAGGGCGGCTTCGCCCGCCGCCCGCACCATGAGGCCTGCGCTCACCATGGAACGCTGGACGAGGGAGGCGGCCCCGGGGTCGTGGACGCCGTGCAGGAGGACGAACTCCGCAGCCGGCATCGGCTCGGGCACCCGTTCGGGCACCCGTACGGTCTCAGCGGTCGGGGCCCGGTCGGCGACCGCCTCCGGGCCTTGGCGCAGCCGCGCGCCTCCTGCTTCGGTGTTCTCCGCCGGCTTCCCGGCGCGGACGCCAGTGATGCCCTCGCGTTCCTTGGGCGCATCGAGACCATCAGCAAGGGCGAGCTCCACGGTGTTCCCCGCGTGTGCTCGGCATCTCTATCCCAATGCTTACTTGATTACGTCCAGGAACTTGTAGTAGCCGCCTGCGAAGGGCAGGAACCAGGGGGGAGCGGTGTCGAGCCAGTAGGGGGTGAACTTCATGTCACTGCTCTCTCCTGCCAGTGCTGTCAGCCGCTCCGGGCGTACGTGAGTCAGGGGCTTTCGAGGTCCAACGGAAGCCGGGCATCCCGATCGCTGTTCGACGGTTCGTTGATTCGTCAGGCGCGTCGGGAGGTGCTCGATGCTGGGCCCCGACTTTACCAGTATTTGTTGCAGTTCCAGTCTGAAACTGGAATGGTGGGCTCTCAGCATGCAGTCAAGTCGCCCCGAAAGAAGGGCGTCGGCCCGGCGGCATCGAGGCCGTTCCGGTCGTTCCCAAGCGACTGACCGCAGAGGGTTCCACCATCCGGCCGAACGCTCACTGCCGACAGTCGGTGGGTCGTCGAAACCTGCTTCCGGGCTTCGCCGCGACGCGGCGATGCGCTACTGGAGTGCTTCACAAACCCTGCGGAGTGCATGACAGATGAGTCGAGAACCGTCCGGCAAGGCGGAAGACGCCGACACGGACCCTTTCGAGCGCCCCCGGGCGGGAACGACGGATCTGTCGAAACACCCACGTCTCACCGCGCCGAAACCCTTGGTCGCACCGCCCAAACCAGTCCCTGCCCGATCGGCGTACCGGGCTCGCTATGGTCATCACGTGACCAACCCGACCTCACGCGACTACAACAAGGCATCAGTCCTCGACGTGGTCCTCTCCCACGCGCCCTTGACGCGGAACAAGCTCATCGAGCTGACGGGCCTGAGCAAGGCCACGGTGTCCAGAGCGGTGGAGGAGCTCCGTGCCGACGGCTTCGTCGTCGACGGCGGCATCGACGAGATCACCGGCCGCGGCCGCCGCTCCACCTATCTGGACCTGCCCGGCACGACCGGGCACGTCGCCGGTGTCAGTTTCGGCGCCCAGACCACCGGTGTGCTGGTGACCGACCTGAGGGGGCGTGAGATCCAGCACGTGACGGTTCCCACCGCCGACCACCAGGAGATCGAGGACGCCGCGCGATGGCTGGTCGACCTGATCGCGCAGGCCGCTCAATCTGCGCAGGGTCCCCTGCGTCAGATCGTCGCCGCAGTGCCCGGACGGGTCCGGGGCGGCACGGAGATCTTCGGCCCCGCGGAGTCGATGAAAATCTTCGCGGGCTCAGGCCTCCAGCAAGCCATCGAAAACCTGATCGAGGCCCCTGTGCTCCTCGACAGCGATGCCAACGCGTCCCTGCTCGGAATCCTCACCGACGACGCAACCATCAAGAACGCCGCGCTCTTCAGCGTCAGCACCATACTGAACTTCGCCAGCTGCACGGACCATGAGCTCGCCCGCGGCAGTACACCCACCTTCGGCGACATCGGTGTGCTCTCCTCCGGAGTCGGCGACGAGAACCTCGACGATCTGCTGAGCACCCGAGGCCTCCTCCGGTTCGCTCGAAAACGGGGGCTCGACCTGGAGCGCATCGAGGATCTCTGGCTGCAACCGCACGCCGAGGCGCCGCACGCCGAAGTGCTGCAGGCGTTCACCACGGCGATCGTGACCGCTGTCAGTGTCGTCGCGGTGACGCTGGACCCGGAGTCGGTCTACTTCGTGGGCCGGCTGCGTCCGCTCGTCGAAATCGTCCTTCCCCAGGTGCGTGAGCGGCTCGACCAGACCCTTCCGGCGGCGCCAGAGATCAGGACGAGTCCGCATCAGATCGGTCTGTCGACAGCACAAGGAGCGGTCTACGCATGCCTGACGATTGCTCAGGAACGGTTGCGAGACGCCGTGCTCAGTGCGCGCCGCCAGGGCCAGGCCGCCGAGCAGGCAGCACCCGCCTTCTGAGCCGATCGGCAGGCGACGCCCAGGTTCCCACGCCGCCGCAGCAGGCCCAGGTTCTGTCTCTTTGGCCGGCGTCGGGTCCAGATGAGGATGCCGGCGAGGTGAAGTGCGGCCTGGTAGGCGATCGCTGTTTTGTCGGGTCGGGTGACCAGGCCGCGCCATTGGTCGGATAGCCGGGTCACGTCGCCGCGACCCGGTCCCCTCAGAACCGGACGTGCCTCTTCGATTGCGTCATCTCGCCGTGTACCGGTGCCACAAATGCTGCACCGCCGCCTGTTGCGCGATTACGAGCACCTGCCCCGCACCTCCGAGTCGCGGGTGTACTGGGCGATGACCGCGGTGATACTGCGCCGGCTGACCGGGGCGACCGCGCCGTCCTGGTGCACCGCATGACCGGCGATCAGCTCACCCTCGGCGCGGTGCTGGCACGGCTGCAGGAGCGGGAACAGGAGATCGCCGCGCAGGCCGAGGCGGCCAAGGAGCGGGTCGTGGAGCTTTCCGCGCAGCTGGAGGAGTTCCACCGCACTGCCGAGGAGATCCGCATCACCCGCAAGACGCTGCTGGAGCTGCCCGATCCGCAGCCGCCCGCGCCGACGCCCCCGAGGCAGCCGGATCATCCGGCCTACCAGCAGATCATGGCGGTGTTCGCCGCGGCCGACCATCCGCTGCCGGCGCGGCAGGTGTGCGAGGCGATGGACCTGGAGATCTCGCCCGACAACATCAACAACGTCCGCATCAAACTGAAGCGCCTGGCCGGGCGCGGAATCCTGACCGAGACCGAGCCGGGACTGTTCAGACTGCCGTTCGCACGAACCTGAGGGTGGTGGCGACCGTGGCGAGGCCGCGGATCATGCCCAACAGGTTCCAGTCCATGCCGAACTGCGCGCGGTCCACGGAGAATTCGGCGTCCAGGGTGAGCGCGTCGGCGTCGGCGTCGACCAGGCGGGCGGTGAGGGACAGCGGCCTGCTGATGCCCCGCACGGTCAGCTCCCCGATGACGTGGACCGTCTCGTCCGCGCGGAGTTCTGCGCTGCGGGCCGCGAAGGTGATCTCGGGGTGGTTCTCGGCGTCGAAGAAGTCGGCCGACAGCAGGTGCTTGATGTTCTTGGCGCGCTTGATGTGGAGGGAGGCGACGTCGACGGTCAGGGTGCCGACGGCGGAGCCGTCGGGTCGTACTTCACCCTGGCCGCTCACGGCGGCGAAGGTGCCCTTCATGGTGACCAGGCCCCACACATTCCTGTGTCGCAGGGCGACGGTGGAGGCGGTGCGGTCGAGTTGCCAGGTACCGGTTTCGACGGCGACGGTCATGGTGCCTCACTTCCTAGTCCAATTTTGGATGACATCACGCTAGCCAGTAATCCACAACTGAACAACAGTTCACTCGAGACCATGGCCGACCTGCCCGCATGTCCCTCGTGGTCCGGCGACGGACTCCTTCCGGTCGAGCTGCGTGCCTGGATGCTGCTGGCCGCGACGGGCGCCGTGGAACAGCAGCTGCGCCCCGTCGTCAAGGAGCGGCTGGACGTCTCGCACGACGAGTTCCTGGTCCTGTGCCTGCTGGCCGAGCAGCCCGCCGAAGGGGTGCGCATGACCCGGATCGCGGAACTCCTGGGCCGCCCCAAGACCCGCCTCACTTACCAGATCGCCTGCCTGCATCACGCCGGTCTCGTCACCCGCAAGTCGGTGTGCTGCGACAAGCGGGGCGTCGAGGTCGCCCTCACCGACCAGGCGCGACGGCTGCTCAAGGAGGCCTCCGGGGCCCTCGCCGAGACGGTCAAGGAGGCGATGGCCCACGTCGTGGGCCCGGAGCAGTGCGAGGCGGTGCGCGGGTTGCTGCCCGACCTCGCCGGGGAGCCCGCGGCGGAGTAGCTCCCGGTGGTTGCCGGCGCGGTGGCGGGTACCCGGCCGGTGCCTGCGTTCGACGTCGAGGGAGGGGCTGCGAAGCGCGTCGACCGGTCAATAGTCACATGATCAGGCGACATCGAATCGGACATCAGGTCACGTACTGCCCTCTTAAAGGTGGTCGCAATGCCTGACCCTGAGGGGGGCCGGCCTTGGGGATCAACGGAACAGCCATTAATGCTGAGCACTTGACCGCCGTCGTGTTCTGGATCACGCGCTACATCGACGCGGCGGTTGCCCAGCTCCGCCGAGGGCCACGGTTTCCGCAGGTGGAGAGTGAAGCTTCGGAGAGGCAGCGTTGGTGCGTTGTGTTGCTTCTTGATCGGGTGGAGGTGGCTGGTGCCGTCGGTGTTGGGTCTCCTGGAGGCGAAGGAGTTGGCCGCGCGGGTAGCGGCGGGCGCGGGACGAAGCGGCCCGGATCGCGGCTGTGCTAGATGAGGCCGAGCGGGCTCTTGAACGGTTGGTCATCGCCCGGGAAGCGGTGGTGGAGGTGCTGGCCGAGCCGGCCGTCAAGGCATGGACTCGCTAGTGGTTGGCAGCATCTCGTAGTCACGGACCAGCCGACGCGAGCGCATCAGACAGCTGAGCGTTCTCTCGATCGCCCACTTCTGGGCAGCACCGCAAAGCGCGGCTCGTCACTGCACTTGACGATCTCCAGCGACGGAGTGTGTCACGGGCCCAGTCGACGAGCATGCCCGTGTAGCCACCGTCCGCCCAGACCAGGCGGATCGCATGGTGCGCGGTGCGCACCCGCTCCAAGGGGGGGCATGGCTGCCTCGTGGTCGCCGGTGTTCGCGGGGGTGACCGCGACCGCCAGGAGCAGGCCGAGACAGTCCGTGATCACGTGCCGCTTACGGCCTGGCACCTTCTTCCCGCCGTCATACCCCCGCGTGGAGGCGGGGACCGAGGCGGCGGCGGCCCGCACCGACTGCGAGTCGATGATCCTCGCCGTCGGCGTGGGTGAGCGGCCCTCGCTCTCACGGACCCTTGCGCGCAGCCGGTCGTGGAACTCCACGGTCAGACCCTGGCGTCGCCGGCGGCGGAAGAAGCGTAGACCCGGTCCCACGCGGGAAAGTCGGTGGGCACCGAGCGCCACTTGACGCCGTTGCCGATGGCGTAAGGCACCGCGTCGAGCATCTGCCGTTGGCAGTAGCCCTCCGGCCTGCCGCCCCGCCCTCCAACCAGGCCGGTACAGGCAGCAGCACTCGGATCTCGGCCCACTCCGTATCCGTCTTGTCCGATGGATACCGCCGCGCCCGATCCGGCTGATCCGCCGCGTTCCCGTACGCATGCGCGAGACAGTCGCAGGACACGGCGGGCGAGTTGAACTCCGGGACCTCAACCGCGTACAACTGCGACAAGGAGGGCCTCCTGGCGCTCAGTGAGACTTCAACACCTCCGAATCGCCACGAGGTCTTGTCCTCACGCATGAACCACTCCGACATCATCCGATCAGGATCCTTGTTCGATCCTCAAACTCGATGGCCGGTATGTCGTCATATGAGTCGGCTCAGCTGGAGAATCGCGAAGACCAAGAGCGATACGCCGCAGCAGGCTTCGAGTACGCGTACGGCCAGTGGTGGCAGCGCCCTGCGCAGGACCACGATGAGCCCCGCCGCGATCAGGCACCACAGCATCGAGGAGGCCATGAACCCGGCGAAGAAGACGCCCAGTTCCGCCGCGCCGCCCGGGCCCAGCACGGCGCCCACCCCGCCGGCCGCGCCCGACCAGTAGACAACGTTCCATGGGTTCGCCAGGGACATGCCCGCCCCCACAGCCATGGCCTTGCGGTCCTGTTTGCCGTGCGCCTCTGCCGCCGGATCGGACACCTTCCGCGTGAGCGCGTCACGCAGACCCGCCACCCCCAGCCAGGCCAGCAGCAAGCACCCGGCCACGGTGAGCGGCACGCGCAAGGCCGGCACCGCAAACAGCGCCCCCACCCCCGCCAGGCCGAGCACCGCCCAGACGGCGTCGCCCACCAGCGAGCCGGCCTGGACCGCGAAGGCGGGGCCGAAGCCGCCCCGGATTCCGCGCCGAAGAGACTCGCTGAACACCGCGCCCGGCGCCGCGTTGAACACCAGCCCCAACCACAGAGCCACCATGAAGATCTCAGTCATGCCGACCACTGTGGCGGGGGCGGGGCCGTGCGGTCTTGTCAGATGTTGATCTGAGACAGCCGACGGTACCGGCCCGGTGTGATGGCGTAGGCCGCGGCGAAGTGGCGGTGGAAGTGTGCCTGGTCGGCGAAGCCGAGCACGTGCGCGACACCGGCGACGGGCTCACCCTTGCGCAGCCGTCGCCGCGCCTCGGCCAACCGGGCCGACAGGTGCCAGGCGTAGGGCGGGGTGCCGGTGGCGCGGGTGAACGTCCGGATCAGATGCTCCCGGGACATCCCGGCCAGCTCGGCCAGCTCCGCCAGCCGCGGTGCGCTGGACAGGTCGGCGCGGAGCCGGGCGAGCACCGCGGCGATCCGGGCGTCAGCGGGTTCCGGAGCACGCCCGCGCCGGCCTGCGGCCAGGTCGAGCAGCTGCGACAGCACGAGCAGGAGCCGCTCCTGGATCAGAACAGCGGATTCGGCGGGCGGAGGGTGTCCCTCCGGTACCAGCTCACGGACGCGGCGGAATGCCCTGGCCACAGCGAGGAATTCGTCGCGCAGGTGTGGAGAGCGGACGACGGGCCGTTCGAAGTCGACCGGGGCGTCGCCGGTCAGCGATTCCACCACCGTTGGCGGGACGTACCAGCTCACGGACGTGAAGGACGCGTCGGGCGGGACCTGGGTGGTGCACGACTGGACCTGACCGGGGTTGTAGACGGTGAACTCGTCCACGTTCACATCGAACGAGGCGCGATCCAGCCGGACCCGCTCCAGGCCGCAGAGGTTGACACTGATCACGTACTCGTCGTGGCTGTGCCGCGGGAAGCCGCCCGACGCGGGACGCACTACCGTCAGCTGACCTCCGCCCCATTCCGCAACATGCATGCGCAGAGAGTACGGCAGGCCGCAGGCGTGGCCGGATGAGGTAGAAACCGTGTTCGATCATGCGAGCTCGCTGATCGGTACGACAACGGCTTCTGAAACTCCGGACGAACCGCCCTGTTCTTCGGCTGGGGCCGAGCTCCGGGACCCTCGAGGTCTTGGTCGCCCTATAGCTGTGTGTTACCCGACCCCGCTCGCACCCGGTGTCACAGGGGAGCCATAGGCAAGCGCGGAGGTGGGCGGGCGGTCTGAGCCGAACTCCCTCATGGATGAGGACCGGATGTGGCGCCCCTGGCCTAAGCTTCGGTTCGCTTCTCCAGGCGGCTGCGACGCGGCCGGGTGACCGACATGATGTCGCTGGGGCTGTCCAGTGCGAGGCGGGTGCGAGGCGGTGCCACCGCCCGCGCGGGACGATGGCCGCAGTGCCGGCCGCCAGCTTGATCTCCTCTTCTTCCCCCGGCCGCTCCGGGCGGAAGTAGAGGCGTATCCCGCCGGTGAGGCAGGCCACGACTTCGTCCGCGTCGGAGTGAATTTCCCAGTGGTCGGCGTGGACGTCGGCGTCGGTTTCCACATGGAAGGTCATCACCTGCCAGCCGTCCCGATCGGCGTCGAACACGGGTTGTTCGGCGCGCACCTGGCCGCCTTGGTCAAGGTGGATGAAGGAGGCGAAGAGATCGATCGGGGTAACGGTCATGCTGACACGTCCCGGGCCCTCTGGAGGAGACCGACCTCCCCATCGAGACGGTCGCGCAGCGGGTCGGCCTGTCCTCGGCCACCAACCTCCGCAGACGCTTCCACGCCCTGGTACACACCACACCCGCCGCCTACCGAGGCTCCTTCGGCCGCCACGAGCAGGACGCGCACTCGTGGCCACACTCATGAGGACCCCGCACGTCCGGTCAGCTTCCGTCCACTCCGACACGGGTAGACGATCACCACCCGGTGGAGGTACGGACGGAAGGTCGTCGATCGGGCGGGGCGCGAGCGCCTCTACGCACCGATCACCGAGCAGCCGAACGGCCGCCGGGATCTCGCCGCGCTACCTGTCCGAGGACGAGCGGATCACCATCGCCGAGATGCTCCGCGCAGCTCCCTCTGGAATCTCTCCCGCGTGGCGGTGTCCAGGGTCTGGCGCATCTCGTCAGTGACCTCAATGAGGTGCCTGTCGCTCACCGCCCCACCCTGGACAGCCGCCCCCGCCGATGGCCATACCGCGAAGTTACCGCTGGACGCCGTGCGGCGAAGCCGTAGCCGGCGGCGGCCGGCGCCGGGTCAGCCGTCGTACTGGTCGAGAGCCGGCAGCGGGGAGCGGCTCACCCGGATCTTCGACTGGCCGTGGGGCCGCTTCTCCCAGTCGTCCATGAAACTGCCGTGAAGGCCGTGCTTGCGCGCCATGGCCAAGAGAGTCTCGGTGCGGTAGTAGAAATCCTCGCGCAGCACCTGGTGTTCGGTGCCCTCCGTCCGGTCGAAGGTGAAGTCGAAGAACCCCTTGTCGGTCAGGATGCGGCCGACGTGGGCGAGGCACTCTGCGATCACCGCCGGCGGCGAGTGGGAGAAGACGCTGTGCGCGTGCACGACGTCGAAGTGGTCGCCGGGCAGGAAGTCCAGGGTGAGGTCGCCAGTGATGGTCAGGTGCGGCAGTTTGTCCTGGAGTCCGCGCTCGACGAGGGTCTTCTTGGCGGCGATCAGGATGTCGGGCGAGATATCGATGCCGTAGTAGTTGCCGGTGTCGAGGTAGTCGATGAAGCGCCAGCCGCCGCGCAGGTTGCCGCAGCCGATGTCGAGCATCCGGTGCTCGGGGCGCAGCCCGTGCTCGACGAGGTAGTCGAACTGCATTTGCCCGAGTGCCAACCAGCGCTCATGGGTCTGGCTGCCGACCGCTGCCTCCGGGTTGCGCCGGGTGTCCGAGGCCATCACCGCGCGGTAATAGCCGACGTGATCAGGGTGCTTGAGGCGCAGCCAGGTGTCGCGGGAGGCTCGACGCAGATACGGGGCGACACGGCCGGGATGGGTCAGGGCGTAGCCGACCTTGTGGGTGAGGGTGGAGCGGTTGCGCTGCAGCCTCTTCGGGGACTTCGCATCCTGCGTCATGGCAGTGACCTCCGTACGAGGGGCGCTTCCCGAGCGGGGAGCGGCCTTTGACAAGCGATGAGAACGTGCGGGTGGCCGACCGAGCGTCACCAGCGCAACGGCCGTCGCGGGTGGGCCGCGGGCCAATGTAATGGGCCGCCGCGCGCAGCACACGCCACCATCCGCGCGACGCACACCCGATCGCCGGCCCCGTCCAGCGGACGCGGCGATGACCACCGGTCGCTGCCCCACACTCGAACGTACTCACGCCGAGGCAGACCTTTTCCACCCAATTGACAGGTATCAACACGGTCGACTGCTCTTGTCTGCTACGGGCGGGTCGATCCTCTCTGCATGGACGAGCTGGGATACATCGAGCTGACCGCAGAGGCGCTGAGCTGCTGTTCCAGGTAATGACGGAGAGGGAGGAGAAGAGGAGCATCGCCATCGCTTCCAACGAGTCGTTTGGAGGGTGACTCGACGACACGGGAACGGTGATCGACCGCCGCCGCCACGCCGAAAAAGCTCGACGTGCAACGACTCCACGACGTCATCCATCAGGACCTCTGACCGCTCGGCGGTCGCCACTGCAGTCGACGCCCGGAACCGCGAGGGGTTCGCCCTGGTCGCGGTCGACGGCAGGGGGCCGGGAAACCGACCATGGCGGAGGCCCTTGCCGAGTTGTGCGGTGCCGTGGTTGTGCACGGTGACGACTTCTACCGCCCCATGGACGCGGAGGAGCGCGCCGGGCTGGATCCGGTGCAGGGCTACCACCGTTACTTCGACTGGCAGCGGCTGCGTGAGGAGGTGCTCGCCCCGCTCGCCGCCGGCCGCGATGCCGGCTACCGGCGCTACGACTGGCCGACCGGGACCCTGGCGCCGGACGAGATCCACACCGTCTCCCGCTCTGGCATCGTCGTCGTCGAGGGTGTGTACGCCGCCCGGCCCGAACTCACCGACTACTACGATCTGGTGGTCTACGTCGACCCCCGCGCGAGGAATCCCTGCGGCGGCTTCGTGAGCGCGGCCACGACCACGGCCCGATCGACTGGGAGTCCGGCTGGCGCCTGGCCGGCCTGTCTGCGTGTGCCAGGCAGTGGGGCTGTCGGGCACGCGTCGTCGGCCCGCTCGTGCAGGTTCCGAGCGGGCCGGCGCGCGTAGACATTGGGCTCGGTTACCTTTCCCGCCGGTCTTCGTCGACGCCTTCGGTGTCGATGTTTCCCTTGTGGAGCTGGCCTGGCACCGTCTGCATGCACACGCCGACCCCATGCGTGGCGGGCCGCCCGGGGTCTGCCCGGCGGCCACTCCTCGATGCGGTCCACTCCCTGCAGCAGGCAGGTCGAGCCCCGTCGATCTTTCGACGGGGCGTGAGCGGTGGGCTGCTGGGTGTCAGCTGCCGGCGGGCGTCACGCCGAACATCAGGGTCTGGCGTGGGACGTCGTACTGGACGGTCGGATTGTGTTCCAGTAGATCCTTCAAGACGTCGGCGTCGTCGGCGTCGACTGTGAGGACCTCTTCCCCGGCGCCTTCGTCCAGGACCAGCTGCAGGGTGAAGGTGCCGCGCTGGCCGGGTTCTCCGGCCACCCAGCTGAACTGGTAGTGGTTGACTTGGCGAACTTTGATGCCGGCGTCTGTGAGGGGCTGCTCGACCTGGGGCATGACAGCCGACTCCTTTCCTATTCCCGTGTTGAATGCCCACGCTGTCCCGGCCGCCTGAGGTCCGCTGTCTGAGGGCAGCGTCTCAAAGCCGCAGGGCTGGGTGTCCCGTACTGCTTCTGGGTTTCCCTCTCGCGCACAGGCACACAGTTCCCATGGCTCGGCTTGGCATCGATCAGCCGTGACTGCATCGGCGATGACCGCCCGGCTCGCGACAACGCCGGATCTTCGCCGTCCCAGCACAGTGACGGAATGAACGGCACAGTTCACAGCCACCTGCCGGCGCACGATCACGCTCCGAGCCCGGAATACTTAAGCACCGGCACTTCCCCAGCACGGCGCTGGGGTCCACAGTGAAAGCAGCACTACTGACCACCGGAGGCGATCATGCTCCTCCTCGGCATCATCCTGCTTGTCGTCGGATTCATTACCGGCATATCGATCCTTTGGACGATCGGGATCATCCTCGCGGTCATCGGCGCGGCCCTGTGGATCATGGGTTCCATGGGACACGCGGTCGCCGGCCGCCGCCACTACTGGTGACCTGCCTGACTGAACAGGCAGGACGGCACCGTCATCCATGCAGGCTGACACACGGGCCCGTGTCTGGCCGTGTGCCGGATTGCCACGCCCAGCAGCCGCTGCCATCGACCGGTCTTACCCGCATGCCGCGATCACCCGGTGCTTCTGCTCGGTGGTGGCCGTCCGGTGCTGCGGAAGTCTTCCCGGCCGCGTACGAACGCCTGAAGCAAGCCGCCGCCGCGATTCTGCCGGGCACAGCCGCTCAGCCTCATCGACGCCCTGACCGAGCTGGTCCAGACGCAGACCGACACCACCGGCTTCGACGTCCTGCACCAAGTGGGTGGAGGTCCTGGAGCTGCACTTCCCGCCCCAGCGCTCCCCGACCCCGACCGGAGCACCTCGTAGCCCCGACCACGGCGGCGCGTACCCGGACCACGACTGCTCAGCGGCGCATGGCTGCCGGGGGAGCGGGCCGGGGGAGCCTTACGTGCTGTGCCGGGGTTTCCTCGAGGAAGCCTTACTGGCGGGCTTCTTCGCGGTCCGTTGTGCCGGTGTCTTTGTACCCGGCAGTTCGCCCACGTCCGGCTCGCCGCGCGCCTCGGGCCTTGCTGACGGACTGCTGCAGCGCGCCCATCAGGTCCACCATCTGTCCCGGCGGAGCCGTCGGCTGCGGAGCCTGTGGAAGCGGTCGCCGTTCCTGCTTGGCATGGATGGTGCGGAGGTCTGGCCCTCTGGGCGCGTGCCTGGCTGAGGTCCCGGAGCGCGCGTCAGCGACGGAGAGGCTGCTCGCGCCGCATCGCGTCGGCCAGCTGCCGGCGGGCCATATCCAGCGCCGTGTCCAACTGGCGGGTGCCGGTGACCACACACAGCGTGTACGACGCGTCATCGAGCTGGCGCCTGGTCTGCGCGCTGCCATCGGACGCCAGGCGTCGCCGGAGACTCTCGCAGCGCTCGACGAGCTCCCGCAGGAGCGAAGGGTGAGCCCTGAGCATGACGGACCGCCTCCGTCCTCCCCCGTTCGGACCTGCCCCCTTCACTCATACGGTCGCAGCCGTCGGTGCCCGCCGCACCCGGAGGCTGAGCGGTCAGCCTGGTCCTACATCATGGATGCGACCGGAAGCCTGGGTGTGCGTTTGTGAATCGCGGCTGGCGTCCGTGCATGCGGCGCACGGGCATGGCGTGGCTGCACCGCTGGGAGAAGGGTGCGGCCGGGCGGGCGGGCCCGCAAGATCCGCACAATCCGCAGGCTGCGCAGGCGCGGCCGGGGAGTCGGTCCCGCCGACCGGCCCGTCCGCGTAGGCGCCGCTTCGTCTCTCGTTCACGCACGGCGGCACCGTTGTGATCACCGGACTCGCGGGAGCCGATAAGCATCCAGCAAAGCTGCAAAGGGCTCCACGTCACCATCGCGAGCATCCACGCACTACGCAACGACGGGTCACTTGTTGTCGATGTGGTGGAACCGCGCAGCGTCGGGGTGAGCTCCTGGGCGCATCCCCATAGGGTGCACAGCCGCGTCGTCGAGTTGTCAGCGACGTCCAGGGCGTGCTCCAGATCGAGCGGCGGCGCATCCTGCGGCGCCTCCGCGCAGTCCGGCGCGTGCAGCACACCCTCGGCCGGGCCGCGCCCGTTGCCCACATCGCGGCCCGGATCGCCGGTGTGGCCGAGGTGGTCCACAGTGCTTGTGCGTCGGCGGCCAGGGCGCCTTGCACGTCGGAGGCGAACTCTTGGTTCGCTCTTGGGCTGTGTGCGGTCGGCTGATGCCGACTATGCGGCGGTGAGTCGGAGGAGTTCCGCAACGCCTTGGGCACGGGCGTAGGGCTGGAAGCGGGGGAGCAGGTCCTCGGTGAGGCGGACGCAGCGGGGTGCTCCGGTGCGCCGGGCCAGGAGCAGGGACTGGGTGGCGGTGGCGGTGGCCGCGGCGGGCTCGGGTTCCTTGAGGTCGAGGTAGCTCGCTGCTCGGTAGGCGAGGAACACGCCTCGGGGCTTGCCCCGGCTCTCGGGCAGCAGTCGTTCGCCTTCGCTGATGAGGTGGTGGGCGCGTCCGGTGTCGCCGAGGACGAGGAGGGCCTGGCCGGAGTCCACCGCGAGATCGGCCTGGGACACCCAGGCGCACCAAGCGGGCCGACCTGCGCGTCTGACACCGAATGGGTCCGCCGCTCCCTGGCTCCCCGCTACCTCGAAGTGGAGCACATTTCCGCACATCGTGGTCCACCCGCCGGTGATCCCGGAGGAGCGGCCGCCGCGCCCCGGCGACGGGGGAGAGGGTCACGCTGATCAACCTCAACCGGCACAACGGCGTGGACACGTGGAGGGGTACGGCGGCCAACCTCAGGACGCTGCCGTTCCTCGACGTCACCGCGGCCGTCGCCCAGGCGTTCGGCCCGCAAGTCGCGGGCTTCATCGCACAGGTCGCTGGTGCCCAGCGGCGAAAGGCCCCCTGACATCGTCATGCGCATCGCGGGGCGAACACTTCAGGCCATGACGATCCGTCACCGAACGTCACAGGCGAGGTGATCGCCATCCGAGCGCGCGGTGACCCTCGCAAGTCCTGCCCGGCCCCTCGGCTCACAGCCGGCGAGTTCCCGCCGCGCCCGAAGGCGGAACCTCCGGGGGCACAGTGGCCCATTCCTACGCGGAAGGCCCCGTATTGCGAGGCGACATGACGCCACGTCACGTGCCTGATCGGGGCGTAGCGCCGAACGGCCCTGCAATCAAGTGATAGGCCCTCACCAGGCCTTCAACCAGGAGGAATTCGACCTCGCCGCCTTATCGGCACTTTCCCTCCAGGAAAGATCCACGCGCAATTGACACTCTCCATACCTGAGCTTCATGATCACGTGGCAGTCGGTTGGCTGCATCCCGTTGCCCCCCCTCGATCAGAGGGTGGGCTCCCACTCTGGAGTGCTCATGAGCCTCAGATCTGCCCGCATACGCCGCGCAGGCGTCACCACTCTGCTCGCCGCTCTCGCGGTCGGCGCAGCCGTCACCACCGCCTCCGCGGCGACGTGGAGCACGTCCAACCGCTACCTCCGTTCGGCTGTGGCGGGAGACGAGACCTCCAACTGGTACGCGGTCGGCTCGAACACGCAGTACATCACCCAGAACCTGTGCGTGACCCGCTACGGGGGACGCATCGGCTACGACTTCAAGAAGTCGGTGACGGGCTTCGACGAGTGGGTCGCCTGGCGGGACTGGTCCTGTGACAACGCCCCCTACACCAAGAGCTACGCCGGCGAGGGCAACGGCTACTACTACGCCAAGGTCGCCTCCACTCCGTCCGGCGGCGTGGTCGACGAGCTCAACCTCAAGGTCTACCGCGTCACCTCCTGACAAGGAATCTCCCTTTCATGACACCCGTTCTCTCCTGCCGCGGTGTGGTCAAGACGTACGGTAAGCGCACCGTGCTGGACGGCGTGTCCCTGAGCGTGGAGGCCGGTCGGGTGACCGGCCTCCTCGGCCTCAACGGGGCAGGCAAGACCACCCTCATGCGTATAGCCACCGGCCTTGTCGCCCCCACCGCCGGTGAGGTGCACGTCCTCGGACACGCCTTGCCGATGCGTCCCCCCGTGCTGGCGCGCGTCGGCGCCGCGCTGGACGCCCCCGCCTTCTACCGTTGGATGACCGGACGCGGCATGCTGCGCGCACTGCTCGACACCGCGGGCTTGCCCGACGAGGGCCGTGCCGACCGCGCGCTGGAACGCGTCGGCCTGGCGGATGCCGCCGGACGCCGGGTCCGGACGTTCTCGCAGGGAATGCGCCAGCGGCTGGCGATCGCCGCCGCCCTGATGAAGGAACCGGCCCTACTGATCCTCGACGAGCCGACCAACGGCCTTGATCCCGCGGGCGTGCGCCTGATACGCGGCATCATCGCCGAAGAGACCGCCCGCGGCGCGGGCATCCTCATATCCAGCCATCAACTGGACGAGATAGCCCGGCTGTGCGACAGCATCGTCATGATCTCGCAGGGTGTGGTGAGCGCGTCCGGAACGATCGAGCAGCTCGGACTGGGCGCGACGGACGGACCGCAGGACCTGGAGGACTGGTTCTTCGCCCAGCAGCGGACCGTCGTCCACACCTCCGTTCGAGAGGGCGGGGCCGCATGAAGTCCTGGCTGCGTCTGCTCGGCTGCGAACTGCGCCGCACACTGCCCCGCCTGCTCCCCGTGGCCATACTCCTCCTGCTGACCGTCGGCATCACGCTCCAGGCGCTCAACGTGCAGCGCGTCGCGCACAACAACCTGCAGCACGTGCGTCTCGGGCTCACGAAACTGACTCCGGAGAGTTGCGCGAAGGACGCGGCGAACCTCCCGCCGGACGTCCCCGCCGCCGCGTTCCTCAAGGACTGCCTGGCCGGTCTGGAAGGCACCCGCGCGGCATACGAGAACATCGAGGCCGGATTCGTGGCCAGCGCTGAGCAGATGGGGATGGCTCAGCACCCTCTCGGTGCCGTCGGCTGGACCTTCGGCTGGTTCGCCACCGCACCCGGCCTGCTCTCGGTCCTTGTCCTCGCCGCCTTCTTCACCGCCGGAGAGTGGTCTCGCGGTACGGCGGTGCCACTGCTGCTGCAGGAACAGCGCCTGTGGCGGCTGCTGTCCGCCAAGGCCGCCGTGCTCTGGGTGTGGTCCCTGCTGGCGGCCGCGGCAACATCGGCAGGCGTCTGGCTCCTGGCCGTGACGCACACGCGGCGCGCCTTCCCGCTCCACCGGATGGCCGCGGCGGACGAGGTCTCGGCCTACACACTGCAGAGGGCCGGTACCGGCCTGCTGGTGCTGGGGGTGGCCTGCGTGGCCGCCGTCGGGCTGGCGGCCGTCGTACGGATGCCGCTGCGCACGGTCCTCATCGGGGTGCTGGTCCTGGCTCTCGCCACACTGCCTGTCACGACGTGGCTGCCCGGTCCGGTCCTGGCCGACGGGATGGGTCTGTCGCGCGGGCTGAACGTCTACGACCACCTGTGGACCTCGGCGGTGGATTCGACCGCTCCCGCCGCGGTACGGGCTCTGCCCTGGATGGCGCTGCTCTGCCTGGCGCTGTGGCAGGCCTGGCGCACCCGTCCGCGTGACCTGGTGTGAGGGGCGGAACCATGAGACGGGTCATCGCCCCGCTGCGGGCGGAAGTACGGCTTGCGGTCCAACCGGCGGCCGTGCTGACCGTGCTGCTCGCTGTCGCCGCCGCGGTGCGTGCGGTCGTGTCGTATCTCGACGGCGTCCAGCACGGGCCGAACGGCCTGGACGCGAGCATCACCGCGCTGGCCACTCCGGCCGGAGCGTTGCAGGCGGCCGCGTGGCACCACTCTTCCCTGCTGGGCCTGGTATTCGTCGCTGTGCTGTGCGGGGTCGTGCTGGCCGAGGGTCTGGAAAGCGGGACATGGCCGTTGGTACGTCTGTACCAGGGGCGCGTCTGGCTGCTGGTCCTGCGCAAGATCGTGGTGGTCCTGCTCCTCGCGGTGCTCAGCATGGCCGTGACCGCGGTGGCGTTGTGGGCCGCGTTCAAGGTGGGTCACTCCGTAGAGCCTCCGGGCGGGTCGCGGCCTGAGGACGTGCCGGCGGCCGTTCCGGGATGGGGTGAGGCACTGACGACCTGCGCCAGGGCGCTGCTCGTGCTGACGTTCTTCGCGGCGCTCGCCGCGTGCGGTGCCGCCGTCGCGCGGGCCGTGATCGCCGCAGCCGTCCTGGGAGCGGGTCCCCTGATGGTCACTCTGCCGCTCGTGACCACGGAGCTCCGCGGCTGGGTGCCGCATTACTGGATCGCCGCCTGGATGAAGCTGCCCGAAGGCGCGCAGTGGAGCCTCTACTGGTGGAGCTCCACGCCAGGGGCCCCGGACGCCGGTACCGCACTGACCGTACTGTCCACTCTCTCCTGCTGCCTGCTGCTGGTGAGTTGGCTGTCTCTGCGCACGGAGAGGTCCCTGTCGCCCCGCGCATGAGCCGGTGCGGCACCCAAGCATGGAAACAACTCAGTCCGAGGCGCGCGCGGGTTCCCCGGCAGCGTCGAACAGGCGAGGATCTCTCGTCGTCGCTGTTGTCTTCACCGCGTTGGCCGGCCTCCAACAGGTGCTGCTGATCGCCGGCTTCGGTGACTGGCTGCCCGGATGGCAGCCGTGGCCGTACCTGCTGATCGCGGCGCCTGCATGGCTGTTGGCCCGTCCCCGGTGGAGCCGGTCCGGCGTTCCGCCTGCCTGGCTCCGTGGCGTGGACAGGCTGCGCCGGGTTCCCGTGCGGGTGCTCGTCCTCGGTGTGCTGGCCCTGGCCGCCGGTGTGTGGGCCGTGCTGCAGGACCACGAGCCGCACCTCGGCCACGAGGAGGCCGTCTACGCCAACAAGGCCCGGTCCTGGCTGGACGGTACCCCCGACGCGGGCTGGGGTGCGTATCGGCCGGTCGGCCTTCCCGCGCTCGGCCGCCTGGCTCTCGCCCTGCATGACGACACGGGCGCTCTGCGCGTGGTGGCCCTGGTCCTGGCGCTGTTCACGCTCACGACCACCTACCTGGTCGCCGCCGCATGGACGACGCCCAGACGGGCCGTGGTCGCGATGCTCCTCATACTCAGCGGTCTGGGTTTTCTCCGCCGGGTCCCGGAGTTCCTCAATGACATAGGAGCCACCGGGCTTCTTCTCCTGGTCGTCTTCCTTCTCGTCCGCGCGCAGGAGAAGCCGGACTCGCACGCGCTGCTCGCCGTGCCGTTCGTCGTGCTGGCTGCCTTCTACCTGCGGTACGGGGTGGTGGGGAACCTCGTCGCCGTCGGGCTCGCGGCACTTCTCGCTTACGGTCCACGGGCCTGGACCAGACTTGGCCGCCGTGTGGCTGTCGCCGCCGCCGTCCTTCTCATGGGCTTGATTCCCCACCTGGTCCACGCCTCGAAGGTCACAGGCTCGCCACTCGGCATGATCTTCTCGGCGACCAAGCAGGCCAATCGCCTCTTCGTGGGCGACGGTCTCCTCTACTACCTGGCGATCTTTCCGTATCGGCTGGCCGGAGACCTGGGCGCGGTTGTGATGGCCGCCGGACTCTTCGCCACCGGCGTCGTTCTACGACGACTTCTGCGCAGCCGGCGGGCGGACGGGCAGACGCTGCGGATGGAGGAACGCCGGCGGGTGTTTCTGGGTACGACCGCCCTTCTCGTCTTCGTCATCCTCGGCGTCGCCACCGACGGTGAACCGCGCTTCGTCTACCTGTCCGTCGTCCTTCTCACCGTGCTCGGCGTCCAGTCCCTGGCCGAACTGGCCGGCCGGTGGGCAGCGCCCGCACTCGCCGTGGTTGCCGCGTTCGCCGCCGTCACGGTTCTGGGGACGGCCCAGGTCGTCGCGCACGGCGCCATGCCAGGGCCCGACCGTCTCAGCGATTCGACCGTGCCTGTCGCCCGCCGACTTTCCTCGTCCGGCCCCTGCCTGCTGGTCACTGGTTACGAGCCCGAGGTCGGCTGGTACTCAGGATGCGATGCCGTCACCTTCGCCCAGTACAGGAGGATGCACGTGCCCGAGGGCACCGAAGTCAGTCTGCTGCTCTTCGAACGGGGCCGGCTGCAGCCCGGCAAGGCGGGTCTGCAAGAGCTGATCGGAGGCAGAGAGACCCTTGTCCGCACGATCCCGACCTCGGGCTCCGTGGGCGCAGCCACCGTGATCACTCTGCGTTGAGGGCCTACCGCGGACTCCCTGCCAGCACCACCGACCCGGCGCGCTCCGTCTGCAGCGGGGCGGGTGCCGCCCGTCGGGATGCTGGTTCCGCCTCCCGGATCCGCTTCGTGGACCGTCCCGTCGACGGCTCCACCCGGCGCCGCCAGTACCCAGGTCAGGTCGGTACAGAAAGTACCGGTCTCCCGGGGCACCAGGAGCTCGCCCAGGTGCTGGTCGCGGTACGCAATGCGGCCTTCATCCCTTCCGGCGGTCAGATGCCGCTGCTCATTCCTTGCGCTCAGTCACCCATGTGTCCGGTGTTGGCCGCCAGGGTGATGAGGATCTCCACCGACGAGGCAGCGGTGCTGGCGGAGTCGTGGTGCTCGGCGTACCAGATGCGGTGGTAGCCGAGGTCCTCGGCCTGCTGGCTGCGTTGACGGCGTCCTGCTTGCTTGCGGCTTGTCGCCGCCGGGGCTGACGGTGGCCAGTTCGACGAGGGAGAGCTTCATGGTGGTTCCGTTTGTGCGGTTGATCCGGGGAGGGCGAGGGAGGATGCGCGCGGCGGGGGCGCCGAAAGCTTCTGGGCAGCGCGGGGAGGACTCACTCGTGTCGACGGGCGCATGTGGCTACCCCTCAGACTGGGCCTGGTCGTTCGGGTCGTCGTCGGCACCGCCGCCGACGTGGCCGACCACCGTCGATCTGGTCGTAGGTGAGCGGCAGGCCGATCATCGCGCCGAGGTAGCGCACCCGCTGGCGCAGGTCGACGGACTCGTTCAGAAAACGGCGCCGGTCGAGCGCGGCCCGGCGGGAGGGGGCGATGGTCGGCATGAAGCCGGCGAACATCTTCACCTCGTCCGGGTCCCGTCCGGCGCGCTTGGCGGCGTCGTGCAGGGCCTGGCGCTGGGCCTGGCCGTCTTCGATGGTGTAGGGGTTGGCGTAGACGCCGTCGGCGTAACGGCCCGCCAGTTCCAGGCCGTAACTGCCGCCGCCCGCCTGGAAGATGACCGGCTGACCCTGCTCGGACGGCGGGATGGGCAGAGGGCCACGGGAGGCGACGTGGCGGCCCTGGAGGTTGAACGGCTGGATCTTGCCCATGTCGGCGAACCGCTTCCCGGAGATGTCACGGACCCAGGCGTCCTTCTCCCAGCTGCCCCACAGCGCCTGCACGATCTGGACGACCTCGTGCGCGCGCTCGTACTTCTGCGCACGCGGCGGGATGTGGTGGCCGAAGTTCGCCGCGGCGGCGGGGTCGGAGGTGGTGACCGCGTTCCAGCCGGCCCGGCCGTGGCTGATCACGTCCAGGGCCTTGAACTGCCGGGCGAGAGTGTAGGGCTCGTTGAAGGTGGTGGAGGCGGTGGCGACCAGACCGATCCGCTCGGTCTCGCGAGCGATAGAGGTCATCACCAGCAGCGGATCGATCGGGTGGTGCGGGGCCTGATCTTCGAGGTCCACGTCCAGCACCGGGGTGTCCGCGAAGAACAGCAGCTGGATCTTGCCGCGCTCGGCCGCCTGCGCGTAGCGCACGTACTGGTCCATGTCCGTGTAGCTGGACAGGTTCGCACCTGGCAGGCGCCATGCACCGGGTTCGGCTCCGTAGCCGCTGGTGAACTGCATGCACAGGAGCATCTGTCGGCTTGTCATGGTCGCTCCTCCAAACGAGGCGAGACCAAAGGAGTCGGAGTCCGGTGACCGTCAGGGGTGACGCGCACCCAGGGGCAGCGCACGCCAGGAGAGCGGGCGTACCGAAGGGCCGCGGCGCTCGTGCTAGAGGATGTGTGTGGTCCTCCCCCTCGCACGGGGTGTGCGCCGCGGCCGGCGGCAGGCGTTGTCACCGGTGGGCGGCGCGGTTCATCTCGACGACGTCATCCAGGGTGGGATTGGCCCCGAGGGCGGCGAAGCGCTCTGGCATGCTGTCGCGGACGGCCGCGTCCTTGACGCGATCGGCCGCGGCCAGGGCCGCCGGCAGCTCGTCCAGGGTCAGCTCGGTGCAGTAGGCGGGGCCCATC
Organism: Streptomyces swartbergensis; assembly: GCF_002148965.1. Taxonomy (GTDB): domain Bacteria; phylum Actinomycetota; class Actinomycetes; order Streptomycetales; family Streptomycetaceae; genus Streptomyces; species Streptomyces swartbergensis. Next base: position 5,590 of record NZ_NGFN01000023.1, on the reverse strand, counting down.
GGCTGCTGACGCCAGGACTCGGCCAGTGCGCCGGCGTCGTAGGGGTCAAATCCGGTGTCGTCCACCAGGCGCATGGCCACGCGCTTGGCTTCCTCGGAATCGCCGGCGACCGGGATGGCGATGCGGCCCGGAGTACCCGCCGGGACACCCTTCGTCCGCTGGGTTTCGGCCAGGGCGGCGTTCCATGCCTTGACCACGGGGCGCCCGAGGAGCTCGGAGGTGTACACGCTCTCCACCACACCGTCCTCCACTGCCTCGATCCGCCCGTTGAGGTGCGGGTAGTAGTTGGAGGTGTCGATGACCACCGTCTCGGCGGGGACGGAGGCGAACAGGTCGGCCAGCTGCCCCGCCACTCCGAAGGGGATGGCCAGGATGACGGCGTCCCTGCCCTTGACGGCGTCCTCAAGTGCCACGGCGCGGGCGCCGGTCTCCAGTACGTCGGGCGCGACAGCCTCGGGGCCGCGGGCGTCCGCCACCTCGACGTCGTGACCGGCTCCACTGAGCTTGCGAGCGAGGTTGCCACCGATCGCTCCGGCGCCGATAACAGAAATTTTCATGATTTATCCTTTCGAAAGTCGCACTACCCCCAGGGCGGCGGGTGGTGGTCACTGTGGATGGGGGCGCCGGGTATCGCCCCAAATTCCAGAGGTCTCCGGGAATTCCGGTGATCGCCAGGCGGAGGCTTACGCCTGGGTGTCCCGCTCGCGGCGGTAGCCGGTGGCAATGAGCGCGCGAACACGGTCCAGTGACTCCTCGTCGGCGGCGCCGGCTCCCTTGAGCCAGGCGACGGAGAGGGCCGCGAGGAACAGGTCGTACCCCTTCACCGACGCGCGCACGTTCCCCGCCCGGTGGGCGGCTCGCACGTACTCCTCGGTAGCGGTGATGACCGTGTCGCAGGGGAGCGTGAGCGGGTTGTCCGGATCCTGCGCCCTGGCCGCGGCCATGAGCGGCTCCGGCAGTCCGCTGAACGCGCTGAAGTACTCCTCCAGCGCGCGCAGCCACTGCTCCAGCGCCTCGCCGGCGTCGCCGAGCTGCGCGATCTCCTCCTGGCGCGCCACCAGCTCCTCGGAGCGCGTCTGCAGCACGGCCGCCAGCAGCGCTTCCCGAGTGGGGAAGTGCCGGTACAAGGTGCCAGGTCCGACGCCCGCATCTTTGGCCACCGCCTCCAGGGACGTACCGACCCCATGCCTCAGGAAGTGGTGCTGCGCCGCTCGCAGGAGGGCAGCACGGTTGCGCTGGACGTCCGCACGGGGCTTGCGCCCCTTCTGCTCACTGGCACTCATGTGCTCTCTTGGCCCTTCCATAAAACGGAGGCTACCTCCGTACTGATTCCAGACTAAAGCGGAGGCAGCATCCGGTCAAACGGCTTCACTCCTGTCCTCACCGCCGGTCCCGGGGCTCGGCCGCCGATTGCAGAGGCGGGGTGCTCCACGGCGGATTACTCGGCACTGCGACCTCGGCGGCAGGGCGGCGCTGGAGTGCGGCGAAGCCCGGCTTGCCCTGACCCGGGCACGACCCGTTCACCGTCTAGGACGAGGTCCTCCCCGTCGGGCTTCTGTTCCGCGACGATGCCTCCGGGCGGGCATTATTGGCCGGCGGCAACTGCCGCCGGGCCGGCGAGCATTGGCCCAAGACCCAAAGGGGGCCGCAGAAACGGATCTTTCCTGAGCAGGCGAGGCTGCCGCGTGGCGGGCTGAGACGTTCGGACGCCCTTCGCAGGTGTTCAGGTGGTCTGGCTGGTGAAGTCGGCCAGGAGCGCGTTGATGACGCGGCCGGTGGCGGCGGCCATGCCGACGGATTCGGGGGCGAGCAGCCACTGGATCTGGAGGCCGTCCATGACGGCGATGATCGCGGTGGCCGCCTCTTCGAGGTCGAGGCCGGGCCGGGTCTCGCCGACTTCGGCGGCTTCGGCGAGGGCTTCGGTGACGAAGGTGCGCAGACCGGCGTAGCGGTCGCGGAAGTAGTCCCGGGCGGGGTGGCCCTCGGTGACGCTCTCCGCGGAGAGGGCGGCGTAGAGGCGGACGACGCCTTCGCGTTCGGTGTGGCGGCGTACGGTGTCGACGAGGTGGCGCAGGAAGGCCAGGCCGCGGGGGCGGTCGGTGCCGAGCTGTTCGATGTCGGTCTCGTCGCGCAGAGCGAGGACGCGGGTGAGCAGTTGGGCCTTGGAGCGGAAGTAGTGCAGGACGCCGGCCTGGGTGACGCCGGCGCGGTCGGCGATCTCCTGGAGCGAGGCGTTGTTGTAGCCGCGGGCGGCGAAGGTGTCCATGGCACCGCTCCTCGATACGGACGTGGACTTTGGCGCCGTCACCGACAGCGGCCAGCACGCGGGTCGCCTGCGCCAGCAGATTACGTACGACGGCAGTCAGCCCATCGCCAGCACCTTCAAGAACTACACGTATCGGCAGACCGGCATCCAGAGCGCCCCAGGCGCCGACCAGCCCTCCCGGTGGGTCCGTGACACCGTCACCTACACCAGCACCCAGCTCACAGCAACGAACAGCTGGCGCACCCATGTCGTCACCAAGCGGTACGACACCCTCGGCATGGTGACGTCGGTGGACGATTACGGGCAGAAGGGCCTTGGCGGGGACGAGATCTGTACCCGCAACTGGTACGCCCGCTACGACGACGCGGGCATCACGAGCCTGAGCTACGCGAAAAACTCCCCTGCGACACTGGCTGACCCTACAGGCCTCGACCCAAGCAGTGGCCTCAAGTGCGGACATCCGGGCGAAGATCAGTGCGGCGATCCTGACGTTTACTGCTACGGCGAGAACCCAGATGGCACTGCCGACATCACAGGTCCCGTTCCGGGGAGCGGTGGCGCGGCCAATGACGATGCGGGCACGTCCATCACGAATATCGCGGACCCCACCCCGGCTCCTAGTCCAGGCCCAGACCCAGCCACTTCCCCTCCGGCCACGCGATTCGCCTCGTCAGCGGTAACAAGAGGGCAGACGCCGCATTGATAGATATAGTTAACGATCGCCTTCGTAAGGCGGGATTCTTGAAAGGTGCTGCAAAGTCTGCTCGTGCGAGCGATGTCGAACAGAAAATGGCCGCTACTATGATCCGGGATGGCGTAGATAAGGCGAAACTCGTCATTAATAATCCAGCTGGTCAATGCGCGCAGCCACTCGGGTGTCATCGCGTACTCGACGCCATTTTAGGCAAGAGGCAGCTCACGTACACTGGCCCAACGGAAAGGGCGGCTGGGAGGATTGGACCTATGGAGGCGCGAAGTGACGACCCGTAAGGTGCAAGCCTACTATCGGCGTGAACACGGAGATAACCCGGTTCTGCTCCAGGGCCCGAGTGATGTTGACGCTTTGATCGACGCGCTCCTTGCCGGCGGTCCGTCGGAGAACTTGGCTTCGTTGCACAGCATGGAACGTCCACTGATGCCTGCAGGGGTTCCCGACCACGAGTTGCTGGTTGGGGTCGACGCAGGACCACAGGTCGGAGTCCTCGCCTTCATGGACGACGGGAACTACGCCTCGCTCGACCCTTCGAAGGGGCGGGGAGAGGTCTCCTACTCCATTATGGGAAATGCGACCGAATTTCCGGAGAATTCAGAAATCTCTATCGCTCTTGTGCGGCAAGCGGTAAATGAGTTCTTGTCTTCCGGTGGGCAGCGTCCAACGTGTGTCCAATGGCAAGAGCCAGAGCTCTGGTGAGCTGATCTATCCAGTTCCTCCCAATCTTAGCGCCGTCTTCGAATGGAAGTTCAGTCGGCAACTTCCCGGCCTGGTGGCCGGGACTTGTTGACGGGGTGCCCTCCCGAGCTCCTCGGGAGGGCATCACCGATTGACGGACGTCCATCGGCAGCGCCAGGGGCTACCTGCGCGATGCGTCGTTCTCTCGCTCCACCCTGGAGGTACGYACGATGACGCCCGAGCGCGAACCTGCCGAGAACGGCCTCGCCGCGGCCTCAACGGGCCGCCCCGCGCCTCTGACCGACGCGACGCTGGCCGAGCGCGGCTTCGACGGATTCGTGCCATTCACCGACCTCCCGCACAGCACCGTCCCCGCCGGGGAGGGCATCTACGCCGTGCTGCGCCCCGCCGCCTCACCCCCGGCCTTCCTTGCACACAGCCCCGTCGGCCACCGCAAGGGCCACGGCCCCTCCACGACGACCGCCACCCTGATCTGCGCCTGGGTGCCCGGCGCCACAGCGGTGTACAGGTGACTAACCGTGACGAGGAGACGGCTGTCCTACCGCGGACCATGGCTTGGGTGAGCCAGCACCTAACGGTCGGCGAACGGGTCGTCAACGCCGAGACGCTGCACGGCGGCATCACCGCGGAAATGCGGAGGCTGACCGTCGGCACGCGGGACGGAGGCACCCGTGGCCTGGTCCTCCGGAGCTTCGTCGACTCGCGCTACCTGGGGGACGCCGCGGACTGGCTGAGCCGGGAGGCCGGCGCCCTCACCCTGCTCACGGGGACCGGTGTGCCGGCTCCTGGACTGATCGCGGTTGATCCGACCGCAGCGCACTGCGAGTATCCGTCGCTCCTGATGACCCATCTGGCGGGCCGGACGGTCATCGAAAATGAGGGATTGGAGACGCGTGTTCCCTTGCTGGCCCGTCAACTCGTGACGATCCACGCGGTACGTCCCATCCAGCCGCTCCGGGAGTATGCGGCGTTGACGACTGCTGACACCGTCGTGGTACCCGGGTGCCGACGCGGCAGTATGGGCTGCGGCGATCGACGTGATCCGCAGCCCCGCGCCGCCCTATAAAGGGCGCTTCCTGCACCGGGACTTCCAGCCCGGCAACGTGCTGTTCGACGAGCGGCTCTCACAGTCGGCCGGTGCCCGGATCACCGGCGTCGTCGACTGGGCAGCGGCCTCCTGGGGCCCGGCGGATCTCGATGTGGCGCACTGCTCGACCAACCTCGCGCTGCTGCACGGCCCGGCGTGGGGTCTGCGGTTCACCGAGGCGTACGAGGAGGCCGGCGGGGTGCTGGCCATGGTCGCGGTGAAGTGATCAGCGCGCCCTTGCCGTCGGCGGTCGGCGGGGACGAACAGCGCCGCGAGGCTGAGCGTCGCGTCGGCGCAGCCAGGCGCCCGCCGACGCCCGAGTGGCTGATCGAGCGCGGCCTGGACCGCAGCAACATCGTTGCCGTACGCACTGGGGACTGCTGGGATGCGGGCAAGCGGTCGAGACCTGCGACCAGGGCGCAGGCGGTCGAGGCGCTACGCCATCAGGTGCCGGCGTGTACGAAGTGCAGGCCGGACACGGCGCTCGGCATCGAGGTCTAGACGAGTAGTTCCGAATGCGGGGTTCTCAGACGTAGGGAGGGTGTCCAACATCGGGTTGTGACGACCGATTTAGACACCCTCTTGACGGCACTGTACGTGCATGTCGATGACCGTTTGAAGACCCTGCGGTGGCGTGGGCGTCCGCCGCGGCTGACCGATGCCGAGCTGGTGACCCTGGCAGTGGCCCAGGCCGTGCTGGGCTTCCACTGCGAGGCCCGCTGGCTGCGCTTCGCCCACGCCCACCTGCACGGGATGTTCCCGTACCTGCCGCAGCGCCCGGCCTACAACAAGCGGCTGCGAGCTGCTTTGCCCCTGGTCAAGTCAA
>NZ_NGFN01000229.1 GCF_002148965.1 Streptomyces swartbergensis | reverse complement strand
CACAGCGACTGGCGCACGATCTCCTCGTCCCGCACGCCGAGCGCGTCGACCAGGAGGGGGTGCCGGCGAGCCACATGGAGGCGGTGCGGCGGTCGGGCCTGCTCGGGCTGGGCGCGCCGAAGGAGTACGGCGGGGCGGACGCGCCCGCCGCCGTGGCGCGGGACGTCGCGGAGATCCTGGCCGGGGCGTGCTGTTCCACCTGGTTCGTGCAGACACAGCACCACACTCCGGTGAAGCTGCTCGCCACATACGACTCGCCGGTCCGGGAGAAGCTGCTGCGCCCGCTGGCGACCGGCGAGTCGCTGGCCGGCATCGCGTACGCGCACGTCCGTGCCTTCCCCCGCGTGCCCGTGCGGGCCGTGCCCGAGCGGGGCGGCTGGCGCTTCGAGGGCACGGTGCCCTGGTACACGGGCTGGGGTCTGAACGACGTGATGCTCCTGGCGGGAGTGACGGACGCGGCCGAGGTGGTGTTCGTCGTCGCCGAAGCCCGCGAACAGCCGGGGATGCGTCCGTCGGCGCCGATGCGGCTCGCGGCCCTCGCCGCCGCCCGTACGGTCTCCCTGGAGCTGGACGGCCTGTGGGTGCCGGAGGACGCCGTCGTGCTGCGCACCCCGCAGGAGCGGTTCGCCCTGGTCGATCTGCCCAGGGCCGCCAACACCAGTCCGGCCGTGTTCGGGGTGGCGAGCGCGGCGCTGGACCTGGTGGCGGACGCCCCGGACGGCCGGGAGCCGGCCCGGTCGCTGCGGGCCCGGCTCGACGAGGTCCGGCGTGAGGCCTACGTCCKGGCCGACCACCCCGTTCCGCACGAGTGCGTCCCGGAACGCCTGGCGCTGAAGGCACGGGCGTACGACGTGCTGCGGGCGGCCACGACCGCGGCGATCGTGGCCGGGGGCGGCCGGTCCATGGCCCTGGACAGCCGGGCGCAACGGCTGGCGCGCGAGGGGATGTTCCTGCTGGTGCAGGCCCAGACGGCCGAGGCCCGCCGGACGCACCTCGGCGCGCTGGCGTCCGGCTAGCCGAGCCGGGGCAGCACCGACGGCTTGTCCGTGCGGGACGGGACCCTGCCGCAGAACTCCGCTTCGATCACGTTGATGTAGAGCGAGGGGTCCGGGAGCCAGTCACCGTTGATGTTGAACGTCAGCTGGTGCTTCCCGTCCTGTGTGCCGACCATGGCGGACAGGGAGCCGTTGGTACGGCCGGTCTTGCCCACGACCTTCACGCCGCAGGACAGCTGCGCGAACTCGACTCCGAGTCCGTACCCGAGACCGCCCCCCGCGGGGACCTCGTCGAGCAGCTTCGCCATCTGCTTCGGGGGCAGCAACTCGCCCTTGAGCAGAGCCCGTTGGAAGCGGTTGAGGTCGCCGCTGGTGGAGATGACATCACCGGCCGCGCCCAGCCAGGTCATGTTCTGTTCGGTGGCGTCATGGATCGGGGCGTCGGGAGCGTCCTGGTGCAGCCGGGAGTAGCCGACGGGGTGGGGTTTCGGCATGTGGGGTGACGTGCCGGGGAACGACGTGCCGCGCAGCTTCAGCGGCCRGATGACGCGGCGGGTGATCTCCTGCGCGTACGAGCGGCCCGTCGCCTTCTCGATGACCATCCCGGCGATGACGAAGTTGGTGTTCGAGTACACCGGCGTCGTCTCCGGGTCGGGCAGCGGCGGGTATTTCAGCGCGATCGCCACGAGTTCCCCGGGCGTGTGCGTGTCGTACCGGTGCTCCGGGAAGCCGGGGCCCGCGGCGTCGTGGCTGAAGGCGGGGTCGTCTGTGTAGTTGGCGATGCCGCTGGTGTGGTTGAGGAGCTGCCGAAGAGTGATCCTGTCGCCGTCGTAGCCGTTGCCCTGCACCAGGCCCGGCAGCCATCGCTCGACCGAGTCGTCCAGGCTCAGTCTGCCTTCGGCCTCCAGTTGGAGCAGGACGGTCGCGACGAACGTCTTGGTGATGCTGGCCCCGCGGAAGTGGTCGCCCGGGGAACGCTCGCGGCCCGTGGCGGTGTCGGCATGGCCGACCTCGGCGAACCAACTCCCCTGCCCGTCACGGCCCTTGGCGGCCACTCCGGGCAGTCCGCCCTTGCCCACCAGGTCACGCAGTGCGGTGCGGGTCGCCTCGTGGTCGCGCCGCGACTGTGCCGCATGCGCGGACGGGGCGAGTGCCGCCGTTCCGGCCGCTAACGCCACGGCCAGGCCGAATGAGACGGTGCGTGAAGCCCGCTGCTTCATGGGTGTGTGCCTCCCGTTCACCGAGGGGCAGGGCTTGCCCCTCGGTGCGGATGACGCCCAACGCGGGCTTCCGGGTTGATCGTTGGGGTGAGAGGCCGAGCTTCTAGCTCGCGAACGGCGCGAGCACGGCGGGTTCGGTGGGCGTCGTGGGTGCGGTGGGTACGGCGTCCTTGTCCGCGGGGTGCCGCCACAGCCCTTGTGCGGCGAGGCGCGGCAGCACCCCCTCGCCGAACCAGTAGGCCTCCTCCAGGTGGGGGTAGCCGGAGAGGATGAACTCGTCGATGCCGAGGGCCTGGTACTCCTTGATCCGCTCCGCGACCTCGTCGTGGCTGCCGACCAGGGCGGTGCCCGCGCCGCCGCGCACCAGGCCGATGCCGGCCCACAGGTTGGGGTGGATCTCCAGGCGTTCGCGGCTGCCGCCGCCGTGCAGGGCGAGCATGCGCCGCTGGCCCTCGGACTCGCTGCGGGCGAGACCGGCCTGCACCGACGCCACGGTCTCCGGGTCGAATCCGTCCAGCAGCCGGTTCGCCTCGGCCCAGGCCTGCTCGGCGGTGTCGCGGGTGATGACGTGCAGCCGGATGCCGAAGCGGAGGGTGCGGCCCTCGGCGGCGGCCAGCGAGCGGATCCGGTCCAGCTTCTCGGCGACCTGGGCGGGCGGCTCGCCCCAGGTGAGATAGACGTCGACGTGCCGGGCGGCGATCTCACCGGCGATGGGTGAGGAGCCGCCGAAGTACACCTGGGGAACGGGGTCGGGCACGCGGGAGAGTGCCGCGCCCTGCACCTGGAGGTGCTCACCGTGCAGGTCGACGGTCCCGCCCCGCCACAACTCCTTTACGACATGCAGGAATTCACCGGTCCTGCGGTACCGGCCGTCCTTGTCGAGGAAGTCGCCGAAAGCGCGCTGTTCCTGGTTCTCGCCGCCGGTGACGACGTTGAGCAGCAGCCGTCCGCCGGTCTGCCGCTGGAAGGTGGAGGCCATCTGCGCGGCCAGGGTGGGCGAGGTCAGTCCGGGCCGGAAGGCCACGAGGAACTTCAGGCGTTCGGTGTGCTGGCTGACCATCGCGGTGGTGAGCCACGCGTCCTCGCACCAGGCGCCGGTGGGCGTGAGGGCCCCGGCGAAGCCCACCTCCTCGGCGGCGCGGGCGATCTGGCTCAGGTAGGCGACCGTCGGCGGCCGGTCCCGGCCGGATGCGGTGGCCGGGGTGCCGTGGCCGCCGCCGACGACATGGCGGCTGTCGCCGTTGGTGGGCAGGAACCAGTGGAAGGTGAGGGACACGGGGATCTCCGATCGATGGGGAACGTTCGTCGGCGCGGCAGCCGGCGGGTGTTCAGCCCGCCACGGCCAGGAGCGGGGTGCGGTCGAGCGCCGCGGAGAACTGGTCGACGACCTGGGTAAGCGCCTCGGTGGCGGCCGGCGCGACGGTCAGGAACCCGTCGTCGTGCACGGTGATGTCTTTGTCGAGGGTGAACCAGCCCTGCACTATGTGGGCCGCGCCCATGGAGGTGAGCACCGGGCGCAGGGCGTAGTCGATGGCCAGGACATGGGCGATGCTGCCGCCGGTGGCGAGCGGCAGCACGGTCTTGCCGGTCAGTGCGTACTGCGGGAGCAGGTCCAGCAGTGCCTTGAGGACACCGGAGTAGGACGCCTTGTAGACGGGGGTGCCGACGACGACGCCGTCGGCACGTGCGAACAGGTCGGTGGCCTCGACGATCGCGGGGTGCCGGAAGTCCGCGCCGAGCAGCGCCTCGGCGGGGATGGTGCGGACGTCGAGGGGGATCACGTCATGGCCCTGTGCGGCCAGCCGCTCGTCCAGGTGGCGCAGAAGTCGGCTGGTGCGGGAGGAGGCGGAAGGGCTGCCGGAGACGGACAGGACGGTGGCCATGGGGTCTCTTTCCGGGAGAAGGCGCGACTGCGCGTGGCAGCGCCGAATTCGGGGACGCGCATTCAACGGGCGTGACTCAGTGCCGAATTCAGGCGTGAGGAAAAGGCACCGCGCATGACGTGCCGTCGGCGCGACGGTGATCAGCCGACGGCGAATACGGCGGTGGGGAGAAGCGGCGAGCCGGGAGACTCAGGCTGCGGCGCGACAGGAAGCGCTGGAGACGCGTGCGAGGTCGACGTGGCGTCGCCGCGTGAGGTCCAGTCGCATGGTCATGCCATGGATCGTGTCAGCGGAAGGCGACGGCCGTCAAGGAGATCGCGGCTCATCTCGTATGCCGGACCAAGGATTCGTGGCCCTGGAWTCCAGGGCCACGGTTTCAGGGCGACGGTTTTCAGGGCGACGGTTTTCAGGGCCATCGTTTCGGGGCCATCGTTTCGGGGCCATGGATTTCAGCCGTCGACGCCCATTCAGCCGTCTCAGTCGTTCTGGTCACCGTCCGACGGAACGACCACGAGAAAGGCGTCCGACTCCAGGTCCATCACGACGGTGGCCGGCTCACCCTCGGCGCGGCGGCGTGCCGCGTACTCCTCCGCCGGCCATGACCCGCGCGGAGACCCCGCCGGGAACCGCTCCAACACCTTCGCGCTGATGGCCGCAGACACGTCCGCTGCCCTCCCCTGTCCCGCGCCGCCTCCCGGCGACGTCGATCGGTCACTGTCGTACACATCCGCTTGCCCCCGATCCGCCTGAACATGTACCGCCCGGTAGAAGTTCACACCTCTGCCAATCCCTACACATAAAGGATAAATAAGAGCAGAATGAGCTTACGCGGCGCTTACCGCACGCCCCACCAGACGCGGTCGCCCTGCAAGACGAAGGAGACGAATCATGGCCAACGTCTCGCCCACCAGAGGTGACATAACCAGCCACCCTGATGCCTCCGAGATGCGGGATCGGTACGCCCGCGTGCTCGGTGGTCGCGATGTGGCGCTCGTGGACGGACCGGTGTTCCTGCTCGGTCTGTACTGCGCGGCCTCCCCGTGGATAGTCCACTACACGACCAGCCAGCCGCCGCTCGTGACACACAACCTGATCATGGGCATCGCGATCGGTCTGCTGGCGCTCGGGTTCACTCGCGCTCCGGAGCGTATGTACGGCCTGAGCTGGGCCATGTGCGCACTCGGGGTGTGGATGATCATCTCGCCGTGGGTCGTCGGCGAGAGCCCGGACGCCGGCGTCGTGTGGAACAACATCATCATCGGTGCACTGGCCGTGATTCTGGGTCTGGTGTGCGCCGGCGCGGCGGCGAAGGCCTCCAAGAGGCCCTAGACCCACCGGAAGGAAGCCGCAGGCCGGTCCGCGCCCCGGACCGGCCTCTCCGTGTCCGCACCGGAGTGTCCAGGCCGTCAGAGGGCACACGCACTACAGCGGGGGTCCTGAGGAGAAGGGGCGGAGATGGAAGTCGACGGCATCATCAGTGCCATCGTGATCGGCATCGTCATCGGCGTCCTGGGCCGGCTCGTGGTCCCGGGCCGCCAGCGGATCGGAATCCTGTGGACGATCCTCGTCGGCATCATTGCCGCGCTGGCCGGCTACGCGATCGCCGCCGCGTTCGACGTCGCCGACACCAAGGGCGTCGACTGGGTCGAGTGGCTCATCCAGATCGGTCTCGCCGCGCTCGGCGTCGCCGCACTGGACCGCTCGAAGGCACGCCGCTGACCGCGCAGGACGGCGACGGCGTCACAACGGCGACAGCACGGCGTGGCAACAGCACGTGCGCGACGCGAGGAGACACCTGGCACCCGGCGTGCCGTGACCCGGCGGCCCGGCACGCCGGAGGCGTATGCCCGCCGGCATCAGCGGCCCGCCGACCGCATCGCGGCGAGCCCCTCACGGCTGGACGGGTACAGCGGCGTCCAGCCCAGCTCGCGTTCCGCCTTGGCGCAGGACACCACCAGCCGCGACGACATCACCGTGTGCATGTACGACATGGGCTTCATCAGCCACAGCGGTACGGTCATCGGCTTCGGCAGTCCGAACACCCCGGCCACGCTCTCGACATGGGCGCGCAGGCCCAGCGGGGTGCGGTCGGCGATGTTGTACGCCTGCCCGGGCCGGCCGCGTTCCACGGCGGCGACCACCGCGCGGGCCGCGTCGGTGAGCTCCACCCACGGCAGCACCCGGCCGCGGTCGGCGGGCACGGGCAGTTGCCGTCTGCGCAGCAGGGGCAGCAGGGCGTCGGTGCCGCCGGGGCCGTAGAACACGCCGAAGCGGAGCGCGATGCCCTCCAGCGCCTCGGTCTCGAAGGCGAGCCGCTCCTTGGTCCGCATGGCCGCGATGTGCCGCTCCAGCTGCGGGGTCCTGCCGTGCGGGCCGAAGGGGTCGTCCTCGGTGAGCGGGCGGTCGCCGTGGTCCCCGTAGCCGTAGCCGAAGACCATCGACTCCACGACGAAGCGGCGGGCACCGGTGATCCGGGCGGCTTCGACGAGGTGGGCCGTGCCCTCGGTGCGCAGCGCGTCGGTGGCGAACATGTCGCGGTCGCGCATGGGGGGTTTGCGCAGGGCGGTCGCGGCGTGGATCACGGTGTCGAAGTGGTGTCCGTCGACGGCGCGCAGCAGCGCGTCGCGGTCCATGAGGTCGGCGCGGATGCCGTTGCCGGGGCTCCTGCCCAGTCCGGTGACCTTGTGGCCCGCCTCGGTCAGGGCGCGGGTGACGTGCCGGCCGAGGACGCCGCTCGCGCCGGCGAGGAGGATGCTCTGGTTCTTCTGGATCGTCGTCATGACCATGCGACGGATCGAGCGGGCCTGGATGTGACATCCGGGCGGGGCGCCCGGCCGGCTACCGCGTGTACACGTACGGCGTCGTCGTGGTCAGCGGTGTGAAGCCGAGGCGTTCCAGGATGGGGCGGCTCTGGCGGGAGGCGTCGACCTGGAGGTAGCGGTAGCCGCGTGCCGCGGCGGCGTGGGCGCGGTGGGCCACCAGGGCGCGGTAGATGCCGCGCCCGCGCCAGCTCTCGACGGTGCCGCCGCCCCACAGGCCGGCGAACCGCGTGCCGGGCACCAGTTCCATGCGGGCCGCGCTCACCGGCTCGTCGCCGGCCATCGCCACGACGGCGACGACGGTGTCCGGGCCGGCCGAGAGCTGGGCGAGAAGCTCGTCGCGCAGCCGGGAGCTGTCCGTACCGAACGCCTTCTCGTGGACGTCGGCCACGAGGTCCACGCCCGCCGGGCCGGTGACCGGCTCCACGCGGACGCCCGGCGGCGGTTCGGCGTCGACGACCAGCTCGCCGATCTCGCCGATCATCAGCGTCTCCTCGGGTTCGGACCTGAACCCGGCCGCGCGCAGCCGCTGCCCGAAATCCGCCGGCCGGTCGTGCCCGTACAGCTTCCACTCGAATTCGAGGCCGAGTCCGGTGTAGTGGGCGATCTGCTCGGCGATCGCCGCGTCCGCGGTCGCCTCGTCGAGGGCGGACCACACGACGCCGTTCCAGCCCTGCGCGGTGGCGACGCGGCGCACCACCTCGCCGGTCCGCTCGACGCGGACCCCGGGGCCGTCCGGCCGCGCCCCCTCGCGCAGCTCGCGGTCGAACAGGGCGAGCAGCGCGGTGTGATCCATATGAGCCATGGGCACACCTCAGCAGGTGCCGGGCTGCCGGGCAACGCGTTTTCCGGTGCGGTCGTACGCCCCGGCGGCCGTACAGTCCTGTCGATCACGTCGTCACCGGAAGGGTCCGCCACCATGGTCGTGAAGGACACGGAACTGCCGTACCTGCGCCGCTGCGTGGAGCTCGCGGCCGAGGCGCTCGAGGCCGGGGACGAGCCGTTCGGTTCCGTCCTGGTCGGCGGGGACGGCACGGTCCTCGGCGAGGACCACAACCGGGTGGCCTCGGGCGATCGCACGCGGCACCCCGAGTTCGAACTGGCGCGCTGGTCGGCGGCCCATCTCACGCCCGGGGAGCGGGCTGCGGCCACGGTGTACACCTCCGGCGAGCACTGCCCGATGTGTGCGGCCGCGCACGCCTGGGTCGGTCTGGGGCGCATCGTCTACGTCGCCTCGTCCGAGCAACTCTCATCCTGGTTGAGCGAGTTGGGGGTCCCCGCGCCGCCGGTGCGGACACTCCCCGTCCACGAGGTCGCACCGGGCGTAGTCGTGGACGGTCCGGTGCCCGAACTGACGGAGCGGGTGAGGGAGTTGCACGTGCGGTTCCATCGAGGACGCGCCTGAGCCACCGGCCGGACCCGGCCCGCCCGGCAGGCCCCTCCGCCGGGACCGCGCCGGGGCCGGCCGCCCGAGATGCAGGGCGGCGCGGGCGAACGTACGATCGAATTTAGCAGACCAGGCGTACGCCGCGGTCTCCCCGACGGGGGGAGGCGCATGTCCTTGCTGTCAGCACGTCGGCTGATGGCCGCCCACATCGCCCTCGTCACGGTTGCCACAATCGTGTACATGACCGTCCCGGCGGCGGCTCCCGCACTGTGGGCAGCCATCGGACTCGCCGGCGTCGTCGCCGTGGTGATCGGTATCCGTGTCCACCGGCCCGCCCATCAGTGGCCCTGGTGGTTCCTGGCCGGCGGACTGCTCACCTTCATCACGGGCGACACGTACTACAACGTGATGGAGGAGTACTTCGACGCCTCCAACCCGTTTCCCTCCCCCGCCGACGCCTGCTACCTCGCCACCTACCCGCTCTTCGCGATCGGGCTGTCGGGGCTCGTACGGCACCGGTGGGCCGACCGCGACCTGCCGAGCCTGCTCGACGCGCTGATCATCACCGCGGGCCTCGCGCTGCCCGTGTGGGTGTACCTGGTGCAGCCGCTGACGGTGGTGGAGGGGCTGACCTGGCAGCAGCGCGCCATCAGCATCGCCTATCCGCTCGGCGACATCCTCGTGCTGGCCCTGCTGACCCGGCTGCTGACCCCGAGTCCGCTCGAGGGGCCCAACCGGGCCGTGCGGCTGCTGGTCGTCGGCACGCTGACACTGCTCGGCTTCGACATCGCGTACGGGATCCTGCAACTGAACGATCTGTGGCAGACCGGCACCCTGCTGGACCTCGGCTGGATCGCCTTCTACACCGCCTGGGGCCTGGCCGCCCTGCACCCCTCGATGGTCACGCTGACCGCGTCCGTGCCGCAGCGGGAGTCCCTGCTGCCGCCGCCGCGCCGGCTGGTCGTGCTCGCCGTGGCCACGCTCATCGCGCCGGGGATCCTGCTGTACGAGGGACTGAGCAAACAGACCCGGGACGCCGCCGTGATCGCGGCCTTCTCCGGCGTGCTGTTCCTGCTGGTGATCCTGCGGCTGGCGGGGATGGTCGTGGCCCATCGCCGGGCGGTGACGCGGGAGCTCGCGCTGCGCGGTGCCGCCGCCTCGCTGGTCTCTGCCTTCCGGCAGGAGGAGGTCGCCGAGTCCTGCCGTAGGTCGGTCGACCGGCTGATGGGGCCGGACGCACCGCACCGGACGCTGCTGCTGCCCACGGAGCGCGCGGCGGACCTCGGCGCGCGCGGCACCCACCTGGTGAGCCCGGTCGACCTCGATCCCGGCGTCGCCGCCGAACTGGATGGCCTGCCCTCCGTCCTGGTCTGCCCCATGACCCAGCCCGATCGTCCGGCCGGGACCGTCCCGGGTGTCCTGCTGGTCGCCGCCCCGGAGCGGCAGCTCACCGAGACCTGGGGCTCACTGGAGATCCTGGCGTCGCACGCGGGCCTGGCCATGGAGCGGGTCACGCTGCGCCAGGAGGTCTTCCGGCGGGAGAGCGAGGCGTACTTCCGCACCCTCGTCCGCAACGCCTCGGACGTCATCCTGATCCTGGAGGACGACGACACGATCCGGTACGCCAGCCCGTCCGCGCGGTCCGTCTTCGGCACCGACGACCTCGTCGGCGTCTCGTTGCCGGACCTGGTGGATCCAGGGGACCGGGAACGGGCCGCGCGGGAACTGGCCGCCGTACGGGAGAGGGGGGCACGGGCCGGACACGACCACTGGTGGGTGCGGCGCCGGGAAGGGCGGGTCGAGGTGGAGGTGCGGTGCAGCGACTTCCGGGACGAGCGGACCGTGTCCGGCCTGGTGGTGACGCTGCGGGACGTGACCGAGCAGCGGCGGCTGGAGCAGGAGCTGACGCAGCGGGCCTTCCACGACTCGCTGACCGGTCTGCCCAACCGGACCCTGCTGCTGGAGCGGATCGAACGCGCCCTGCTGCGCGGCCGCCGCGAGTCGTCCCTGACCTGTCTGCTCTACATCGACCTGGACGACTTCAAGCTGGTCAACGACACGATGGGGCACCGGGTCGGCGACCATCTGCTGATCGCCGTCGGCAACCGGCTGTCCCGGGCGCTGCGGCGCACCGACACCGCGGCCCGGCTCGGCGGGGACGAGTTCGCCGTGCTGATGGAGGACGCCAAGCAGCCGCTCGACGCCGAGCTGCTGGCGGCCCAGGTGATCCAGACGCTGGGCCGGCCGTTCGACCTGGCCGACGAGTCGGTGACGGTGTCCGCCAGCGTGGGAGTGGCCACAGCGCGCGACAGCACGGACGCGGAGGAGCTGCTGGGCCACGCCGACCTCGCGCTGTACGCCGCCAAGGCGGCGGGAAAGCGGCAGTGGCGCCGCTACAGGCCGCTGCTGCGCAGCCGCATGGTCGAGCGGCACGACCTGCAGTGCCAGCTGGCCCAGGCGGTCGCCGACAAGGCGTTCGCGCTGCGCTACCAGCCGGTCGTGGACATCACCGGAGGGGAGGTCGTCGGGTTCGAGGCCCTGGTCCGCTGGCCGCACGAGCAGCGGCCGGACGTCGCGCCGGACCAGTTCATCAGTCTGGCCGAGGAGACCGGTCAGATCGCCCCGCTGGGGTCATGGGTGCTGGAGAACGCGGTCAGCGACATCGCGGACCTGCAACGGCTGCCGGGCCCGGCCCGTCCGCCGTACGTCAGTGTGAACGTCTCCGCCCGCCAGTTCCGCGACGCCGGGTTCGTCGAGCAGGTCGGCCGGGCGCTGAGCACGCCGGGGCTGGAGCCCGGGTCGTTGCAGCTGGAGCTGACGGAGACGGTGCTGGCGCACCGCGACGACCGCCTCCAGACGGTGCTGCACACGCTGAAGGAACTGGGGGTGCACATCGCGGTCGACGACTTCGGCACCGGCTTCTCCTCGCTGCGCTATCTGCGGGACTTCCCCATCGACGTGCTGAAGATCGACAAGTCGTTCATCGACGACATCGCGCGCGACGCCCAGCAGGTCGCCCTGGTCGAGGGCATCGTGCGGATCGCCGACACCCTCGGCCTCCAGGTCATCGCGGAGGGCATCGAGAACACCGCGCAGCGGCACCTGCTGGCCGGGATGGGCTGCCGGTTCGGGCAGGGGTACCTCTTCGCCCGGCCCATGACGGTGGAGCAGAGCGCGCACGTGCTGCGGGAGCCGAGCGCCCATCCCTTCGCGCCGCCCCGTCCGCGGCGGCCACGACTCGACGCCTCCCGGGGACGCCGGGAGGCGCGCTGGGCGGACCTGGAGCATCTGCGGCGCACCAGTCCGATGAGTGACGCGGTCCTCGACGAGGTGCGCGGCCGGCACATCCGCAGCGGCGACCACTGGTTGATCGACTTCGCGTCCTGCAACTACCTGGGTTTCGACTGGGACCCGGAGATCATGGAGGCCATCGATCCCGCGGTACGCCAGTGGGGCACGCACCCCAGTTGGTCGCGGCTGCTGGGCAGTCCTCGGCTGTACCCCGACATCGAGGAGCGGCTCGCCGCGCTGCTGGGCGCGCCGGACACGCTGCTGCTGCCCACGCTGACGCTGGTGCACGCCTCGGTGATCCCGGCGCTGGTCGAAGACGGGCACGTCTTCGTGGAGGCGACCGCGCACCGGACCGTCTACGACGGCTGCGTGGTGGCGCGCGCCCAGGGCGCCACCCTGCACCGCTTCCACGCCGAGTGGCTCGACGAGCTGCGTGCCCTGCTGTCCCGGGTGCCGCCGGGCACGCCCCGGCTGGTGTGCCTGGACGGCGTCAACAGCATGAGCGGCACCATCCCCGACCTGCCCGCGCTGGCCGCGGTGTGCCGGGCCGAAGGGGCGATGCTGTACGTCGACGACGCGCACGGCTTCGGCGTGATCGGGGAACGCGGGCCGGGCGAGACCTGCCCGTACGGGATGCGCGGCAACTGCGTGGTGCGGCACACCGGGGAGTCCTACGACGGGATCGTGCTCGTGGCCGGTTTCTCCAAGGCGTACTCGTCGCTGCTGGCGTTCCTGGCGCTGCCGTCGGAGCTCAAGAACTGCCTCAAGACAACCGCGGGTCCCTACCTCTACTCGGGGCCGTCCCCGACGGCGTCGCTGGCCACCGCGCTGGCCGGGCTGGACGTCAACGAGCGGCGGGGCGACGTCATCCGGGCCGACCTGTACCGCAAGACGGCCCGGGTGCTCGATCATCTGGAGAGCCTGGGAGTGAACACCCTCAACACGGATCGGCTGCCCATCGTGGAGGTTCCGCTGGCGAACCCCGCGGACCTGGACGCGGTCGCCGCGTACCTGTGGGAGGAGGGCATCTACGTGACGCTCGCCGCCTATCCGCTCGTGGCCCGTGACCGGGTGGGCTTCCGCATCCAGCTCACGGCGCTCAACTCCGACGACGACATCGACCGCCTGAACGGGACCCTGACCCGGCTGTCCGAGCGTTTCCCACTGCGGCTGAAGGGGGCTGGACGGCCATGACGACGCACAACGACGACGTGGACTGGGACCGCTGGCCGGTCGCCGACTACCTGCGCGAGAACTACCGCGAGGTGCATCCCTCGGACGCGGCGGTCATCGCGCACCACAGCGCCTTCTACCGCCGCTTCCCACGCGGTGCCATCGCCCGCTCGGTGGAGTTCGGGGCGGGTCCCAACCTCTACCCGCTGATCCTCGCATCCGGCGCGAGCCGCAAAATCGACGCCGTGGAGGCGGGCGCGGGCAACGTCGCCTACCTCGAGGACCAGATCTGTCACCGCCTCGACGCGAGCTGGCTGCCCTTCCACGCGCTGTGCCGGCGGCTCAACCCGGACGTGCCGGCGACCCTGGCCGGGGCGCTGGCGCATGTGAATGTCGTCCACGCCGACGTGCGGACCCTGCCCCCCGGCTCGTACGAACTCGCCTCCATGCACTTCGTCGCCGAGGGCGCCACGGAGGACTTCGCCGAGTTCGCCGACTTCTGCCGCACCTTCGTCCGCACCGTCGAGCCGGGCGGCCACCTGGTCGCCGCGTTCATGGAGAACATGCCGACGTACCGCATCGGCCCGGCCTCCCGCTGGCCCGGCTGCCCGGTCAGCCCGGCAACCGTGACCGAGGTCTTCACCCCCCTGACCCGCGACCTGGACGTCACCCACATCGACACGGACCCGACCCTGCCGGACTACGGCGATTCCGGGATGGTGCTGCTGACGGGGGTGGCGGAGGCGGTATGACGACACCGGGCCCGCCACCGACGGTCGCCCGGCACCGACCGGGACGCGCTGAGCGGACCGAGGCTCCGCCGCCCACGGCGGCTGCCCGAGCACGAACACGAACCGGAGCGCCGCCGACGACCCCCGATGCGGCACCGCCGAGGGCACGGGGGCACTGACCCGCCCGGCCGCGGCTCCACCGTCGACGCCGTCCGGCGCGACCCCAGGGGACGGCGCGGCTCTCCGGCGCGTGAGCGGCGTCATGCGGTGCCGCCCGGTGGGACACGAGGGCTCCGCTGTATCAGCCGCTGCACGGGCACCGTGGAACCTCCGTCGACGGGGCCGCCAGGACTCCGCCTTCGGCACACGGGCGGCAGGACCTCGGCGGCGGAGCCCTCCGGAACCCCGGCGGGGGGGAGTCGAGCCCTGGCCCGCAGGGCCGTCGGCGCCCCGGCCGCAGCCGCCTCGCCTGACGAGTCCGCCGAGTCCGCCGAAAACGGCGAGGCGGCTGCGGAAGCCGGGCAGCGGAACGCCGCAGGCCGTCCGTTCAGTCGTCCGTCCCCGGGCGGAAGCGTCGGCGCAGAACGACTCCCCCGGCCACCAGTGCCGCGCTCGCCGCGACGGCCTGGAGGGTGTGGTCCGTGCCCGTGTGGGCCAAGGC
>NZ_NGFN01000228.1 GCF_002148965.1 Streptomyces swartbergensis | reverse complement strand
CCCGCGGACCGCAGTAACCCTCTGAACCCCCACCCCCACGCCTGCACAGCACGCCAGCCCGTCCAACCCTCGCCACAGCACGGAGGCACACCCATGAGCTCGACCAGCAGAAAGTACCGCCGCACCGCCTGTACGGGCCTGGCCCTGGCCCCCCTGGTGGCGCTGGCCGCCTGCGGCGGAGGCAGTGGTACCGATGCCTCCGCCGAGGCCGGGAGCGGCAAAGGCACCATCAGTGTCTGGGCCCACCAGGGCCAGAAGAACGAGGCAAGTGCGCTGCAGAACGCGGTGAAGTCCTTCAACTCCTCGCAGAACAAGATCAAGGTCGACCTGAAACTGATACCCGAGGCCGACTACACCAAGACCATCACCGCCACCGACGCCGCCGAGCTGCCGGACGTGCTGGAGTTCGACGGCCCGACCATGGCGAACTTCGTCTACAACAAGAAGCTCGCGCCGATCGACACCTACGTGTCCGCCAAGACCATGGACAACGCCACCGACGCGAGCAAGGCGCAGGGCGAGGTCGACGGCAAGCACTACGGCCTGGGCATGTTCGACTCAGGGCTCGGTATCTACGGCAACAAGAAGCTGCTGGACGCGGCCGGGGTGAAGTATCCGACCAGCCTGTCCGACGACTGGACCGCTGAGGAGTTCACCGCCGCGCTCAAGGCGCTGAAGGCCAAGGACTCCGACGGCAAGACCCTCGACCTCCAGGAGAGCGGCGGCTACGCCAACGAGTGGGGTACCTACGGCTTCGCCCCGATCGTCTGGTCCGCAGGAGGGTCACTCCTCAAGGACGGCAAGGCGGAAGGCGCCCTCGACACCCCGGCCGTGGTCTCGGCCCTGAAGACCTTCCAGTCCTGGAAGACCTACGTCGACCCCAACACCGACGGCAACGCCTTCGCCAAGGGCCGCGTCGCCCTCAGCTGGGTCGGCCACTGGATGTACCCCGCCTACAGCCAGGCCCTCGGCGACGATCTCGTCGTCCTGCCGCTGCCCGACTTCGGCAACGGTCCCAAGACCGGCCAGGGCTCCTGGGCGTGGGGCATCGGAGCCGACACCAAGAACGCCAAGGCCGCCGGCACGTTCCTGGACACCCTCCTGAACGACACCAACGTCACCGCCATGACGACGGCCAACGGCGCGGTGCCCGCCACCAAGACCGCGCTCGCCAAGAGCAGTCTCTACAAGGAGGGCGGCCCCCTCCAGCTCTACGCCGACCAGCTCGCCAAGCCCTGCGGCGACAGTGACATCACCAAGTCCTGCGTCGCCGTCACCCGCCCGGTGACCGCCGGATACCCCACCGTCACCGCGAAGTTCAGCGAGGCCCTGAACTCCATCTACGGCGGCGCCGACCCCAAGAAGGCCCTGGAAAAGGCCGCCCGCGCCATCGACCAGGACTTCTCCGACAACGCCGGCTACAAGATCCCGTAGGACCCGTCGGCCGGGGCGGGCTCGCACACCGCGCGCCCGCCCCGCCGGGAACAGGACCCTCCCGTGACATCCGTGGAACCCGCGCCCGCCGTGCCGTCCGGCCCGGAGCAGGCCCCATCCGTGACATCCGTGAAGCCCGCGCGATCGGCGCGGCCGGGCCGCAAGAACCGCGACTGGCTGCACGGGCTGCTCATGTCCGCCCCGGCCGTCGTCGGACTCATCGTCTTCGTCGGTGTGCCGTTCGGCTACGCCCTCGTGCTCTCCTTCTACAACGTGCGCCTCGGCTCCCCGCTGGAGCCCACCTTCTTCGGCCTGGAGCAGTACCGGCGGCTGTTCACCGACCCTGACCTGTCGGGCCCGTTCCTGCGGGCCCTGCTGAACAACCTGACCTTCGCCGTGGTCGTCGTACCGGTACAGACCGCCCTGGCACTCGGGCTGGCGATCCTGCTCAACCGCAAGCTCAAGGCGATCGGCCTGTTCCGGTCCCTGTTCTTCATGCCGGTCGTCTTCCCGATGGCGCTGGTCGCCGTGATCTGGCGTCTCATCCTGGCCCGCAGCGACCAGGGCATGCTCAATTCGGCACTGGACGCGGTGAGTTTCGGCAACTGGGGTGCCTTCGACTGGCTCGGCGACGGCGCCACCGCGATGGCCTCGATCATCGTGCTGTCGATCTGGCAGGGCGTCGGCTTCCAGATGGTCATCCTCCTGGCCGGCCTCCAGCAGATCCCCGGTGAGCTCTACGAGGCCGCCGAACTCGACCGCGCCGGCCGCTGGCAGCAGTTCCGCCACGTCACCCTGCCCGGCATCCGCGGCACCCTCGTCTTCGTCGCGATGCTCACCTCGGTGCTCTCCTTCCGCGTCTTCGACCAGGTGTACGTCCTCGTCCGCGGCGGCGGCCTGGACGAGGACGCCACCCGCACCGTGATGTACCAGGCCGTCACCACCGCCTTCGACCAGAACAACATCGGCCAGGCGTCCGCGATCACCGTCGTCTTCTTCCTGATCGTCGTCGTCCTGACGCTCATCCAGCGCCGCGTCGTCCGGCCCGGAAACGAGGACTGACCCATGGGCACCACCCCCACGCCCCTGCGCCGCTTCATGGACTACGCCGTACTCGGCGTGCTGGCCCTCATCTTCGTGCTGCCCGTGATCTACCTGTTCCTGGGCAGCCTCAAGCCGTCCGACGAGGTCCTGAACGGCCTGTCCGGCTTCCTCCCCACCCACCTGTCCTTTGACAACTACTCCGCCGTCCTCGAAAGCCTCAACTCCGACAGCACCGGCTACTTCTGGCGCTTCATGGGCGTCTCACTGCTCCTCGCGTTCGTCGTCGTCACCGGTGGCCTGTTCGTCAACTCCATGGCCGCCTACGGGCTGTCCCGACTGAAGTGGCGTGGCCGGAACGCCGTCTTCACCCTGATCCTGCTGCTGATGCTGATCCCGTTCGAGTCGGTGGCGGTTCCGCTCTTCTACATGTTCAACGACCAGCGCAACACCCTCCCCATCCTGGCGCTCCCGTTCATCGCCAACGCCTTCTCGGTCTACCAGTTCCACACGTTCTTCCGCTCGATCCCGCCGAGCATCGAAGAAGCCGCCCGCATCGACGGCGCGGGTCCCTGGCGCACCTTCTTCGCGATCATCGTCCCCATGTCGAAGCCGGCCTTCGCCTCCGTGGCGATCCTGACCTTCCTCATCCAGTGGGGCTCGTTCCTGTGGCCGGTGCTGATGGTCTCCGACCCGTCGGTACGCCCGCTGCCGCTGGAGATGAGCGTCTTCCAGGGCCAGCAGCCCCCGGACTGGGGCCAGATCCTCGCCTTCGGCGTCCTCCTGGTCCTGCCCGTCCTGGTGGTCTTCGCCTTCTTCCAGCGGTGGTTCGTCCAAGGTGTCGCCAGCTCCGCCGTCAAGGGCTGAGCGGGAGCCGCCGAGTTGCACGCCTCTGCCCATGCTGCCGGCGTGGTGGCGGGAGGCTGAGGGGCGGGGTTGAGCAGCGAGCCTTCGGGTCGCCGCTGAGGCCGATCAGCAGGCCGCGCGCGACGAGCCGGCGGACCGGAACGCGGTGACGTCGGCCCGCTCGCTGTACGCGGGTTCGGCGTGCCGAGCACTTCGGCGATCCGGTCCGCGGGGACGCTGTGCGATCGGCTGGCGGAAACGCTGTGCGATCGGCTCGCGGCGACGCTGTGCGATTGGCTCGCTCGGGGAGTGCGGCCCGGATCGCGTCCGGGTCGATGGCCTCTACGGCAGCCCGCGACCAGTCGGAGTTGGAGGCTGTCGGGGGCCGGGACGAGGCCGGTGTGCCGCGCGCCCACCGGAAGGCCGTGATCGGTACGCGGAGGCCTCCGGCGGCCTGGCTCCGTGACAGCAACAGCCCCTATCCGTCGGCAGATCACCGGGGCGAGTGGTTGCGAGGCGGTGTGCAAGGTGGAGCAGATCTGCCAGGTGCAGGACCCGTCCATCGAATCCTCCGAGGTCGATTGCCGCGCGTATCGCGTCTTCTGAGCTGGCGGTCGTGCGCAGGGCCCAGACGGCGGAGCCCAGGCAGGGCCAGACGGCACCGTCGAACTCGGTCGCCTGATCCACGCGGATGACGTGGAAGATCGCGGTGCCTTCCCAGGCCGCGCGGTCACCGTGGGTGAGGGCAGCGATGCGGCGGGCCGCGTCCATGGTGGCTTCTTGGCCGGCGGCCGCGAAGTCGACCGCGGAGGTCGATGCCCGCATCAAGGAGCCGTTTCCCGCTGCTCGTTGGTTGACCTGGAAAGCCCTCTGACACGCAACCCAGACGACAACTGGCTGGGCATCATTGGCACGGTGAGGGGCGGACTCAGTTGCCGACGCCGAGGCTGGACATGAACGCGGACGGGTATCGGTCGCCGCGCGCCGCGCCCGGCGGCACCGCCTTCTCGATCTCGGCGAGGTCGTCCGCGGTGAGGATCAGCTCCATCGCGGGCAGCGCCTCGGACAGCCGCTCGCGGGTGCGAGCCCCGACCAGCGGCACGATGTCGTCGCCCTGTGCGGCCACCCAGGCGATGGCCAGTTGAGCGACCGTGCACCCCTTCGCGTCGGCGACCCGGCGCAGAGCCTCTACGAGGCGGAGGTTGTGTTCCACGTTCCCGCTCGAGAATCGGGGACTGTGGCTGCGACTGTCGCCGGGGTCGGCGCTGCGCTCGGCCGTCCAGCGTCCGGAGATGAGGCCGCGGCTGAGGACGCCGTACGCGGTCAGGCCGATGCCGAGCTCCCGCAGCGCAGGCAGGACCTCGGCCTCCACGGCGCGGGAGATCAGCGAGTACTCGATCTGGAGGTCGGCGACCGGGTGCACGGCGTGCGCCCGGCGGACCGTTGCCGCATCGACCTCGGATAGTCCGAGGTGTCGCACGTACCCCGCGTCGATCATCTCCTTGATCGCGCCCACGGTCTCCTCGACCGGTACCGCTGGGTCCAGCCGGGCGGGACGGTAGATGTCGATGTGATCGGTGCCCAGGCGGGTCAGCGAGTAGGCCAGGAAGTTCTTCACCGCCTCGGGGCGGCCGTCGAACCCGCCGAACTCCGGGCCCGGTCCCCGCAGCATGCCGAACTTGACACTCAACTGGTAGCTGTCCCGGTCCCGGCCGCGCAGCGCCTCGGCGAGCAGCAGCTCGTTGTGGCCCATCGCGTAGAAGTCGGCGGTGTCGATCAGCGTGACGCCGGTCTCCAGCGCGGCGTGCACGGTGGCGATACTTTCCGCACGGTCGGCAGCGCCGTACGCGCCCGACATGCCCATCGCACCCAGGCCCAGCGCGGAAACGGCCGGGCCGGTGGTGCCCAGGATTCGTGTCTGCATCGCGTTCTCCTTCGTCGTCGGTCTGCCACCCACCCTGCGCCCCCACCGCGACGTACGGGAGCGGAGCGTTCATCATGGGAGAGCCGCTCCCTGGCTCGGCTCGCTCCTGCGCAGGACCATGGGGAACATGCAACGTGACCAGCTCGCCGACTTCCTGCGCCGCCGCCGCGAGGCGATGCGTCCGGCCGAGGTCGGCATTGCCGACGGCCCTCGCCGCCGCACCTCCGGCCTGCGCCGGGAAGAGGTGGCCATGCTCGCCGGCATGTCGGTGGACTACGTCGTACGCCTCGAGCAGGGCCGCAGCAGCCAGCCCTCGGTCCAGCTGCTCGGCGCGCTGGCCCGGGCGCTGCGCCTCTCCGACGACGAGCGTGACCACCTGTTCCACCTGGCCGGCCACCGGCCCCCACCCGCCGACGGAGTGGCCCGCCTGGCCCGCGCCGGCCTGATCCGCATGCTCGACTTGCTCGGCGACACTCCGGCCCTGGTCCTGTCCGACCTGGGCGAGGTCCTCGCCCAGAACCGGGCCGCCCTGCTGCTGACGGGCGACCACACGGGCTTCTCCGGCGACCGCCGCTACGTCGTATATCGCTGGTTCACCGAGCCCGCGGCCCGCGCCGTCTGCCCGCCCGAGGAGCAGGAGTACCACGCCCGCCGGCTCGTGGCCGACCTGCGCGCGGCCGTCGGCCGCCGGTCCGGCGACCCCGCGGCCGCCGGACTCGTCGACCGGTTGCAGGCCACGAGCGCCGACTTCCGTCGGCTCTGGGCCGAGCACGAGGTGGCGGTCCGGCGCGCCGACCGCAAGACCTTCCTCCACCCGAGGGTGGGCCGCCTGGTGATGGACTGCGAGACCCTGGTCACTCCCGACCAGGGCCAGCAGCTGCTGGTGCTCACCGCGGCGGACGCCGAGGCCCGCGAGCGGCTGGAGCTCCTGCGGGTCATCGGTGTCGAGGAATTCCCCATGGGGGCAACGGGCCCGACGACACGGTGAAGCCGCTGGCCATGGGGCACCGGTCCGGTATTCGGCGGTCAGGTCGGCGGAGTGGCACTCCCACAACTGCAGGGTGGTGGGACGGAGTTGAGGTTCATGGCCCGCTGGGCGGCCGCCGGGATCAGGATCATCGGCCACGTCCGGGACCATCTGGCGGGCCGGATCCGCCGTGACATGGGCAAAGGCCCCGCGCGGTGGCCACCGTGATCGACTCACAGAGCGTGAAAGCGGCTGAGCCCGTCTCCAAGGCCACCCGGGGCTACGACGCAGGCTAGACGCTGATCACCTGGGCCGCCATCGCCCTCATAACCAGGCCCCTCGCCCGTAAAAGCAGGCCCCAGCTGGCCGAGGAAACCCACCGCTGTCGACGGCTTACCGGCGAAGGAGCGCTGGACGAAAGAAGCCTCAGCCCATGGAGTTGCTGCCTCGGCCGGGATCCTTCAGGAACTGTCCGGGATCCTTCAGGAACTGTCGCTGGTCGTCGAGGAATCCGTTCGCGAAGAGCGAGCGGGGGGAGAAGAGCGCGGTGAGCGTGGTCTTGACGCCCGACTGCTCGATGGACTGCTTGAGCAGTGAATGGGTCGCGTGCGGGTAGCGTTTGACCGTCAACGCACCGCCTGCGTCCAACACCTTGCGGTAGACGTGCTCCGTGTCGGCGGTGTCCACGTTGATGTCATGGCCTGCGAGGGTCAGCAGCACCGGTATGCCGCGCAGGGCACGCAGGTCTTGCGTGGCGTCCGCGGAGTAGTTCTTGGAGATGAAGCTCCAGCGGTCGACGGTCATGCCGTCCGTGTCACCGCGCGTGGCCTCGACGTACTCCTCGAAGGTCGCATGGCGTGCCAGCAGTCGGCGGGTGGTGTCGCTCTTGGCGATCGCGGCCTTGGTGCGGGCTGACGACGCGCCGTCGGCGCGCAACTCGGCGAGGAGATGGTAGCGGCCCTGCTGGAGCCAGTTGATCGCGGGCGAGACGGCGATGACGAACCTCACCGGGGTCTTGGCCGCGATCTTCGGCAGGACCCAGCCCGCCTGGCTGGCGCCCCAGAGCCCGATCCGGTCGCCGTCGATGTCCGGGCGGGCGCGCGCCCAGGCGATGGCGGCGGCTGCCTCGTCGGCCCGGTCGTCCATGGACTGGTCGAGCCAGTTGCCGGGCGCGCCTGCGACGCCGGGCTTGTCCCAGGACAGAGAGGCGTACCCGGCCTTGGCGTTCGCTTCCCACATGGGCCTGTAACCGTCGTCGTGGGTGGCGTCGATGGGGCCGTCGCCGTGGACGTACACGACCAGGCCGTGGTGCTCGCGGCCGTCCTTCGGGGTGGCCAGTACGCCGTTGAGGGTGTGGCCGCCGTGGCGGATCGAGACCCGCTGCTCGTCCATGTCGTAGGAGTTTTGCCACAGCACCACACCGACGAGACCGGCCGCCACGACCAGGACCGTGGCGAGTGACCACACGGCGATGCGGAGCCCGCGCCGTCGGGGCTGGGTCTTTGGACACATGGGATGGCCGCCTCTGTTCGGGTTTGGGCAGACGCCCAAGCTATCACCCCGGGAACGATCGTTGTGAGTATGATAGATTTTGGGCTTCAGTCGCAGGGTGAAAGGGGGGACGGCATGGCAGCACTGGACGCGACAGACCCCGGGACCGGACCGGTGGCGGTCCAGCGAGGCGTACCGGTTGGAGCCGAGCGGCGGGCGGCCGAGCTGTACTGGGACGCCTTCGGCCGCAAACTCGGTCCCGCACTGAACCCGCCGGGCAAGGCGGTGCCCTTTATCGCCGCCCACCTGAACGCCGATCGCGCGGTCTGCGCGCTCCTCGACGGGCAGCTCGTCGGCCTCGCCGGCTACCAGCTCGGCGGGCGGGCCCTCACCGGGGGGTCGGCCTCCGCCGTGCTGCGCGCGTACGGACACCTGGGAGGACTGCACCGACTCCTGCTCCTCGCCCTGTTCGAACGCCGGCCGGCCCCCGGACAGCTCGTCATGGACGGCATCGCCGTTGCCCCGGACGTGCGCGGCCGCGGCGTCGGAAGCCTGCTCATCGAGGAAGTGGCCGCCGTCGCGGCGGAACAGGACTGCCGGAAGATCAGACTGGACGTGATCGACACCAACCCGCGCGCCCGAGCCCTGTACGAGCGGCGCGGCTTCACGGCCGTACGGACCGAGCGCACGCCCTACCTCCGCAGGTTGCTGGGGTTCGGCGCGGTGACCACCATGCACCGCCCCGTCGAGGCGGACGGACCGAGAGGACTGCGCACACCGTGACCGACCACGTCGAGATCCCCACCCGCATGCTCGTCCACGCGCTGATCCGGGAGGACGGCACGGTCAGCGCGGACGAGCTGTACACCGTCGCCGCTACCCTCGGCATGAGCGACCAGCAGGTACGGCTGTGCGTCAAACGCCTCGTGGCCGAGAGCCGGTTCACCCACGAAGGCCGCGGTCGCAAAGCAGTGCTGCACGCCACGGAAGACACCACACAGGCCCTGGCCCCCAACGCGGACTTCCTGCGGCACGCATTCCGCCAGGACGCCGGGCTCGCCCCCTGGGACGGCGTCTGGCACCTGGCCGCCTTCGCCGTGCCCGAATCGGCGCGCACGGCCCGGGACGCCCTGCGCGAGACGCTCGTCCACCTCGGCGGCGCCCCGCTCCAGGGCGGACTGTACGTCTGCGCCAACGCCTGGGAACCGTACGTCGAAGACGCGGCGCACCGCCTCGGCGCCCACGGTGCGCTCACCCTCCTCAGCACGACGGACCTACGCAGGGGCGACACCCGAGAGCCCGCCGAACTTGCCCGCCGCCTGTGGCCCTTGCAGGAGATCGCCGACCGCTACCACCACCTCAGCCGCATCGCCCAACCCCGCCTCGACCGGCTCACCGGCTCTGCCGGACTCTCCCCGTCCGAACTGCTCACCATCGCTGTCGAGCTGGCGGCCGAACTCACCCGTGCCATGGAGCCCGACCCGCTGCTGCCGCCTCAGCTCCTGCCCCAGCCCTGGCCCGGCACCCAGGCCAGGGAGCTCATCGCCCGGTGCTGGGCGGCCTTGCGCGAACGCGACGACGGCGAAGCCCGGCCGACCCTCTTCCGCCTCTACGCCGACATCACCCGAGAGGCAGCAGACCGGGCCACGCGCTGAAGACCCGACGGACGGGGCAGGTCATGCCTGTTGGGCGACAGCACCGAGAGAGCACCCGCTTTTGGGGCAGACGCGCATCAGGTCAACGTTGTGCACTGTGATCCGTGATCCGTGATCCGTACCAACCGGTGCACGCCATCACCGTCTGCGCCGGCAGATCGCCCTGGCCGCGCTGCCGAAGGCCCGGTGAGCACCGCGGGCCCGGCCTCAACAGACGAGTAAAGAGAAGGAGAGGAGCGTCCATGGCGGATCGGACACAGGCCGAGCAAGCGCTCGCCCGTTCCTCACGACCGGTGACGGCAGCGTGAGCTTCGACATCACCGATCTGTCGGTGGAGCACCGTCCGGGCGGCGCCGCTGTGCTGGCCTACCGACTCACGGTGGAACGCCCCGGGCGACAGGACGAACGCTGGGCGGTCGCACTGCCTTGGAAGGACAGCACCTTCGCCGACGTCCTCGCCTCGCCCGCCCCGGAGCCCGACCGGCTTCAGCAGCTGCGCCCCGGATCGCGTGCGGGGGCGTTGAAAAGTGCAGACTGGTCCACCTTGCGAATGCAGCCGCGGCCTGTGATTGAGGGAACCCGGCCACTCCCCATACCGTCATGCCGGCCCGCAGCCCCGCTTCGACGCCGGACGGGGCGTCCTCGATGACCAGGCAGTCCTCGGGCCGGACACCGAGCTGCTCGGCGGCCAGCAGGTAGGGCACGGGCGAGGGTTTGCCTTCTTCCACCGCGGCGGCGTCCACGATGACGCGCGGGACCGGCAGACCCGTCCGGGCAAATCGCCCGCGCACCCGGTGCTCGTAGTTGGAGGTCACCAGCGCCCACGCCCCCGACGGCAGGGCGCCCAGCAGCTGCGACGCGCCGTCGAAGGCCGCATAGACGCCGGACCGGACGTCCTCGTCCTCCAGTTCATGCAGCGCAGCCAGGCACTCCCTTGGATCCTGGTCCGGAGCCACCTCGGCGAAGGTCTCCATCGGCCGTGTCCGCAAGGCCACCCGGTAGACCTCAGCCGCGTCAAGCCGGTATCGCCCCGCCCAACTTGCCCAGACCCGGCGCTGGTTGTCCACGGCGTCGATCAACGTGCCGTCGACGTCGAAGAGGACGCACTTCCTGGGGCCGGACTGCACACGCCAACTGATCAGCCGTGATCATGCCAGGAGGGCCCGCCTTGCGGTGCCGGGCGTACAGGCGGGAGCCGGTCTCGCGGCGGGCGGCGCGTCGTAGGAGGGGCACCGCGAGGAGGAACCCGAGGACCGCCCAGGCGGTCAGGACCAGGGCGCCATGGACAGTTCACAGGAACAGGCCGCCTCGGCGGTCCGTGCCGCAGGCCCCCCACCTGTCCGTAACGCGGTGACTCGTCCGCCAGGTCGTCGTCGAAGCACACGAGCATGTGCAGTTCGGCGACGGTCCCGTCGTCCCATTGGATGGAGCGGAGCGTATGCGGCATGGTGCCCGCGGCGTCCGCGATGATCGCCGCGTCGCGGGCATCGGTCTTGCTCTCGCCCGGGTGGAAGTCGGCGATCCGCGGCATCGTCAGACCGGGCAGATGTGACCACCTTGAAGCCCGCGTCGAGGGCAACCGCCAGAGGCAGAACGCCGATCGAGGCGGGCTGGTCGACGACCACGAGCACGGTGCCGTACTTCGCGGCGACCTTGTCCAGCATGGCCCCCAGCTTCGGCTCGCTGTTGGACAGAGGTCCGCGAACAGAGCCTGTCCGGTGGAGAACACCCGGTACGCCAGGACCACCAGCAGAGCTCCAGACGCCGCCGCGGGGCTGTCATATCGCGTAGGGACTTCCTCCACGGCGTGTGGTGGTGGGCCATCTCTCAGGAACGGAGGTTCAGGCGATGGAGGCCGAAATGATGGCGGATACAGCCAGGTTGCAGGACGCCGTCACCCAGACCGCGGGATGAGGCTCTGTCTCGACCAGCGTCGCACCAAGGCGCCCCGGCGTGATCAGGTCCACCACCAGGAACGCCACAGCCATCATCACCAGACCCAGCAGCCCGAACGCCGCGGTCGAGACCAGCCCCTTGCCGAAGTCCTCGTACGTCGTCCAGATGGACGTGAACACGATGCCACCGATACCGAGCAGTGCGGAGCTGAGCACCATGGCGGCGTTGCGATTGCGCTGCTCCCAGATCTGTCGGCCGAGCTTTCCAGGCGTCAGCACGTCGACCAGGACGATGCCGAGGACCAACAGGACCAGTCCCAGGCCGCCGTATGCAGTGGCCCGCCCGAGTCCGTTGACGATGTCGCTCATGGGGTTGCCGACTCCGAAGGGTAGAGATCGTGAGTGATCGCGGTCAAAGAGAGGCAAAATCTAGCGCATACGTTCCGGCTGCTGATCGGCCCCCCGCACCTTCCTGCACCTCCGGGAGGTCGGAACGGACGCCATTCGATCCCGTTTCGGTTGTACGGCCATGTCAGCCAGCAGGGCGGCGACGCGGACGTGGGCGAGGCCGCTGGCGGCTGCTCGGGCAGGTGCGCGGACGGCCGGGAAGAGCAGCGCGCACAGCAGCGGGTACACGACGTCGCCGGGTTCTGCGGTGTGAAGCTGGGCGTCCTCATGGTCGTCCACGTGGATGCAGCCGCTCAGTGGACGGCGGTGGTGGCGTTGCCGTCACGGTGCAGCCCGACGCGCGCAGTACCGGCCGCCACCGGCGTCCCTGCGGCGGGTGCGARTCTGGCGGCGACTCGCCCCCGCCGCCTTGAGCCGGTCAGGTTCGTCCGTGTAGGAGGTGAAGTTCGAGCGGACCGCGTCGGCAGTTCCGTGACGGAGTCCGCTCGGCCGCGCTGACGAGGGATCAGGCCGTGTTGCAGTGGCAGCCCGTACCGGCTGAGGATCTCATTGACGGGCTGATGCCAGGTCTGGCCGCCGCCACTGCAGTTGCCCCAGCCGCCGGAGGTGACCCCTTGGGCCTGGTCGCCGCTGATGAAGGATGCCGATGTAAGACCGCTCCCAGCCATACACGGCCGCACTCGGCGAGCCGCAGTGCCCGGCGGTGACGAAGCCGCCGTGGACGGAGAAGCCGATGGAGCAACGGACGTTGCCGGTGTAATAGGGGTCACCGCCCACGGTGCCGGCGGCAAAGGTACGTGGTGCGGTGGAGATCTGGCGCACCGTCATGGGGCCCACTTCGCGGGCTCGGGCGAGGAAGGCCCGGACATCGTTGTCGTCCCGGTGCGCGGCGAGGATGTTCACGACGACCTTGTTGGCCTTCGGATCCACGTGCCAACTGGCGACTCCGGCAGGCGCGGACGGCGCGTCGATGCTCTTCTTCGCTGCGTCGAGTTGCCGCGCGTCGTACCGCACCAGGCGTACGGCCGCTCCGGTCGCGCGTACGGCGTCGGCTTGTGCGGCGCGGGTGACGGCGACGGTGAGTTGGCCGCTGTCGGCGTCGAACCAGGAGCCGCCGTAGGCGGAACCGGCCGCGGTATGCGCCTTGCGTTCGACCGCCGTCGCGATCTTCTCCGCGGCCAGGCGTGCCTCGGCCTCGTTCCGCGTCAGCGCCAAGTCGCGCTGCAACGGGGAGAGGAGCTCGGGGAAGGCCGGTGTTTCGGTGGAGCGCGCGTTCGAGCAGGTCATGGCTCGCATCAGCGTTGCCGGTGCGGACCCGGCAGACCCAGGACGCGGCCCGAGCAGGTCGTCGCCGGCAAGGGCTACTCGTCCACCGAAGATCCGCGCCTACCTGCGCAGGCGGGGAGGTGAAGGTCACAGAAGCATACCGGGCGTTTTCTGGCTCCGATCTTCACGGAAGGCTCACAAGTTGGCTAAGTTGACCACTGCGTGCACGACTTCTGCCGATGGAACAGGTGGTTTCGTGCACTCTCGGACGGAAGGAGCGCCCTTTTCCATGGCGTCGGAACGAACCTCGCGCCCCGAAGTGACCGACTTCGCGGGCAAGGCCAACTCCCTTGTCCCGGAGGCCTTCACTGTCGAGGCCCGGCTCTCGCAGTCTGCTGGTGCCCGCGTTGGCGAGTGAGAGCGAGGGGCCGAGCCCTGACGAGGTCCGGCGGTGGGTCGACAGTCTCTACGACCGGGCCGAGAGCGATACGGGTACCTTCAACGCGACCCGCGCCGCTGCGATCCCGCGCCAGCGGGGCGCGGCCGGCCGCAGCCGGTTCCAGGGGGGCACGGAGCCCGCGGTCGGAACCCTTGCCCGGCAGTGGTTCGACGCCGCCCGTGCCAAGCTGGGCCCGACCGTGCCGGTGTCGCAGCCGGACAGGAGGCTGCCGGTCCGTCCCGAGCTCGCGCCCCAGGCAGCACGACCCGTGCGCCCGGCGGAACGTCCCGCGGAACCCCGCGCTCTCGAAGCGCCCCAGGCGCCCACCGGTGTTGCGTGGGAGCTGACCGGCGGATCAGCTCAGGCACCGACCACTGGATTCCTCCCGGAGCTCTCCGACCAGCGTGTCGCACCGGCTGCGGCAGGCGAGTCCCGGCGGGACGAGAGCGCCTGGCATGCCGGTGCACAGCCGGGCCTCGGCGACCTGGGGGCGCGGCCGCTGTACGAGCCCGCACCGGCGCCCGCCCCGGAGTCCAGCCCACTGCCCGGCCCGCAGTCCGCCGCGGCGCTGCCCACCGTCCCGCATCCCACCGCGGGTACGCACCATGCGGATCTTCCAACAGGCGGGATGGAGACGTACGGTGGCGGTCCTGCGGCCGGTGCGACCGCACCGTATGCCACGGCTCTGTCAGCCGATCCCACCGCTTACTACACCTCCGGTCCACCGGCCGACGTGACCACCGCGACCTATGGCGCCGGTCTGCCCAGCATCCCTGCAACTGCCCTGGCGGCCCCTGTTGCGGCAGTGCCCGCC
>NZ_NGFN01000227.1 GCF_002148965.1 Streptomyces swartbergensis | reverse complement strand
GCCCGGGGATGCCGGGAGGCGCCGCCGGTGTCCCCTGCGGCGGCGGAAGGGGCGTGCCGGGCATGGCAGGCCGGTCCGCCGTCGTCACGCCGTGCGCCGGTGTCGCCGCCGGATGCTGCACCGGCGGCGCGGGCGCCCAGGGGCCGGGTCCGCCGTAGGGCGGCGTGCTGTACGGGTCGGGATCGTGCAGGGGCTTGGGGGCACCGTCGACCGGCACGGCGGAGGTGGCGTTCCCGGCATCCACCGCGCTCCCGGCAGGTCCGCCCTGGGCCGGCACGGCGGACGTGGCGTTCCCGGCATCCACCCCGCTCCCGGCAGGTCCGCCCTGGGCCGGCACGGCGGACGTGGCGGGAACGCCGTCCTCGGCGCCCCCAGCGGGCACCCCCGCGGGCACCCCGGCGGGCTCGCCGTCGGCCGGTACCGGCTCGGGGCGCCTCAGCTCGTAGTCGCCACCGTCCTCGGCCCGCCGCCCAGCGGGCCGCGCCAGCTCGAAGTCGCCGTCGGTGTCGGCCAAGTCCCCCGGGGCCGGCCCCGTACTCTCCGGCTCCCCCGTAAGGCCCTGCGGCCGAGGACGGCTCCACCACTTGGCCTTCGTGGGCTTCCCCTCGTTCATGCTCTCCCCACAGCCGCGGCACGGCTCGACGGCGGTAGCCGCAGTTCGTCGAATCGGCGCCACGGCCACGCCTCGGCCGCGGGCGCCACCCCCGGATTCAATCAGGTCCGCTCGCCGCCGCGCAGCGGCCGGTCAGCGGGCCGTCCGGGAGGAGGCGGGAGGAGAGGGGGACGAGGTCGTGTCCGGGAGGGGCACGGCGAGCAGGGGCGCCGCGATCYCGGGGACCGCGGACCACGAGCTCAGGGCRGCCGGCGGGGCCGCCTGGAGCGGACCTATCAGCGGGGACATGGCGGCGGCACCGGCCATGACCGGGGCGGCCAGCGCGTGGACGGCGTGCTGCCCCGCGGCGGAATGCGGCACACCCGGCAGCAGGGGTGCGGACACCTCGGTCGGGGCGACCGGGGTGCGGCCGAGCACACTCTGGCCGTGCACCTGCCCGAGCAACGGCCCCGTACTGCGGCGCCGCTGGGATTCGGGCTGCGTCGCGGCGCCCGTGCCCTGCGTGCGCATCGGTGTCACGTTGCTCCCCGTGCCCGAGCCGCCGCGGGCCTCCGTGTCGGCCGGGGTGCCCGTGGTGACGCCGCCCAGTGCGAGCGCGGCCAGGGACACGGCT
This sequence comes from Streptomyces swartbergensis, assembly GCF_002148965.1. GTDB lineage: Bacteria > Actinomycetota > Actinomycetes > Streptomycetales > Streptomycetaceae > Streptomyces > Streptomyces swartbergensis. Next base: position 12,990 of record NZ_NGFN01000227.1, on the reverse strand, counting down.
CCGGCGGCCGCGAAGGCGAACCGCAGCCGCGAGGAGGATCTCTCGGGCTCGTGCCGGCCGACGTCGTGGATACGGAAGCCCCGGCCGCCCGCAGGAAGGCCCCGGCCGTCGGACGGCAGGCCCCGGCCGCCCGAGGGGAGGCCCTGGTTCCCCTCGGAGGACGGCAGCACGGGGACGTGCGGCCGGGCCGGGACGTACCCGAACTCGAGCCGGCCGCCGCGCTTCGCTCCGAAGGCCCCGGCCGATCCGAACCGTCCGGCCAGTCCGCCGGGCAGCCCTCCCCCGCCCGGCGGTGTGGCATCACCGTCCGGGCCGCCGCCCGCGGGTAGTCCCTGCAGGCGGGCCAGGAAACTCTCGGAGGGGGGCGGCGGGGCCGCCGCCGCGAAGACGTTCTTCAGCCGGCGCTGGGCGTCCACCTCCGCCTTGCACTTCGGGCAGGTGGCCACATGCGCCAGTACGCGCTCACGCGTGTCATGACCGAGCTCTCCGTCCACCAGGGCGGAGAGTCGGTCTCCCAGATGCTGCTCTGCGAGGTGTCCCTCGGAAGCTTTCGGCCGTGATCCGCTCACGCGCTCGCGCCCCCTCCTCCCAGTGCGGGAACACGGGGCACGAAGGAGCGGCGCTCGGCGCGCGCCTGAGGGGAGCGGTGCGCGAGGGCCTTGCGCAGCTGGGAGCGGCCACGGTGGATGCGCGAGCGGACCGTGCCGAGCTTGACGCCGAGGGTCGCGGCGATCTCCTCGTACGACAGCCCTTCGATGTCGCACAGGACGACCGCGGCGCGGAACTCGGGGGCGAGGGTGTCGAGGGCCTGCTGGACGTCCGCGTCGAAGTGCGCGTCGTTGAAGACCTGCTGCGGAGAGGGCTCCTTGCTGGGCAGCCGCTCGGCCGCGTCCTCGCCGAGCGCGTCGAAGCGGATGCGCTGCTTGCGGCGGACCATGTCCAGGAACAGGTTCGTGGTGATGCGGTGCAGCCAGCCCTCGAAGGTGCCCGGCGTGTACGTCGACAGGGAACGGAAGACACGGACGAAGACCTCCTGCGTGAGGTCCTCGGCGTCGTGCTGGTTGCCGGTCAGGCGGTAGGCGAGCCGGTAGACCCGGCCGCTGTGCGTGCTGACGATCTCCTCCCACGTGGGCGGAGTCCACGCCTGCCCGTCCGCGTCGGTGGTGAAGGTCGCGGTCTGGGCGAAGTCAGCGGCGTGGCTGTGGTCAGCAGTGTCGTTCACGGATGTCGGCCTGCCCGCCGGGGATGTGAAGAAACGCCGGAGCACTCCTCCCCTATCCACAGGCGCAGCCGCACCTCCCCTGTCAGCTCTGGTGGTGTCCAGTGGAGCCCCTACCATAGCCACCTCGCCCGTTAGGACCGGATAAGCGGTTTTACGAGAATTTGATCTGGGCTGATACGCCTCGTACTGCTGCGTCGGCACTTGCTCGGCGCCTCGATCCACTGCCTGCCCCCGTCACGACCCGCGCCCAACTCGCTCATCCCTTTAAACGACCGGTCCCATCTGCGGGTTCCCGGGCCCAACGGATACAGTCACGCCCAGGCATTCACGGGGACAGGAGAGGGTCATTACCGGCAACCGGCAGACGAGCTGGGCGTTCGCCGACGCCTATGTCGCCGAGGACGACGCGCTGCGCTGGGCCCGCGACCGGGCCCGTGAGGCGGGTCTGCGCTCGGTGTCGCCCGGCACGGGCGCCGCGCTGCGGTTGCTGGCCGCCTCCGTCGACGCGAAGGCCGTCGCGGAGATCGGGACCGGCTGCGGCGTCTCCGGGATCCACCTCCTGCACGGTATGCGCCCGGACGGTGTTCTGACCACCGTGGATCCCGAGCCGGAGCACCAGCAGTTCGCCCGGCAGGCCTTCCGCGCCTCCGGCTTCGCCAGCAACCGGGCCCGCTTCATCCCGGGCCGCGCCCTGGACGTGCTGCCCCGCCTCGCGGACGCCGGCTACGACCTGGTCTTCTGCGACGGCGATCGCCTGGAGGTCATGGACTACCTCGCTGAATCGTTGCGGCTGCTGCGCCCCGGCGGACTGGTCGTCTTCGAGGGCGCCTTCGCGAACGGCCGGACGGTGGACTCCGGTCCGCAGCCCACCGAGGTGCTGCGGCTGCGGGAGCTGCTGCGCGCGGTGCGCGAGAGCCAGGAACTGGTGCCGTCCCTGCTGCCGGTGGGCGACGGGCTGCTGTGCGCGGTGAAACGGTAGACGGGCCGCACGTTAGTGGAGCGGAACCCGGGGCAGGCGAAAGTCATCGGTGAGAAAACAGCCGCCCCGGCACCTCAAATGATGCCGGGGCAGCTGAAAGGGTATGGTCGCTTGCGCGTCAGCCGACGACCTTCTTGAGGGCATCGCCCAGGGCGTCGGCCTCGTCCGGGGTCAGCTCGACGACGAGCCGACCGCCGCCTTCGAGCGGAACGCGCATGACGATGCCCCGCCCCTCCTTGGTCACCTCGAGCGGGCCGTCACCCGTCCGCGGCTTCATGGCCGCCATGCTCGTTCCCCTTCCTGAAACCCAGCTCATCGTCAAGGCCGACGGCCCCCTGAAGAAGGGCACAGTGCTGTCCTTGAGGCAGGACACGCGACACCGGCATCGAACACATTGCTTCCAAGCCATTATCCCGCATCTCAGGACCCGATGACCAACATCAGTCGGCATCGCTTGGGCAACGCACGCGAGCAAAACCACTCAATTCGGCGATGTGACTGCGATACTCCGCCACCGCACACACTTCCGCCGAACGGATCCGGACGAGAATTCTTTGACGCAGGTCACATGTCCGGTCCGATCACCCGTCGCCGATCTCCGTCATGCTGTCCTCAGACCTGGGACGTACCGGCCGGTACGTCCCCGAGCGGCGACACGGAGGGGATACCCCATGGCCGACACCGTGCTCTACGAGGTGAGCGACGGACTCGCGACGATCACGCTGAACCGCCCGGAGGCGATGAACGCGCTGAACGTGGCGGCCAAGGTCGCCCTGCGGGAGGCGGTCCGGTCCGCGGCGGACGACACCGCCGTCCGGGCGGTGCTGCTGACCGCCGCCGGTGACCGGGCGTTCTGCGTCGGGCAGGACCTCAAGGAGCACATCGGGCTGCTGGCCGAGGACCGGGAGACCGGTTCCGGGCAGACCATGAGCACGGTGCGGGAGCACTACAACCCGATCGTGCGGACGCTGACGGAGGCCGCGAAGCCGGTCGTGGCCGCCGTGAACGGGGTGGCGGCCGGGGCGGGCTTCGGCTTCGCGCTCGCGGCGGACTACCGGATCGTGGCGGACACGGCCGCGTTCAACACCTCGTTCGCCGGCGTGGCGCTGACCGCGGACTCGGGGGTCTCCTGGACGCTGCCGCGGGTGATCGGCCCCGGGCGGGCGGCCGACCTGCTGCTCTTCCCGAGGAGCATCAGCGCGCAGGAGGCGTACGAGCTCGGCATCGCCAACCGGCTGGTGCCGGCCGGCGAGCTGCGCGCTCAGGCCGAGAAGGTGGCGCGGGCCCTGGCCGAGGGGCCGACGGTGGCGTACGCGGCACTGAAGGAGTCGATGGCCTACGGGCTGACGCACTCCCTGGCGGAGACCCTGGAGAAGGAGGACGAGCTCCAGACCAGGGCAGGCTCCTCCGAGGACCACGCGATCGCGGTGCAGGCCTTCGTCAACAAGGAGAAGCCCCGGTATCTGGGCCGCTGACCTGCTGCGACGGGGTCAGGTGCGACGCGCGACGCAGGCCTGGAGGTGGTCGTCGACCAGTCCACAGGCCTGCATCAGCGCGTACGCCGTCGTCGGGCCGACGAAGCGCAGGCCCCGCTTCTTCAGCGCCTTGGACAGGGCCGTCGACTCGGGCGTGACGGCCGGGACGTCGGAGAGCGCCTTCGGGACCGGGCGGGTGCCCGGCTCGGGGGCGTGCGACCAGATCAGCTCGTCCAGCTCGCCCGGGGCCCACTCGGCCAGGACGCGCGCGTTGGCGAGCGTCGCGTCGATCTTGGCGCGGTTGCGGATGATCCCGGCGTCTGCCAGGAGGCGTTCGCGGTCCTCGTCGGTGAAGGCGGCCACCGAGGCGATCTTGAAGTCGGCGAAGGCGGCACGGAAGCCGGGGCGCCGGCGAAGGATCGTGATCCAGGACAGGCCCGACTGGAAGGCCTCCAGGCTGAGGCGCTCGAAGAGCGCGTCGTCGCCGTGGACCGGGCGGCCCCACTCCTCGTCGTGGTACGTCACGTACTCCGGGGCGGACAGGGCCCAGGGGCAGCGCAGCGCGCCGTCCGGGCCGGCGAGGGCGGCGCCGTCACTCATGGCCGGTCCTCCTGGCCCGGAGCGGGCTTGTCCATGGACACGTGGTTCCCCGCGGAAGTGTGGTTGTCCCCGGAGACCGGGCCATGGCCGGCGGCCGCCCGGGCGCCCGCCAGGGCCGACTCCAGGTCGGCGATGCGGGCGTCACGCTCGGCGAGCTCGGCGCCTAGGCGGCTGAGGGCGTCGTCCACGTCCGCCATGCGGTAGCCGCGGGCGGCGAGCGGGAAGCGGAGGCTCTCCACGTCGCCACGGTCGACCGGACGGTCCGGGGGCAGCGGGTCCCGCAGCCGCTCGGGGGCGGCCTCGGGCAACGGGCCGTTCTCGCCGCCGCCCACCACGGCGAGGGTCACCGCGGCGACCACTACGGCTAGCGCGACGACCAGGAACAGGAACATAACCATCGCGGAGCCCCCACGGTCGGATGTGTCGGTGTCTTCGGACACGGATGGTGTCAGGCTCCGATCGTGCCATGCGACTCCGACAGTTAGGGTCGCAGGCGGCGCAGGACGGGGACGTACCAGGAAAGGTCACAGCGGATGCTCAGGCTGGGCAGGCGGGAATTCGGACCGCACGAGCCGGTGATCATGGCGATCGTGAACCGGACCCCGGACTCCTTCTACGACCGGGGCGCGACCTTCCGCGACGAGCCCGCCCTCGCGCGCGTGGAGCAGGCGGTGGCCGAGGGCGCCGCGATCATCGACATCGGCGGAGTCAAGGCCGGGCCGGGCGAGGAGGTCACGGCCGAGGAGGAGGCCCGGCGGACGGTCGGCTTCGTGGCGGAGGTGCGGCGGTGGTTCCCGGACGTGATCATCAGCGTCGACACATGGCGGGCCGAGGTCGGGGCGGCCGTGTGCGAGGCCGGGGCGGACCTGCTGAACGACGCGTGGGGCGGGGTGGATCCTGGGCTTGCCGAGGTCGCCGCGCGGTACGGGGTGGGGTTGGTGTGCACGCACGCGGGCGGCGCGGAGCCGCGGACCCGGCCGCATCGGGTGGAGTACGACGACGTCATGGCCGACATCCTGGACGTGACGGTCGGGCTGGCCGAGCGGGCGCTCGCGCTGGGCGTGCCGAGGGAGTCGATCATGATCGACCCCGGGCACGACTTCGGGAAGAACACGCGGCACAGTCTGGAGGCGACCCGGCGGCTGGGCGAGATGGTCGCCACGGGGTGGCCGGTGCTGGTGTCTTTGTCCAACAAGGACTTTGTCGGGGAGACGCTGGACCGGCCCGTGAAGGAGCGAGTGGTGGGGACGTTGGCCACGACTGCGGTGTCCGCGTGGTTGGGTGCGCAGGTGTACCGGGTGCATGAGGTCGCGGAGACGCGGCAGGTGCTGGAGATGGTCGGGGCGATCGCGGGGTGGCGGGAGCCTGCCGTTGCCCGGCGTGGGCTGGCCTAGGGCGCTGACCTGAGGTACCAGGGGGCTCCGCCCCCTGGACCCCCGGCCTATGCCCATCCGCCGCCCGACTCGGTCGGCCAGGAAGCCCGGCTCGCCTCTACCTGCCCGCTTCCTTCGACACCAGTGCCACCGCCTCGTCCACGTCGTCCGTGACGTGGAACAGGAGGAGGTCCTTCTCCGCGGCCTTGCCCTGGGCGATGACCGTGTGGCGGAGCCAGTCGACCAGGCCGCCCCAGTACTCGCTGCCGAAGAGGACGATCGGGAAGCGGGTGACCTTCTGGGTCTGGACGAGGGTGAGGGCCTCGAAGAGCTCGTCGAGAGTGCCGAGGCCGCCGGGCAGGACGACGAAGCCCTGGGCGTACTTGACGAACATCATCTTCCGGACGAAGAAGTAGCGGAAGTTGAGGCCGATGTCGACGTACGGGTTCAGACCCTGCTCGAACGGCAGCTCGATACCGAGGCCGACCGAGATGCCCTTGGCCTCCAGGGCGCCCTTGTTGGCCGCCTCCATGGCGCCTGGGCCGCCGCCCGTGATGACCGCGAAGCCCGCGTCCACCAGTCCCCTGCCCAGCCGGACGCCCGCGTCGTACTCGGGCGAGTCCGCCGGTGTCCGGGCCGAGCCGAACACGCTGATCGCGGGCGGGAGTTCGGCGAGCGCGCCGAAGCCCTCGATGAACTCCGACTGGATGCGCAGCACGCGCCAGGGGTCGGTGTGCACCCAGTCGGACGGGGCCCGCTCGTCCAGCAGCCGCTGGTCGGTGGTGCTGGCCTGCACCTGCCCCCGCCGCCGGAGGACCGGGCCCAGGCGCTGTTCCTCCGGCGGCTGCTTCTTTCCCTCGGGGTTGCCGGTCGCCATGTGCGCTCCCTCCGTCGTGCCGGTCGTTCCGCCTCAGCGTAGATCTACGCGGGTTACGAACGAGGGACGTGAGCATGTCCGCGATCGAGCGCCGTAAACACGATGGCGTTCCGGCCGGTCAGGCCGTCAGCCAGGTCCGCAGGCGCTCCTCGCCCGCGAGGATCTTCGCGATCTCCACGCGCTCGTCCCGCTTGTGCGCCAAATGGGGGTTGCCCGGGCCGTAGTTGACCGCGGGGACGCCCAGGGCCGAGAAGCGGGACACGTCCGTCCAGCCGTACTTCGGCATCGGGGTGCCGCCCACCGCCTCGATGAACGCCTTCGCCGCCGGGTGGGACAGGCCCGGCATCGCCGCCGAGCTGTGGTCGACCACCTCGAACTCGTCCACGCCGCAGTCCGCGAAGACCTCCCGGACGTGGGCCACGGCCTCCTCGGGCGTGCGGTCGGGCGCGTAGCGGAAGTTGACGGTCACGACGCACTCGTCGGGGATGACGTTGCCGGCCACTCCCCCGGTGACGCCGACCGCGTTCAGGCCCTCGCGGTACTCCAGACCGTCGATCACCGGCCGGCGGGGCTCGTAGGAGGCCAGGCGGGCCAGGATCGGGGCGGCCGCGTGGATCGCGTTGGAGCCCATCCAGCCGCGCGCCGAGTGGGCCCGCTCGCCCTTGGTCTTCAGCAGCACCCGCAGCGTGCCCTGGCAGCCGCCCTCCACCTGGCCGTCCGACGGTTCCAGGAGGACCGCGAAGTCGCCCAGGAGCCACTCGGGGTGCGCCTCGGCGACGTGCTTGAGGCCGTTCAGCTCCGCGGCGACCTCCTCGTTGTCGTAGAAGACGAAGGTCAGGTCGCGGTTGGGGGCCGGGACCGTGGCCGCGATGCGCAGCTGGACCGCGACGCCCGACTTCATGTCGCACGTGCCGCAACCCCACAGGACGCCGTCCTCGTCGAGCCGGGAGGGGACGTTGTCCGCGATCGGGACGGTGTCGATGTGACCGGCCAGGATCACCCGCTCCGGGCGGCCCAGGTCCGTCCGCGCCACGACGTTGTTGCCGAACCGCTCGACCGTCAGGTGGGGCAGCGCGCGCAGCGCGGTCTCGATCACGTCCGCGAGCGGCTTCTCGGTGCCGCTCTCGGAAGGGAAGTCGACGAGCCGGGCGGTGAGCTCTGCGGCATCCAGCGTGAGGTCAAGAGAGGTGTCGGCCATGCCGTCGACCCTAACGCGCCAGGCCTGTGCACACTGTCCACACCCGGCACAAGGCACTCCGTACTCTCCAGTACCTTGTACGGCGTGCCAGAGCCGTCCTCTCCTCCCAAGCGTCGCGGCCGCCTCTTCCGATGCGGGTCCGCGTTCGTGATCCTGCTCGCGATCGCCGGTTACCTCGTGGTGCAGTACGTCACCGGAGGAACCGGCGGACCGGGCTGCAAAGTCGTCTCCGGCAAGGGCGACGGGGCGTCGTACGAGTTCTCGCCCGAGCAGGCGGTGAACGCGGCGACGATCGCCGCCGTGGGTGACGGGCGCGGCCTGCCGGAGCGTGCCGTGACCATCGCGCTGGCGACCGCGCTCCAGGAGTCGAGCCTGCGCAACATCGACCATGGCGACCGGGACTCGCTCGGCCTGTTCCAGCAGCGGCCCTCGCAGGGCTGGGGCACGCCGAAGGAGATCATGGACCCGACGTACTCGGCCGGCGAGTTCTACGACCACCTGGTCAAGGTGCCCGGCTACACGCGGCTGCCCCTCACCGTCGCCGCGCAGCGCGTGCAGCGCAGCGGCTTCCCGCACGCCTACGCCAAGCACGAGCCGGACGCGGCACTGCTCGCCGCGGCTCTCACCGGGCAGTCCGCGGCCACGCTGACCTGCGAGGGCCGCCCGGCCGCGACCCGGGCGACGGGCCCGGACGGGGTGCGTGCCGCGCTCGTGCGGGACTTCGGGCGTGATGTGCTGGAGCCGGCCGGTGCGGAGGTGGGCCGCTCGTCGGCGGCCTCTCCGACGCCGTCCCCGAGCGATACGGGCGGGTCCGACGGGCGGACCATGACGCTGCCGGTGACCGCCGACACCGGTGCCGCCACCGGGCAGAGCGCGGAACAGCGCGGCTGGCAGCTGGCGCACTGGGCCGTGGCCAACGCCTCCGAGCTGCACATCGCACGCGTCACGTACGCGGGGCGGGAGTGGGTCGCCGGGAACACCGCCAGCGAGTGGCGGGACGTCCCGGCGAAGGGCACGGCGGGCGCGGAGCGGGACGCGGGCGCCGTCCGTATTGTCACGATGCACTAGAGGGTGTCCGCAAAGTTCCGCCTGCCCGCGACGCCCGGCACGCACTCTCGCCGCAGGGCCCGCCCTCCGGGCGGACGACGGGACTTTGCGGACACCCCCTGGATCGGGCAGGGGTACGGGAACTCACCCGTGAGGGTTGCCCGCGCGGCTTTGCCGCGACGGTGCGCGCAGGTTTTCACGCCCTCACCCGGGAGTCCGTGAAAACCTTGGGGGCAAAGGGCTGGAAGGATTCGGCAGTCTTTCCGGCGGGGGTCTTTTTGCCCGTTTTTCCGCAGCAGATTATGCGACGCATTACCAACTCTTTACGTTGCGGCGCCGCAACCTTCGAGGGTTTCGAGCGGTAGTCACTGCGTCCGAGCCGGGGCGATCAACAGCCAGTCGATCAACTCCCGGACCCGGTCGGACACTTCACGAACCACACTGTTCTCTCCGTCGAAGGAGCACCATGTCCCTCCCCCTGACCCGCCGGATCGCCCGTGCCGCGCTGATCGTCGCTGCGGGAGCGGCTGCCGGGGTCGGTGCGGCCGGCTCCGCCAGTGCGGCCCCCGAGCTGCCGGCCAACCCGAACCTCGGCGGGCTGACCGCCCTGGACGGGGCGAACGTCGGCAACACCGTCGACGGCGCGGCGCAGGACGTCACCAAGTCCGCGGGTGACACCGGCGGCAAGACCGTCAAGAAGGCGGTGCCGGCCGCGGGCAAGATCGGCGGCAAGACGGTCAAGAAGACCACGCCCCTCGCGCAGAAGGCGGCCGGTGACGCGGCGGGCTCCGCCGGACAGCTCGTCGGTGACGCGGCTGGTTCGGCGCAGGGGGGTCTGCCGACGGACTCCCTGACGAAGGGCGGGGTGCCGTCTACGGGCTCGCTGCCGGCGAAGGGCCTGCCGGTCGGCTGACACCGGGCTCTTACCGCCGAAGGGGTCCAGGGATTTCCCTGGACCCCTTCGGTTCGTTCCGGCGCCGGCCGAACGACTGCCCACAGCGGCAACCGTTACCTGCTCAGCCGATCCACTGCCGCCCGTACCCGCTCGTCCGTCGCCGTCAAAGCCACTCGGACGAACTGCGCGCCTGCCGGGCCGTAGAAGTCGCCCGGGGCCACGAGGATGCCTCGTTCGGCCAGGTGGGCCACCGTGTCCCAGCAGGATTCGCCGCGCGTGGCCCACAGGTAGAGGCTGGCCTCGCTGTGCTCGATGCGGAAGCCGTGGGCGAGGAGGGCCTCGCGCAGGAGGGCGCGGCGGGCGGCGTAGCGCTCGCGCTGGACGCGGACGTGGTCGTCGTCGCCGAGGGCCGCGATCACCGCCGCCTGGGTCGGTGCCGACGTCATCATGCCGCCGTGCTTGCGGATCTCCAGGAGGGGAGCCAGGACCGCGGGGTCGCCGGCCAGGAACGCCGCCCGGTAGCCGGCCAGGTTCGAGCGCTTGGAGAGGCTGTGGACGGCGACGATGCCCTCGTACGAGCCGCCGTTGACGTCCGGGTGCAGCACCGAGACCGGCTCGGCCTCCCAGCCCAGCTCCAGGTAGCACTCGTCGGAGAAGAGCAGGACGCCGTGTTCACGGGCCCAGGCGACGATCCGGGTGAGCTCCGCCTTCGACAGGACCTTGCCCGTCGGGTTGGACGGGGAGTTCAGCCAGAGGAGCTTCAGGCCCTCGGGGTCCAGCTCCGTCGGATCGTCGTAGACCTCGTACTCGGCGCGGGCCAGTCGGGCGCCCACCTCGTACGTCGGGTAGGCCAGGCGCGGGTGGGCCACCCGGTCGCCTGGACCGAGACCCAGCTGGGTCGGGAGCCAGGCGACGAGCTCCTTGGAGCCGACGATCGGCAGGACGTGGCGGTGGGTGACGTCCCGGGCGCCGAGGCGGCGCTCGACCCAGCCGGTGATCGCGTCGCGCAGCTCGGGCGTGCCCCAGACGGTCGGGTAGCCCGGGGAGTCCGCCGCGGCGACCAGCGCCTTCTGGATCAGCTCGGGGACCGGGTCGACCGGGGTGCCGACCGACAGGTCCACGATGCCGTCCGGATGGGCGGCGGCCGTGGCCTTGAACGGCGTCAGCTTGTCCCAGGGGAAGGTGGGGAGACGGTCGGAGACTGCGGACACGGGTTCTGGCTCACTTTCTGGCACGTACGAGCCGGGCTACGGCAAACGCCTCGGCCCCGTACGGCGATCAGCGGGCTGATGGGGCCGTACGGGACCGAGGCGGCGCTGCTGCGGGCCGCCCTTACTGGTTCTGCGGCGGCAGCGCGGCGATGAAGGGGTGGTCGCGCTCGATCAGCCCCAGCTTGCTGGCGCCGCCGGGCGAGCCGAGCTCGTCGAAGAACTCGACGTTCGCCTTGTAGTAGTCCTTCCACTCCTCCGGAGTGTCGTCCTCGTAGAAAATCGCCTCGACCGGGCAGACCGGCTCACAGGCACCACAGTCGACGCATTCGTCCGGGTGGATGTACAAGGACCTGGAGCCCTCGTAGATGCAGTCGACCGGGCACTCCTCGATGCACGCCTTGTCCTTGACGTCGACACAAGGCTGCGCGATGACGTAGGTCACGCTGTCGTTCCTCCTCGATAGGGCGCTGGCGGGCCTCCTCAGGCTCCGCCGCCTGGCGCGCGGGAGCGCGGCGTCGTCGATGCCCGCCCCTAGTATCTCCGTTCCTGGGCATGATCCGAACAGGAGGGGTGAACTGACCTGTGGAAATCTCTGCCGCCGGGCGACTCGAGGTCCGTATCACCGCTGCTGACGTGGGCAAACGGGTCTCGGTACGGAGCTTGATCGAACATGCTCCTCCGGGTGAGAAGTTCACCGACACGGTCGGAGTTCTCACATCATGGGACAAAGGTGTGTTGCTGATCACACGGAAGGGTGGCGAGAGCGTCCGCATCGCGGAATCCGCGCTGGTCGCGGGCAAGGTCGTACCCGCCGCGCCGGCGCGTCGCCGGGGTCCGGCCGCCTCCTACGAGGAGCTGGCCCGGGTCGCCGCGCGGGCCTGGAGGCCCGTGGAGAGCGAGCGGCTCGGGGACTGGGAGCTGCGGGCCGCGTCCGGGTTCACGCGGCGGGCCAATTCGGTGCTGCCGCTCGGTGACCCGGGCGTGTCCCTGGACGAGGCCCTCGACACCGTTCGGCGGTGGTACGGCGAGCGCGGCCTGCCCGCCTACGTCCAGACCGCGACCGGCGCCGAGGGCACGCAGGAGCTGCTGTGCGCGGAGCTGGAGGCGCGGGGCTGGGTCCGGGAGGTGACCGCCGAGCTGTGGGTCGGGCCGCTGGCGCCGGTCGCCGACCTCGCCGAGCCGTCGGGGGTCGTGCTGTCCCGGGAGGCCGACGAGGCGTGGCTGGCCCGGTACCAGCGCAAGGGCGTGAGCGAGGTCGCGCTGCGGGTGCTGGGGAGCGGGCCGTCGGTGTGGTTCGCGACCGTGCCCGGTTCGGCGGGGGCCGCTCCGGCCGCCATCGGGCGGTGTGTCGTCGACGGGCGGTGGGCCGGGTTCGCCGCGGTCGAGGTCGATCCGGATGTGCGGCGGCAGGGGCTGGGCACGGCCGTGATGGCGGCGCTGGCCCGGCGGGCCCTCGACGAGGGCGCGTCGGCCGCGTGGCTCCAGGTCGAGGCCGAGAATGAGGGAGCGAGGGCGTTGTACGCCGGGATGGGTTTCGCCGCGCACCACGCCTACCACCACTACCGGGAGCCGGATGACCGCGACTCCGGCCGGTAACCGATCGTCGTGAGAGGGCACGAGCCAGCTATGCGTCCCCCGTATCCCCCGTCCCCCGAGCGTTCCGCGGAGCTGCGGCGGCGGTTCGCCGAAGAGGCCCGGTCCGAGCGGCCCGATCTGTCGACGCTGTGCCTGCTGGTGGGCGCGGAGGCGGACGGAGCGCTGGACGAGGCGGGCATGGACGCCGCGCAGGTCGAGCTGGACCGGCTGGCCGGGCTGCTGCCGTACCGGCCCGGGGGGCCGCGGGCGTGGGCGGTCGCCGTGCGGGAGCTGCTCGGGGACCGGCTGGGGTTTCACGGCGCCCCGGCCGACTACCAGCGCCTGGAGTCCTCACTGCTGCACGAGGTGCTGGTGCGGCGTCGTGGGCTGCCGATCCTGCTGTCCGTGGTGTGGATGGAGGTGGCCCGGCGGGCCGGGGCGCCGGTGTACGGGGTGGCTCTGCCGGGGCATTTCGTGGTCGGCTTCGGGCCCGACGAGGGGCAGGTGCTCGCCGATCCGTTCGACGGGGGGCGGGTGC